>CAZYIH010000018.1:0-26466 GCA_964646915.1 uncultured Planctomycetaceae bacterium | reverse complement strand
CGTGCTGATCGTCACCACGTTGATCTGGACGAGCAAGACCGACTCGTTCGCCAACGCCTCTCCGGCGTGGCTGGGCGACTCGAACCTGGCCCTGCCGGCGATGGTCTTCTGGGGGTTCCCGTGGGTGGGCGTGGTCAGTGTGCTGCTGTACCTCGCGGGCCTGGGCAACATCGAACAGAGCGTCTACGAGGCCGCCGACATCGACGGGTGTGGCTGGCTTCGCAAGTTCTTCAACATCGAGCTTCCCCTGATTACCACGCAGGTAAGGCTGAACCTGGTGCTGATGATCATCAACACCCTCAAGGGCTGGGGACTGGTCTACATCATCTGGGGCGACACGGGCGGACCGGGCGGCGCGGTGATGCTGCCGGGGTTGTACATGTTCCGCAAGGCGTTCACCGACATGCGGGCCGGCTACGCCTGTGCGATCGGCCTGATGCTGTTCGCCCTGATCGTGGTCCTGACGCTTCTGAACAATAAGTACGTGAGGGTAGAGAAATGAGCGCCACCGCAAGCGTCGGACAAACCCGAAACGCCGAGTTCCTCAAGCACGCCTTTGTGCTGCTGGTGCTGATGGCCGCCTTCTACCCCCTGTACATGATGGTGAACATCTCCACCAAGACCAACAAGGAGTTCTACCAGAACCCGTGGTACCCCCAGGGGCTGATCGCCAACCCCGCCGAGCAGACGGGCGTGATTGGCGAGAACTACCGCACCGGGTTCAACACGGTGTATTCCTCGATTCCCAACACGATCTTCCTGGCGGTGGTCACCACCGGCTGCACGCTGGCGGCGGCGATCCTGGCGGCGTATGTTTTCGCCCGGTTCCAGTTCCCGCTCAAAAAGCTGCTCTGGTCGTTGCTGCTGGTGCTCATGCTCATGCCCGGGGTGGCGAACCTCATCCCCCTGTTCGTCTTGCTGCGCCAGTTGAGCCTGCTGAATACCTACACCGCACTGATTCTGACCGGAACCTCGGCGGCCCAGGTGTTTAACCTGTATATTCTCCGCAACTACATCGAGGACACGCCGGAGGCGTTGTTCGAGGCGGCGGAGGTGGACGGTGCCTCTCACCTCGGGCAGATCTGGAACATCGTGATTCCCATGAACGGTTCGATCATCGCCACGCTGGCGTGTCTGTCGTTCATCCGCGTGTGGAACAACTTCCTGCTTCCGCTGCTGGTGATTCGCGATCCGGAGCGTCTGCCCATCGCGGTGCAGCTGTTCCGCCTGGAAGGCGCGTACGTTCGCGTCTGGGGGCCGACGATGGCCGCCTACGCCGTTGCTTCGATCCCGCTGATCATCCTGTTCGTGTTCACCATGCGGTTCTTCATCCGCGGGGTGGGCGCCGGGTCGGTCAAAGGGTAAAACAGACAAACTGAAGGATTCGATATCCAGTTCAAAGGGTACCATTCATGGCAGAAGTGATTCTCAGCGACGTGACGAAGGTCTATCCCGGCGGCGTACAGGCCGTCAAGAACTTCGACTTGAACATCCACGACGAGGAATTCATCGTCCTGGTCGGCCCCTCGGGATGCGGAAAGAGCACCACCCTTCGCATGGTCGCCGGGCTGGAAGAAATTACCGGAGGCACGGTGAAAATCGGCGATCGCATCGTCAACGACGTGCCCCCCAAGAACCGCGACATCGCGATGGTCTTCCAGAACTACGCCCTCTACCCTCACATGACGGTGTACAAGAACCTCGCCTTCGCGCTGAAACTCCGCAAGATGAACAAAGCCGAGATCGACGAGCGCGTCCGCGACGCCGCCAAGATCCTCGAAATCACCGAACTGCTGGACCGCAAGCCCAAGGCGCTCTCCGGCGGACAGCGCCAGCGCGTCGCCGTCGGGCGTGCCATTGTCCGTCAGCCCAAGGCGTTCCTGTTCGATGAGCCTCTCTCGAACCTCGACGCCAAGCTCCGCGTCACCATGCGGGCCGAGCTGAAGCACCTCCACCACCGCCTGCAGACCACCACCATCTACGTCACGCACGACCAGGAAGAGGCCATGACCCTCGGCGACCGCATCGTCGTGATGAAGGACGGCTGGATCCAGCAGTGCGGCGGCCCCCTGGAGGTGTACGACACCCCCACCAACCGCTTCGTGGCCGGGTTCATCGGGACCCCGCCGATGAACTTCTTCGACGGCAAGATCGCCATCGAAAACGGCGCGACCTACTTCGACGGCGGGAGCTTCCGCCTGAAGCTTCTGCCCCAACACGCCGAGAAACTCAGCGACTGGGGCGGCAAGGACGTCACTCTCGGTGCCCGTCCCGAGGCGATGGCCCTGACCGCGGAAGGACGCTTCGCCGGAGACGAGAACAGCATCAAGACCAATCTCGTCGTCTCCGAGCCGCTGGGTGAGAAAATGGACCTCTACCTCTCCACCGGACAGCATGGCCGCGTGGTGGCCCGCGTCGACGCCCGCCGGGACCTCGAACCCGAGCAGGAAATCACCCTGAACCTGGACATGAAAAAGGTCCACGTGTTCGGCCCGGGCGAGACCGGCGATAACCTCACGCTGTAAAAGCCGCCCTGCCATGGATCTGAAAAAAGCCCGGCCACGCTTCCGCGCCGCCGGGCTTTTTTCTGCGCTGGTGTCCCAGGCCGACTTATTTCTCGACGTCACCCTCGGGCAGGTCCCCCGGCATGGCCGCCGGGCGTGCGATGCCGGTCTCCAGCGTGGCGTACTCGCCGGTATCGCCGGTTTCCTGCAACGCGAGCATGATGTCCAGCACATGGGCCGACAGTTCGCCGCTGCAGCGGTGAGGTCGGCCGCTCTCGGCCGCCGCCGCCATGTCGGCCACACCCAGCCCGCGGGAGTTCTCGGTATAGGGACGATCGATCTGAATTTCCTCCCAGTCGTCGCCGCCACGTTTGATCTTCACCGGCCCGCCGAAGGTGTTCGGGTCCGGACAGCTCAGCGACCCCTCGCTGCCGTAGATTTCGATGCGCGGACAGTTGTGTCCCCACACGTCGAAGCTCATGATCAGCGTGGCCGCCGCCCCGGATGCGAAGTCCATCACGCCGGTGACGTGGGTGGCCACCTCCACGTCGATCTGCTGACCTTCCTGCGGACCCGACCCGACCACACGCGGGCTGCGACCTTCCTTCGCCAGCCCAGCCACCCGCTTGACCCCGCCCAGCAACGCCACCAAGGCCGTCACGTAATACGGGCCCATGTCCAGCACCGGTCCGCCGCCGGGCTTGTAGTAGAACTCCGGGGCCGGGTGCCAGCTCTCATGGCCCGGACAGCCCATAAACGCCATCGCCCCGATGGGCGTGCCGATCTCACCGGCGTCGATCAGGGCACGACAGGTCTGCAACCCGCCGCCCAGGAACGTGTCCGGAGCGCAGCCGACACGAAGGCCCTTCTCGCCGGCCAATGCGAGCATCTCCGCCGCCTGCGGGCGCGTCATGGCCAGGGGTTTTTCGTTGTACACGTGCTTGCCCGCCTGCAGGGCCCGCATCGCCACCTCGTGGTGGGCTTTGGGAATCGTCAGATTCAGCACGATGTCTACGTCGTCGTCGGCCAACAGTTCATCGGTCGAGCACGCACGGCAGTTCTGCTCATCGGCCACCTCGCGGGCCCGTTCTTCGATCAGGTCGCTGCAGCAGGTAACCTGCACGTTGTTCAGCAGGCTCGCGGCGTTCTTGAAGTAGATACCCGAGATGTTTCCGCATCCGACGATTCCGATGTTCATGCGATTCTGCTCCTCTGCTCCGATGGGATTTGCTGGACCTCGCCGCCGCGTGGCAGGCGGGTAAGTGGCATTGTAGAGGGCCAATCCTCCGATGCCAGAGCAAAGCCGCAGCTACACTGAACTCGACGCCCGATTCGGTCGATACGCCAATGAGGACCATGCACTTGCCCGAACCTACCCTTCGCGATCTGCTCGCCACCGTCGAGGACGGCAGGGAGATCTCTCCGCGCCTGCTCTGGGCGGTCAATCGCTTCTGGATGGAAACCGAGAACATCAAGACCCGCCGATTCGGGCACCGAAGCCATCACCACTGGTGGCTGCTGCGCGGGGCGGTCCGGGCGGCCGACGCGATCATGCGTCTCAGCGGGCTGCATCGGCGGGGAGTTTCCAACGCCCGGGACATCCGCCTCACGGAACGCACGCTCGTGCTGCCGACCCTCCCCGAAGCCTTCGACGGGCTGACCGTGCTGCACCTCACCGACCTGCACCTGGACATGATGCCCGGCATCGAGGAGCAAATCCTCTCGATGCTCGGGAATCGCTCGTTCGACCTGGTGCTGCTGGGCGGCGACTACCGCGGAGAAGTCCACGGGCCCACCCGTCCCTGCCTGGAGGCGATGGAACGCCTGGTAAACGGTCTGCGATCCCGATTGGGGATGTACGGGGTGCTGGGCAACCACGACGACGTCCATATGGCTGCTCCCATCGAGAAAATGGGCGTTCGGCTGCTCATCAACGAGCACATCGTGCTCCATCGCGACCGGCAGCAGATCACGCTGGTCGGCACCGACGACGTCCACTATTACTACACCGATCAGGCGGTCCACGCCCTCGAAACCGCCCCCGACGGGTTCACGCTCGGACTGATTCACTCGCCCGAGTTGGCCATCGAGGCCGAGCGGTTCGGTGTGAATCTCTACCTTTGCGGCCATACGCATGGCGGACAGGTCGCCCTGCCGGGCGGATACCCCATCATCACCCACCTGCAGCGCTGCCGACAGTACTACCGGGGCCTGTGGTACCGCGGCGCGATGACGGGCATGACGAACCTCGGGGCGGGCTGCTCGGGCATTCCGGTGCGGTTCAACACGCGCGGGGAGATCGTCGCCCTGACGCTCACGCGCGGCCGCCAAGAGGCGGGATGAACTCTGCCTGAAACCGCTGCCAGGCCGTCGACGGAACGGGTTATCTGCTCTTGGCGCTGATCCGCCTGGGAAGCGGGCGGGCGGCGGACTATCTCGGATTCCGCTTCTGAGGCGAACGAAACGCCCCCGCGTGCGTCTATCTCACCGAAGGCCCGGGCCTGAGGGATGACTCCCCGCCCATGCATCGTGTACAATGGCGACCCGAGGGAAAACCGGTTCGCCGCGGCAAGCAAGGACGACAGGGATGAGCAAGACGGGCAGAACAATCGGATGGCGGAGCATGGTGATCGCACTGGTCTGTGGTTGGGTCGCCTCGGCTGGGTCCGCCCAGCAGATCAACTGGGACTCGGGCGACTACATCCGCCCGGATATCCCCGCGAAGTTGACCGGCAAGGGCGGCCTGCATATCAAGCCCGGGAGCAGGATCAGTTTCAGCCATACGCTCAAGGACGGCGGCGGTTTCCGGTGGGACCTGAACGACTACCTTTCCGTGTATAGAGGGACCAATCAGGCCTACGGCGGCGGGATGCACGCGAATATCAACGATCACGGCAACGTCCGTTGCTACAACTACGGCTGGAAAAACGCAGCCGGTGATGAAGTGGAGATCTTCGATCGCTACTCGCACAAGCGGTACGGCCAAAGCTACCGCAAGGGGCTGAAGGTCTTCCGGCGCGCGAAGGTCTACAAAGACCGCCCCCTGGCCCGATGGCTGGAGATTCTTCACAATCCCACCGACAAGGCCGTCACCGTGAAGGTGAAGATCTACTCCAATTTCTACAGATCCCTGGAGTCGCTGTTGACCCCGGACGGAGACAGCTCGTGGAAGAAGGGTGAGAAGGGCTTCATCAGTACCCAGCAATATCGCAACAATACCCCATCCATCATGCACGTCATCGGCGACAACCGAGGCAAGTCGCAGATCTCCGTACAGCACAGTGACAACTCCAGCAGCCTCAACGTGCAACACACGGTCACCATCCCGGCCAATGACTACCGCCTGATCTGCACGTTCCAGTCGCAGGGAAACGATAAGGCCAAGCTTCTGCGGCGCCTCAAGAGCTTCCGGGCGTGGAAGCACCTGCGGGACCTCAACCCCGAGATCCGCCGGAAAATCGTCAACTTCGGGCGACTCAGCGGATACGCAGACATCTACCTGCTTCGCAGCGACTCGACCGACCGGATTTTCCTGGCCAACGGCGACCCGATCTTCGGAGACATCGAGCCCGGCGAGTTCCTGCTGACAACCGGGTTCGGGCGCATCCGCCTGCCCTCCGAGGACGTGATCGGGATGGCCGTCATGACCAACGCGAACGACACGCCCGATCCCAACGGCGTCATGAAGGTCCTGCTTCGCGGCGGGCACCTGCTGCACGGCACGCTGGACGGACAGAAGGTCGGCATATCGATGGGCACCGCGAAGCTGGAGGTTCCCGTCACGCACGTGGCCCAGTGGAGCTACCGCATCTCCAAGACCCGCCCCGACTTCGTCGAGCACAAACCCCCGCGCATGGTCCTTCGCAGCGGCATCCGTCTGCCGGTGGAACCCAAGACCATGACCCTCCCGGTTCGCTGGCAGCTGGGGAAGATTGATGTCCGAATTGCCGACGTGCACGAGGTGACATTCGATCCGAACGACGCCAACCAGGTCACGGTGAGTTTCCTGAGCGGGTCCACGCTGGCCGGCCAGCTCGCCACGGACGGACTTCGACCGGCCTTGGCGTTTGACGGCAACGGGGCCGTGCCGGTCTCGCGTATTTCCAAAATCATCCACACCAACGAGCAGCCTGAGCGCACCGCCAACGCGACGCTGACGCTCCGCAAGACTCTCGATGCGGTGGTGGGCAACCAGAAGCAGACCGTCCTGAGCGGCACGCTGGGCAATGACCGGATCGAACTGGACATCGACGGCGCATCGCGGACGTTTGACGTGGCCGTCATCAAGGAGCTGAAGTTCCGCGCGTCGCCGAACGACCCCGTCTCGCTGACGACGTGGAATGACGGCGTGAAGAAGGGGCTCCTGCGGACGAGGACCATCGTCATACGGATGGGCAAGGACAGCCGAATCGAGGTGGACGCCAATGAGTGCGACCATCTCAAGCGGGCCCGGATGACCGCGCCGGCCGACATGGAGCAGGATGCCGTCAGGTGGATCGCCCAGCTCGGCCATCAGAAACGCCAGAAACGCCAGGAAGCGACCGCCAAGCTCAAAGCGATGAACAAGGTTATCGTCCCCCTGCTGAGAAGGTCCTTCCACAGCTCGCGCGATCCGGAAGTGCGGGCGCGCATCGAAGCGGTCCTGGAGCATTTCAAAGAAAGCATCCAGCCCCAGAAGGCCGCCACGCATGGTTCCATTACGCCGCCCAAGAACCACCCCAACTTCCAACCCAACAACAGACAATATCGATGACCGCACCCCGTTCGAGGGGACTCAGCCTTCGCCCTGCTCGAACACTTCATCGGCGCGGTAACTGCTCCGCACGAACGGCCCTGCGGCCACGGCCCGGAAGCCCATTTCCAGCGCCTCGGCCTCGATTTCCGCGAACTCCTCAGGCGGAACGAACCGCTCGACCGGATAGTGCGCCTCGGACGGGGCGAGGTACTGCCCCACCGTGAGAATATCGCATTCGGCGGCCCGCAGGTCGCCCAGCACCTGGCGGATCTCCTCGCGCGTCTCGCCGAGGCCGACCATCAGCCCGCTCTTGGTGAAGATGCGTTTGCCCAGCTCGCTCGCGATCCGCCCGGCAGCGGCCAATACGTCCAGCGACTGGCGGTAATCCGCCTGCGGCCGAACGTTGCCATACAGCGACGGGACCGTCTCGACGTTGTGATTGAACACGTCAGGCGCTGCCCGCAGCACCGTCCGGATGGCTGCCTCGTCGCCCTGGAAATCCGGCGTAAGCACTTCCACGCGCGCTTCGGGCAACCGCCGGCGGATCGCCTGAATCGTCGCGGCGAAATGCCCGGCCCCGCCGTCGGGCAAGTCGTCGCGCGTGACGGACGTGACCACCACGTACGAGAGACCCATGCGGCCGGCGGCCTCGGCGACGTCGGCAGGCTCATCCGCCCGCGGCGGGCCCGGGTCGCGCGAGTCCACCGCGCAGAAGCGGCAGTTGCGCGTGCAGGTCTCGCCGAGAATCATGAACGTCGCGGTCCCGCGGGCGTAGCATTCGCCGCGGTTGGGGCAGTGCGCCCCATCGCAGACTGTCGCGAGGTGCAGCCCGTCGAGCAGTTGGCGAATTTCGTCGGTGCGCCCGGCAGCGGGCAGCCGACGCTTCAGCCAGTCCGGCAAGCGGCGTCGGCGTTTGGCGGGTTTCTCGTCGCGCGTCGTCATGAAGCATCTTTCTCCCAGCGCAGGTCGAATCCGAACTCCCGGCAAAGCGAGTCTACCAGAATCGGTTTCACCCGCGAAACGCTCACGTCCGTCCCAAGCAGCTCGGCAACGCTGGTGACCGGGCGATCCGAAATGCCGCACGGCACGATGAGTCCGAAGTGTCGCATGTTCGGCTGAACGTTCAGCGCCAATCCGTGATAGGACACCCACCGCTTGACGCCCACGCCGATGGCAGCCACCTTGCGCGGGTTCTCGTCGCCCACCCACACACCGGTGAGCCCTTCGACGCGCCGAGCGGAAATTCCCAGTTGCTCCAACGTGCGGATCACGACCTGTTCGAGGCTGCGGAGGTAGGCGTGAACATCTCGGCCGTGGAGGTCGACGCGGAGGATGGGGTAGGCGACCAGTTGCCCCGGGCCATGGTAGGTTACGTCGCCGCCTCGCCGGATGCGGTGGGTCTCGATGCCTTCGCGGGCGAGCTGCGCTTCATCGGCCAGCAGGTTCGCTTCGGCGGCGGAGGTCCCGAACGTCACCACGGGCGGATCGTGCTCCACCAGCAGCAGGTGGGCCCGTTCCTCCTCGGCGTCGCGGACCTCGCCCAGCAGGCGTTTCTGCAGGGCGAGGGTCTCGGCGTAGGGTGCCCGTCCCAGGTCGCGAACGGACAGTTCGGCCGTCATTACTCGCTGGTGACCTCGATGCCCTCGGCGCCCTTGTCCTCGTCCTCGGCCGGGTTGTCGATCGGGACGTACTTGCAGACGCAGTCGAAGGTTTTCCCACCCAACCGCTCGGCGACGTGCTCGCTCTTGATCAGCGCCAAGCGCAGCGAGTCGCACACGAACTCGGCGTTGTAGTTGGTCTCGATCGACCGCCCCATGCCCTCGAGCACCACCAGGTCCGCTTCTTCGGAGGCGGCGTTGAACTCGTCGGATACGCTGGAGAGGTCCAGCAGCGGGATGGTGCTTCCGGTGGAGACCACCTCGAACATGCCGCCCTGGATGAGCGCTTCGAGCTCGGGGTCTTTCACGGCGAGGGTCTCGACGACTTCGACGGTCTCATCGACCGTCATGTCGTTCAGGGCCGGTTCCTCATTCGCCGCCAGCACGATGCTCGTTCCGCGCAGGGCCATTTCCCGCGCGAGGGTCATCATCCCCAGCACGAAGTCGGCCCCGGCGTTGTCCACACAGAGAATCGCCTTGGTCCACATCGGCGGGGCGGCGAGGAAGTCGTCCAGAAGGATCTCGAAATCGTCCACCAGCCACGGGCGGTCGGGCATGTTCTCGATCTGTTCGAGAAATTCCGCCGGGCTGCCGGTCAGGTGCATGGTGTTCTCGCTGCCCAGATCGTGGCGATTGCCCGCGAAGACCGACTCGATCAGATGCAGGTAGCGGTCCTCGGGCGCCATCGCGTGGAGCTTGCGGCAGACCTGCGGGAACAGCTCGGCCGCTTCCTGGTTCAGGCGATGTTTAAGCTTGCGATACGGATCGCGCAGACCGTGCTGCCTGAGGATCTCCTCGCGCAGACGATCGAGAGTGATGACCGTCAGATCGCCACTTTCCAGGGAGGTCGGATCCGTCCGCAGGGCTTCCATGCGGTCGGCGAACTCCTTCTGGGCCGTCTCGATCTGCGTGCCGGCGTTTTTGCCGTACTCGTCGGCCGCGTGGATCATGCATTGTTCGAAGTGACGCTCGAAGTGGTCCAGCCAGTAATTCCTTGCCGCCTCGTCGTTGACGAGGTCCACTTCTTCTGCCTTGTACTGTGTCGGGTCCTTCAGGAGTACGAACGGTTTCATGTTGCGCGGACTGAACTCTCTTGTCTGTGCGGATGGTATCGGTCGACCCGTGCGCCCCGCGGGCGAAATCGAACCCGGATCAACCGTCGATGCCGCATTATAGTCGGTCGGGCGCTAACGTTGTCAAGGTGAAGCCAAAACTCCCGCGCGGATCTGTCGCGCGGCGGCGCTGGGATTCGATCGGCCCCCGCTGTACAATCCACCCGAAATGAGAACCACACCAATCTTCACACCCCCGACCCGGACCGGCCGTTGCATCGGTCGCCTTGCTTACATCCTCCTGGCCGCGCTGCTGATGAGCCCTGCCGCCTGCCGCGACGAGACCCCCGCACCCCCGCCGCTGGACGACGCCAACCGGTCTGCCACAGACGCCGACGACACGCGCCCCTGGCTGGGCGACGTCACCACCCCCCTTCCACTGACGCCGCCATCCCGACGGGCGCTGACCAACTACGCCGCCGCCCGGACCGGCCTGCTGGGGCTCACCCCGGACCTGCCCGACGCACTCCAGCAGGACCGTCAGCCGAGGGTGGTGCTCATCTCCGTCAGCGACGGCGTCAAGACCGCCCGCGTGTTGATCGGAACCGGCCGAGGGGTGGTCCCGGCCATCGAACACGCCGCCGTCCAGGCGCGCGAGATCCTGCCCGATACGATCCGCCCGCGATGGTTGCGGCTGGACGTGGTGCAGGAGGTCCATCGCATCGACGAGATCACCGACGAGACGCTCACCCACCCGCTGGACCGCGACGGGTCGCTGTGGGGGCTGGGCACGACGAGGGATTACGGCATGGCCCTGCTGCCGATCGAGATCATGCGCGACAAGCTCCTGACCGGCGGCAATGCTCTGAACCCCTTCACGCTGCAGGAATTCCTTCGGCAGCGTCCCTGGCGTGCCCGCGCCGATGGGTTCTCCGCCGAGAGGAACGACCACTCGAAGATCCGCTTCCAATTCCGAACGGACGCGACCTTCACCGACGGCAGAGAGGTGGTTGAGCTTTACCGCGGCCATAGACTCACGGGCCCGCTCACGCCCGCCGGCCTGCTCGCCCGGGCCGTGCAGGCCGGGAAGTATCTCACGCGAATGGTCAAGCCCAGCGGCCAGTTCGTGTACCACTACTACCCGGCCACCAACGGCGAGAAACGCATCTACAACCTGCCCCGACACGCCGGCACGATTTACGCCATGATGCAACTCTACGAGGTGACGGGCGATAAGGAACTGCTCGCCGCCGCCCAGCGGGCCCTGCAGTTTCTGCTGGCTCACGTGCACCCCGCCAAGGACACCGTGCGGAAGCGAGCGGTCGTCGTGGAAGACAACGTCGTGAAGCTCGGGGGAGTAGGCCTGGCGGGAATCGCCATCGCCCGGTACGTCAGCGCCACTCACGACCGCCAACCCCTCGAAACGCTCCACCAACTGGGGCGATGGATCCAGAGCGTGCAGGACCCCGACACCGGCGAACTGCACACGCACTACATGACCTGGCCCAACGGGCGACGGGTGAACAGGAAAATGGCGTACTACCCCGGCGAGGCCATTCTCGCCCTCATGCGGCTGCACGAGCTCGACCCGAAGGGCGACTGGCTGGAATCCGCCCGCAAGGCCGCCCTCTGGCAGGTGAAATCGCAACAGGGAAAGGCCTACTGGGCGGACCATTGGTTGCTTTACGCACTGAATGAGATCCACGCCGCAACCGGCAGCGACCCGCTGGCCAGGCACGCCCACGCGATGGCGACCGAAGCGATCGTCAAGGAACAACGCCGCCGGCCCGAACCCGGCCGTCGCGACTGGGTGGGGAGCTTCTACATTCCCCCGCGAATCACGCCCACCGCGACACGCATGGAAGGACTCGCCGCCACCTGGTTCCTGGCCGACCGCCAAGGCCGAGACGACCTGACCGAACCCTACCGCGAAACGCTGCTGCGAGGCGTGCGGTTCGTCCTCCAGGGACAGGTCATGCCCGAAGAAGCGATGTTCCACGCCCGCCCGCAAGTGAGTCTGGGAGGATTCACCGCCTCCCTGACCGATCCGGAAATCCGGATCGACTTCGTGCAGCACAGCATCTCGGCCCTGCTGATGACGCGCGAGATCCTGCTGAAGAACTGATCGGCCGAATCACAACCGTCGCTGCAGCGCGCGGTAGTCGGTCTTGCCCGTGCCCAGCGTGGGGATTTCCCCGACCCGCTCGACCCGCCGGATGTTGTGCAGGCCGCTCAGACAGGGCTGGTGCAGGACCTATTGAGCGGATTGATGATGTCCCAGCGCGTCGCGGACGGCTTCGGTAAGCTCGGCCGGGCTGAAAGGCTTGCGAAGCAGATTCACCTGCCGGTTGTCGTCCAGCGTGATCGGCTCGGAATAGCCTGAGATGAACAGCACCTGCATCCGCGGGCGGACGTGCAGGAGTTTCTCCGCCAGTTGCGGACCTTTCATTCCGGGCATGACCACGTCGGTCACCAGCAGATCGATCGGCTCGGTGTAGTGTTCGCCCAGCGGGATGGCCTCGCGGGCGTCGGCGGCCTCCAGCACGGTGTAGCCGGCCATGCGAAGCTCGCGAACCAGCACGTGACGGACGGTTTCCTCGTCTTCGACCAGCAGCACCGTCCGCCCGTCGCCCGACGTCTTTGGGGGTGCCTCCGCGGGAGTGCCGGCTTGCTCGCCGACCCGCACGGTGGGCAGGTACACCCGGAAGACGGATCCCTCTCCGGGGTTGCTTTCCACCTCCACGTGGCCGCCACTGGACTGGACCAGCCCGTAAACCATCGCCAGCCCGAGCCCCGTGCCCTCGCCCTGGGGCTTGGTGGTGTAAAACGGTTCGAAGACGTTCCGGCGGGTCTCCTCGTCCATGCCTTCCCCGGTATCGGCGACCGAGAGCATCACGTACGGACCGGCCGACAGCAAAGGGCATTCGGCGAACTGGTGCTGTGCAATCGACACGTTGGCTGTCTCGATGGTAATCCGCCCGGGCGGGTCCATCGCGTCACGGGCGTTGACCACCAGGTTCACGATCATCTGCTGCAGCTGCGCGCGGTCCACCTTGACCGCACCGAGATCAGGATCGACGATCGTGCTCAGCTCGATGTCCTCTCCGAGCATTCTCGCCAGCGGCCCGCCCATCTCGCGGAGGACCTGGTTGAGGTCCAGCATCTCCGCGCGAAGAGCCCGCTTGCGTCCGAACACCAGCAGTTGGTTGGTCAGGTCAGCGGCGCGCTGGGCGGCAGCGCGAATCTCCTCCACCGACTCGTGCTGCGAGCCGTCCGGATCCAGCTCCCGCAGCAGCATTTCGGCGTAGCCCTTCACCACCGTCAACTGATTGTTGAAGTCGTGCGCGATTCCGCCGGCCAATCGGCCGATGGCCTCCATCTTGGTGGCGTTGCGCATCTGGGCTTCCTGCTTGCGAAGGGCAGCCTGGGCTTCGCGGCGGTCGCTGATATCCTCCATCATCGCCAGGGCGTAAAGGGGCTGGCCATCGCGATCGCGCACCAGACGCACCGAAAGGCTCACCCACAAGCCGCTGCCGTCCTTGCAGACGTACCGTTTATCCATCTGGTACTGGTCCAGCTTGCCCTGAATGAGCTGGTCATACTGGGCGCGTGTCATGTCCACGTCGTCGGGGTGCGTGAGATCCTGGAAGGACTTGCCCTCCATCTCCTCACGCGTGTACCCGGTCATGCGGCACAGTTCGCTGTTGACCCGGATGGCCCTGCCATCGAGGCCGATGACGGCAGCCCCGATGGGGGCGTCGTCGAAGGTGAATCGCATCTGCTGCTCCCGACGCGAAAGCTCATCGAGCACCTCATGGCGGAAAGTGCGGTCCTCGGCGATGCCCATCATCGCGATGATCTCCCCGGAAGTGTCGCGTATCGGGAAACTTCGGGCATCCAGGATGTGCGGGGCGTCCGGATCGACCAACGTCTCGATCACGCCCTGCCAGCCGCCATCGAGCGTGGCCTGGAGAATCTCCTCGGGCGGCTGATCGGCTCCGTAGCGGGCCATGAAGAGCTTCGTGAAGGGCTGGCCGATCACGTCCTCCTGCCGACGCGAGCCCAGTTGAAGCAACTGCGGCGAGACGAAAAGAATCCGCCCCTGCGGATCCGTGATGATCACGTAATCGTGCAACTGGCTGAGAATCTCATCCTGCATGGCAGAGACGCCCCCTTCGGGCAGAGCTGACCAATGACGCATATCGGGCGCGGTCATCGCGGCCCCCCGCAGGACATGACGGAATACTCAAACACAGGCCATCTCCACTCGCCCCGCAGCGAACCGGACCGGATATGGGCGCCCGGCTGAGCACACAGTACCAATTTCCTTCTGACGCAACTCCAGTATAAGGAGTATTGGCACTATTGCCACATACAATCCATGGATTTGCAGAACTTTTACGCATTCTGAAAGTCCCTTCTGCGCAATCGGTAATAAGCACGCGATGCGTATCGCCAAAAGCAGGGATCGCTGAAACGGTTCGTTCTCTGGCGGGGCGCGCTTTGCGCCACCAGGTCGCGGGGGCGATCCCACCGAAGCAAGGCTCTTGCGGCGCAGTCGGCCGGTGCGAGCCCAGCGCCCGGCCGCCGCTCTTCAACCCCCTTGGAATAACGCCTTACGGAGCAGATGGACTCGACGACGCATGCAGCGTGCGGTAGATCTCGGCGAGAATCACCGATTCGAGGCGGTGGTCGTAGCCGTAGACCTGCCAGTCGTCGTTCTGCGATGGTTCGATGGCACCGCCGGTATGTGCGGGGGTTCGGGGTCGGCCGCTGTAGTTTTCCTCGTCGAGCACGCGGTTCCGGACGGACTGTCCGCCCTTACGCTGCTGTGCGATGGACAGATGCGCGACCACCTGCCCCTCTTCTTCGCGCAGACGAAGCGTGCCGACCTGACGGGCCTCGGACCTTCCCATCAGTCTCTCGGCCGGGGCCTCCACGGACTTGGGGCGCGTCTTGATCGTCCTTGTGACCGGGTCGGCCTCGGCGATCGGGAAGTGCGCGCTGAGCACCTCTCGCGAGGCCGCGAACGCACGGGGCATGCTCACGCTCCCCAGCTCGCGCGATCGGCCTGGGGTTTGCTCCCATTGTGCACATCCGCCCGCTGCCAGCAGACCCGCCAGCAGCACACCAACCCATGCCTTGGTCAACGAACCGGTCATTGTCGCTTCCTTTCGATCTGGTCTCCGCCGGAGAATGATATCGCCGCGGGAGACGGTTGTTACTCGTCCTGACTGCTGCCGGCGATGCCGAAGTAGTTCGGGGCCTCGCGGGTAATGCTGATATCGTGCGGATGCGATTCCACCAGCGACGCCGAGGAGACCCGCAGGAATTTCGCCTTGGTGCGGAACTCGTCGACCGTCTGCGAGCCGCAGTGGTCCATTCCGCTGCGCAGGCCTCCGCAGAGCTGATGGACGAAGTCTTCCAGCGTGCCGCGATAGGGCACCCGCCCTTCCACCCCTTCGGGCACGAGCTTCCGGTAGTCTTTGGCGTCCTGGTTGTATCGGTCGGCCGACCCGGCGAGCATGGCGTCCATCGACCCCATCCCGCGATAGCTTTTGAAGCGTCTGCCCCGGTAGATGATCAACTCGCCCGGCGATTCGTCGAGCCCGGCAAACAGGCTGCCCATCATCACGGCGTTCGCGCCGGCGGCCAGTGCTTTGGCGATGTCGCCGCTGTGTCGTACGCCCCCGTCGGCCATCACCGGCACGCCGTTGGCTGCCCCCACCCGCGTGCATTCCATGATCGCGGTGACCTGCGGAACGCCGACGCCCGCCACGATCCGCGTGGTGCAGATCGCCCCGGGCCCGATGCCCACGCGAAGGCAATCGGCGCCGGCCTTGATGAGGTCCTCCGCCGCCTGGGCGGTGGCAATGTTCCCCGCGACCACCTCGATGTCGTAAGCCGACTTGATCTGCCGGACCGTCTCCAGGACGATTTCCTTATGGCCATGCGAGGTGTCCACGCAGATCACGTCCACATCGCGGTCCACGAGCATATCCACGCGATCGTAGTCCAGCACACCGACGGCGCCCCCCACGCGCAGCCGCCCCCGCTCGTCCTTGCAACTGCGGGGGTTGTCCTGCATTTTGTCCACGTCCCGCATGGTAATCAGCCCGGCCAGTCGGCCGGCGTCATCGGCCAGCAGGAGCTTCTCGACCTTGGCGCGGTTGAGAATTTTCTCGGCCTCGTCCAACGACGTGGTGGGCGGGGCGGTAATGAGGTTCTCGCAGGTCATCACGTCGCGGATCACCGTATCGCCCTGGAGGAATTTCATGTCCCGCCGGGTGATGATGCCCACCAGCTTCCCGTCGCCTTCGACGATCGGAACGCCGGAGATTTTGTTCTCGGACATCAGCATCCGGGCGGTGGCGGTACTTTCCTCGGGGCCGAGGGTTTTCGGGTCGGTGATGATCCCGTTTTCACTGCGTTTGACCTTCTCGACCTCCAGCGCCTGGGCTTCCTTCGAGAGGTTGCGGTGGATGAAGCCCACTCCGCCCTCCTCGGCCAGCGCGATCGCCAACGCGCCTTCGGTGACGGTATCCATCGGCGCCGAGACGACCGGGATGTTCAGGCGGATCTTCGGGGTCAACTGCGTGGAGAGTTCGACCTCGGAGGGGTTGACGGTGGAGTAATCGGGCACGAGCAGCACGTCGTCAAACGTGATGCCCTCGGCGATGATCTTGTCGTTCATGCGTCCTCCCTGGACTGGGCCGGCGGTTTTCGTCCTTGGTGAATTGGACTATGATATGACCCCCGCCCGACGGCTGCAAGCTCCGGGAAAACAAAGTCGGCAGAACTGTCCGCTCGGCTGGGGCGATCTGTCCCGGGCGGGGACTCGGCGAATTTCAAACGGAATTGGCCTTGCTTCGCCCCTCGCGGGGGCGATAATATAATCCAAGAGCAACGATTCCATGATCCGTCACCGAGACAGCCTGAGCGTAGATCTACTTGCCGGGCTTCTGCTGCGCTGACGGATCGCGGACCTTCGGGTGATTCCCCAACGCCCCGCGATCCTACCGGATTGACGGGGCTTTTTCTATGGACCGGAAACGATGACAATTTTACGAGATAACCTGAGATCGAGGCGGTTTGGCCCAGCGGGCCGGGTGCTTCTGGCGCTACCCGGGCCCGCCGGACGTGGTGTACGTTCGGGCGGGCCGAGACAGACCCCCCTCCGGTCGAGCGGGAAAATGCTGATCTCCGCTGGACCGATCGCACGAGAGAACAGGTAGACCCAACAAGGAGCAAAACGTGTCAACGCAACGGAATACCCCCAAATACGCACCGCCCGAGCCGATCGACCTTCCCGACCGCCAATGGCCCGGCCGAACTCTCACCACCAGCCCCGAGTGGTGCAGCGTGGACCTGCGCGACGGCAACCAGGCCTTGCCCAATCCGCTGAGTCCGGACCAGAAGCTGGAATACTTCCAGATGCTCTGCGAGATCGGCTTTAAGAACATCGAGGTCGCGTTTCCCTCGGCGTCGCAGGACGATTTCGATTTCACCCGGCGCCTCACCGACGAAGGCCACGTCCCCGAGGGGACGTTCATCATGGGCCTCACGCAATGTCGCCCTCATCTCATCGAGCGGACCTTCGAGTCGCTCGCCGGCGCGCCGCGTGCGATCGTGCATGCCTACGTCGCCGCCTCACGCCTGCATCGCGACAAGGTCTTCAACCTCTCCGGCGCCGAGACCATCGAGATGGCGGTCCGCTCGGTCAAGCAGATCCGCGAGTTGGCCGACGCCGCCGGCGATTCGGACATCCGCTTCGAGTTCTCGCCCGAGGAGTTCACCGACACGGACCTGGACTTCTCGCTGGAACTGTGCAACGCCGTGTTCGAGACCTGGGGCAAAGCCACGCCCGAGAAACCCCTGATCTTCAACCTGCCGGCAACCGTCGAACGACGCCCGCCCAACCAGTACGCCGACATGATCGAGAAGTTCGGCCGCGAGTTCCCCCAGCGCCGGAGCATCCGGATTTCCGTCCACGGCCACAACGACCAGGGCATGGCGGTGGCGGCCTCCGAGATGGCCCTGCTGGCCGGCGCCGATCGCGTGGAGGGCGCCCTGTTCGGTCACGGTGAGCGCAGCGGAAACGTGGACCTCGTGATCGTCGCGAACAACCTCTTCTCCCGAGGGATCGACACCGGACTGGACTTCTCCAACCTCCAGGACATCGCCCGACGCGTCGAGACACTCACGAACATGGAGATCTACTACCGCCAGCCGTATTCCGGCGAGTACGTATTCACCGCCTTCTCGGGCTCGCACCAGGACGCCATCCGCAAGGGCATCTCGCGACTTGAGGAGGCCCCCGAGACATTCGGGGCCCGGTGGAAGGTCCCCTACATGCACGTCGACCCGGTCGACCTCGGACGCGAATACAAAGGCCTCATCCGCATCAACTCCCAGAGCGGAAAAGGCGGAATCGCCTGGGTGCTGGAAACGGAGTTCGGCCTCCAGACTCCCAAGCCCATGCACCCGGAGATCGGACGCTGCGTCCAACAACTCTCCGAACACCTCGGGCGCGAGGTGACCAGCGAAGAGGTCCACCAGGCGTTCGGCAAGGAGTTCATGGCACCGGCGGGGCCGTACGAACTGGTGGGCTACTGGCCTCGCCCGGACGATGCGGACCCCACGACCATTCACGGCGAGGTCCGCCTGCGCGTCAACGGCCAGGAGAAAGTCGCCACCGCCGATGGAAACGGTCCGGTCAGCGCGTTCGTCTCGGCCGTCCGGAAGCTCGTACCCCACGAGTTCAACGTGGAAGACTACCACGAACAGGCCGTCGGCAAAGGCGCCGATGCCCGCGCGATGGCGTATGTCCCGCTGGAACTGCCCGACGGGCGGGTCTATTGGGGCGTGGGGGGCGATACGAACATCGACCAGGCCGCCGTCCGGGCCATCATGGCCGGGCTCAATCGACTGGCGATTCACGAGACTGAGTAACGCATACCCCGCGCAACCGGTGCGGTGCAGCCGCAGGATCATCCCCGCTGCTGCACCGCGCCGTCTCTGCGCGTGTTCCCTGTTTGTCAGCGGAGCGCCCGCCTCTCAGCGGCCACCCCGCCTGAAGCGAGCGAGTCAGGCCTGGTCTCGGAAGACCTTCTCCGCCTTGTAACCTTTTGCACTCTCAATCATCTCGAATTCCACTTCCTCGCCCTGGTTCAACGTTCTGAACCCTTCGGCGACGATCGCGGTGTGATGCACGAAGATGTCCTGATCCGTCTCTTCGGTGCGCAGGAATCCGAAACCTTTCGCGTCGTTAAACCACTTCACTGTGCCCTTTGCCATCAGAAATGCCTCCACCAGAAACCATCAGAAGAAAGATAGAAATGAAATGCAACGGTTGACGTGAACCGTCGCTACAACGCTCGGCGACATGTGAACTGCGTGCCATACGTATTCCAGCTACTACGAGTCGATAGACATGAATCGGCGATTCTGGTGGACGTCAATACGCCCCGCCGATTGTGTATGTATGATAGACCGGAATTGCCGCGACGACAAGGAAAACCTTCTGACTTTTAGGTGCGGTTACCCTGACCCTCCCTGAGCTTACGCCCGTTCCAGCCATTCCGCCAGGGCGGGGTGGCAGCAGCGGGCGTAGTCCTTCATGCCCTCCAGTTGCTTCTCGGAGAGCTTCGGGGCGAACGGCTCGCCGGGTACGCTGGCGACCCGCCGCACGATTTCGGCGTAGATGTCCACCCCTTCGCGCATCGGCCGTTCGTCCAGCGTGTCGGTCCGGTCGTATCGCGTATGCCAGAACAGCTGCGGCGGCCTCTGCATCCACACGCCGGGCATGCGGTGGGCTGACATCAGCACCGAGTGATCCAGCCCGCCCACGTATGGGCGTACTTCTGCGGGCTGGTTCAGATCACCCACCACGCGGCGGGTAAAGGTCTCCAGCGCTTCATCGCCGGTCACGTGGTAAATCGTCCTGCCGACCCGGTCGCCCTGCCCGTCCACGTAAAGCACCAGGTCCGCCCCGGCCAAGTCCCCCGCATGGTCTCGCGTGTACGCGTGAGCGCCCAGGTAGCCGACCTCCTCGGCCGTGAAACTCACGAAATCCACGTGCAGACCGGGGCGATCGGTCACCAGTCGTCGCGCCAGCTCGATCATCACCGCCACGCCGGCAGCGTTGTCGCCGGCGCCCGGCGAGCCGGCCACCGTGTCATGGTGCGCGCAGATCACCACGCGCCGCGCGCCGTCCTCGCCCACCAGTCGCCCCGTGACGTTGTGCCCCGTCCTGATCTTCGTTTCGCCGTCGACCTCCAATTCCACGCGCGACGCGCCGGCCTGCAGCGCCCGCGAGATGTCCCAGTACGCAACGGACACCATCGCCAGACGCCTGGGCACCTTCAGCACGTCGAACGGGGTGGAGAATCGGAACGGATGTGCCATCTGCCGGGTGTGGTGCGCGGGCGGATCGATCGCCGGAATCAGCAACAGCGCCGCGACGTCCAGGTCCACCGCTCGGCTGTACTGCTCGGCCGACATTCCCGCCCAGAACGCCACCGCCGCTCCGGCGTGCTCCCTGGTGAGGTCATCCAGCGTGTCAACGTAGCTCAGCGGAAGCTCGATGAGTCCGTCGGTAGAGCCGCTGAACCGCCCCGGATGGGAGGCGAGTTTCAGCGACGGATCGAGGTCCGGACAGCTCAGGTGGCAGGTGGAGTAATCGAAGCCCACCACGTCGACCGGCTCGATGGCGACGTCCACCAGCCCGGCGTCGTGAAACTGCTCGGCGATGTAGGCAGCCGCCCTCTCCTCGCCGGGCGAACCGGTCGGCCGGGGTCCTATCTCATCAGCCAGTGCTCGAACGTGCTCCAGCATGGAATGCTCCTTGTGCGAAACGGGCGGGCGTTCTTCGCCAGTATAGGACGGCCACCAGGTTCTTCCAAACGGTCGCGACAATCGCCTGCCCGCACGCTGAAGCACGCAGCGGAGCTACAGGTTCAGCGGTTTGATCACCATGCCCGTCGCCAACTTCGGGTAGAAGTACGTGCTCTTGTGGGGCATGGAAGCCTCGGCGTCGGCGATGGCGGAGACGGCCTCCAGCGGCGTCCCGCGGACGATCACCGACAGTTGCGCCTCGCCGGACTCGGCCGCCTGGCGGGCCCGTTCGCCGTCGGGGGTGTATTCGATCTCCGGTTCGCCGTCGGTCCAGTCGGCCAGCAGCGTCTCGATGACCAGGCGATGCAGGATCGCCACGTCCAGCTCGCGCCACGCCTCGCACTCGTCGGGCGCCAGGGTCTTCATGCTTTCGACGTCCTTGAGCACGCCGACGTGCACCGTCCCGTCGCCGCCGACAAACGCCATCGCGTGCGGGCCAAATTCCGAAAGGAACGCGTCGGCATCGGTGATCGCACCGGCCGGGGCGTCCTTGGTGGTCAGCTCGAAGTATTCGCCGGCCTTGTCCAGGAACGCCTCCATCGAGAAGCCCTCGCCCAGGCCCGAGATGACCCGGTGCGTGGGCAGAATGATGAGGCCTTCGTCCTGGTCGGAGACCAGCGCGAACATCACGAAGTTTGCCTCGTGGGAGTCATCAATTTTGCCCTGGTCCCGCAGCGACCTGGCGTAATTCATGGCCGTGGTGTACCGGTGATGCCCGTCGGCGATGTACGCCTTGACCCCGCACAACGTCGCAGCCACGTGAGCGATGAGGTCGGCGTCGTCCACGACCCACATTTTCTCTTCCACGCCGTTGAGCTGTCCCTGGGCGGACGGTTCGCCGCTGGTGACCTTCGCCAGCGTCTCGTCCACGGCGCCCTGCGGATCCTTATAGAACCCGAAAATCGGCGAGAGCTGACAGCCGGTGTGCTCGGTGAGCTTGAGGCGGTCGGCCTTCGGGCCGGCAAAGGTGTGCTCGTGGGGCATGATGTCTTCGCCGAACTCGGTCGCCCGCACGCCGCAGAGCATCGCCCGGCGGGTGTGAGTCTTGCCCGCCCACTCGTAGGTCTGCTCGTAGACGTAAATCGCCGGCTGGGTGTCCTGCACCATCACGCCCTTGCGCTGCCACTGTTTCAGTCGCTGGGCGGCCTGCTCGTAGGCGCTCTCCGGGCCGACCTCTTTGGGCGGTACGTGGGGCAGGTCCACCGCGACGATGTTCTCTTCGCTGGCCGCGAGCAGATTGTCTCTGTCCTCGGCGGACAGAACGTCGTACGGCGGCGCGATGCGATCGCTCAGCTTGCCGGAATCGGGGTTATATCTCCATCCGTGGAACGGCCTGATGTCCATTGCATGTCTCCTGGAAGTTTTGAGGGAAGCATCCAGCTTACCCGTGCCGGGGCGATCTTCAAGGAAGAACCGCCGCACCCTCCACAGACAAAGAGACCCGCCGGAACGCCCGGCGGGTCTCCTGATCGTGTCCCTGAGGCCGCGAGTTCAGGAACGCTGATTGCTCATCGACGAATGGCTACTTCTTCATCGCCTCCTGCAGGGCGAGCACCGAGTAGGTCGTCGCCAGCTCGGGAATGTTCTCGTACCAGCGCTTGTCGCCCGTCCACGAGCCGTTGTCGTTGATGCGTTCCTCCAGCGCCGCGATCAGCTCGTGTCGCCAGTTATGCTCCTGGCCGGAGGCGTCGGTCAGCACCGGCTCGCCCCACGCGCGCAGCGCCTTGGCGAACATGTGATAGTAGTAATACAGCCCCTCGCGGGTCTGGTTGGTCTCAGCGGGCATCGCCGGGTTCTTGTCCAGCGTCCAATGCGAGAGAATCCACTGCCTGGCCCGCTGGACACGCTTGTCCTGGCGGTCGACGCCGGCGTAGAGCAGACTCTTGAAACCCGTGTACGTCATGCTGCCGTAGCTGCGCAGGCCGGTCTTCACCTTGGACTCCGGCGTCACGCCGTCGCCCTTCGCCGGGGCGTAGATGAACCCGCCATCGTCTTCGACGGTGTCGGCCCAGCCCAGCGGGTTGGTCTCGCTGAGGTTCTGCGTGCGCGTCACGAAGATCATCGCCCGCTGCACGTGCGGATCGTCTCCGGGCACGCCCGCTTCCTGCAGCGCCATAAGGTTGAAGCCCATGTTGCTCAGGTCCGGTCGGCCGTGCTTGCCGTAGCTGACACCCCCGACAAACGGATGGTTCGCGTCGACCGGGTCGCCGTCCTGCGTCTTCGAGCCGGGCAGAATCTGCAGACTCTTGAGATACGCCACGCCCTTGTCCAACGCGTCCTGCCAGGCCGGGTTGTCGGCCGCCGCCAAGGCCATCACCGCCACAGCCGTGGTGTAGTTCTCCTGCTTGTGGGGCGAGTCATCGTTGTACACCCCGCCGCTGGGTTGCTGGTAGGACAGCAGGACCTCGTAGCCCTTCGCGATGGCGGGCGTCTTGTAGGTGAACTCCGGGTGCTGCACCAGTGCCTTCAGCGCCAGGCTGGTCAGGGCCGGATCGGAGGGCATCTGCGGAGCGAACGACCAGCCGCCGTCCTCCCGCTGTTGCGAGAGCAGAAACTTCAGCCCGCGATTGATCAGCCGCTGGGCATCTTTGAGGTGCGAGGGGGCGATGTACTCGGTCTCTACCGGCATGGCCGACAGCGTCCTGCCATTCTGCCCGTTCGGGTCGCCCGAGGAACTCTCGGGCTCGGAGCAACCCGCGAGCAATACGGAAACTGCGAGTATCGATCCTGTCAAAACGCGGCCGAGATTCATGGTACATCTCCTTCGGGGCTCGGGTTATCGAAATAGTCACTCCATACTATGCAAGGCACGTGCCCCAGAGGAACATTTCCCGGAAGACGTGCAGCGCAAGTCCTCTAATAAGCTTAGAGAACACTTCCCCAGGAGTCACCGCTACGGAAGACCCATTGAAGCACTTTGCGTGTGCGAGCAATGCACATATCCGGTGCAATCCGGGCTCACCGCAGGCGGTTCATGACGTACAGCGTCAGGGCCATCCCCTGCAGGGCAGCGGCGATCACTGCCCAGAAGGTCCCAACGTCCACCCGCCCCTGATAGCCGGCGTACACGGCGGCCGCCAGCGCGAGCACCACGAGCATTTGCACGATTCCGGCGAGCATCTTGGTGATGGAGAACTCTTCCTCCACTCCCTGTGCGTTGATCAGTTGCTGCAGCTGCTGCTGGATCCGCTGCAGGGCAGCTGCCGACGGCCCGGCAGCGCCCGACTCGATGGGGCGAATGGGTACGGCGTCGGCGGAGCGGGACTCGCTGGGTGCATTCGTCTCCTCGGCCTGCAGACCCAGGCGGGAGACGCCCTGTTTCGAGGTTCCGGTTTCGGGAGCGTCGGGGGCGGTGTCGGCGGCATCCATTTCGTCCGGTTCGGCCCCGGACGGGTTGTCGGGCTGCTCGGCCGCCAGTTGCATGGCTATGGCGACCACGGCGTCGCCCTTCTGGGCGGGCGCACCGGCCTTGACGGCCTGGGGGTCGTCGCGGCGCTTCTCCTCGCGGATGATGACCCGCGCGGCGTCCACCAGGTTGCGCACGATAAAGTCGGCCTGCGGCGTGTCCGCGCTGTCCTTGCGGGGCTCGGACTTGGGCAGGCGCAGGCGGATGGTTCGCGTGCCGGCGCGCTGGCCGGCCTCCACGTCCCGTGGCGAGTCGCCCACCATCCAACTGCGCTGAAGGTCTATGTCCAACTCGTCGGCCGCCTCCAGGAGCATCCCGGGCTTGGGCTTGCGCAGGTCCGATTCCACGGCGTACTGTTCGACCGAGCCTTCCGGCAGGAACGGACAGTAGTACATCCCGTCGATGCGGGCGCCCTTCTCGTGCAGCAGTTCCCGAAGCCGATCGTGGATGAGGTCCAGCGTCTCCTCGGTAAACATCCCCCGGGCGATGCCCGACTGGTTTGTAACCACCACCACCAGATAGCCGGCCTGCGAGAGCGACTTGATCGCCAGCTCCACCCCGGGCAGGAGCGTCACCTCGTCCGGATCGCTCAGGTATCCCGGGTCTTCGATAATCGTTCCATCGCGGTCCAGAAAGACTGCTTTCCTGGCCATCGGCATCTCCCACTGCGGAGGGTTCAGGCCCCGCCCTGGCCGGAAATCCGGCTGATGATCTCACTGGTGCTCACGCCCTCCAGCGGCGGCGTGGTAACCACCTCTCCCCCGTACCGCTCCACGAGGTCCCGTCCCACCACGTCGGTGGTGACCGACCCCTTGACCAGCACGTCGGGCTTGAGCAACTCGACCAGACCCAACGGCGTGTCCTCGTTGAAGACCGTCACGTAGTCCACGCATTCCATGGCCGCCAGGATCTCCTGCCGCTGGGCGGAGTCCAGCACCGGGCGCCCCTCGCCCTTGATGCGGCGGACACTCTGGTCGGAGTTGATCGCGACGACGAGGCACGAACCCAGCTCACGGGCCTGCTGGAGAAACTTCACGTGTCCCAGGTGCAGCAGATCGAAGCAGCCGTTGGTGAACACCACCGTCTCGCCCCGGGCGCGGCGACGTTCCAGCTCGCCGGCCAGCAGACCCGGGGCAAGTGTCTTGGACCCCCGCAGGCCGACCTGCCTGCCGATCTCCTGGAGCATCTCCTCGCGACTGACCGGAACCACGCCGAACCGCTCCACTTCCAGCCCGCCGGCGACGTTCGCCAACTGGGCGGCTTCCACGAGACTCGCTCCCTCCGCCACCGCCAGCGACAGCACCGCCAGGACCATATCCCCCGCCCCGGTGATGTCGTACACCGATCGCGGCTGGGCGTGCCAGACCCGCTCGAGCCCGTCGGACGATGCGATGGCCATTCCTTCGCGATCCAGCGTGATGACGACGGCCTCGGCGCCGGTCACGTCCAACAGGCGTCGGCCTGCCTCGGCGAGGCTGTCTTCGTCAACGATCTCCACGCCACTGGCGACCGAGGCTTCGTAGCGATTGGGGGTCAGCAGTGTCGCGCCGCGATATCGGCTGTAGTCGTCCAGCAGCGCCGGGTCCACCAGTACGGGTTTGCCCGCGGCACGGGCGGCGGCGATGAATTGCGGGGTGGCCTGGTCGGTAAGAACGCCCTTGTTGTAGTCTTCCAGGGCGACGACGTGGACGCGGGGCAACTGGGCTTCCAGCGCCGAGCGGAGTTCATCCAGGGTGCTGCCCGCCAGCGGCGCGCCGTCTTCCTCGTCCACGCGGATGATGTGCTGGGGATGGCGGTGCTGGGCGAGCCCGACGTAACGCGTCTTGCGGGAGGTCGGTCGGTCGCCGCTGCGGACCACGCCGGCCGTCTGGGCCGCGGCGTCGGCGAGCATCGCGAGGACCTCCGCGCCCGGTCGATCGTCGCCGAGCACGCCCAGGCAGGAGACCTCCACGCCCAGACCTCGCAGGGCGAGTGCGACGTTGCCCGCCCCACCGACGCGCTGCTCGGTGCGGTCCGTGCGAACGCGCAGCACGGGCACGGGGGCTTCCTGGCTCATGCGTTCGGCGTCGCCGTAGACGTAGCGGTCGAGCATGAAGTCGCCCACAAGCGCCACGGCCGGCGTGCCAAACCGCTCCAGTCGTTCCATCAGTCGGTGCATGTCGAGATTCTACCGCCCCCAAGCGCCCCCTGCAACCTGCCTGCCGACAGGCAACGT
>CAZYIH010000017.1:0-26884 GCA_964646915.1 uncultured Planctomycetaceae bacterium | reverse complement strand
GCCGATCTGCTGCTGTACCCCGACGGGTTCGCCGAGACCGTGGGCGTGTGAAGGTAAAAAAACCCCGACCAAAGGTCGGGGCCGACGGGTTATCCCGTCCATTTAAGAAACTGGTCGACAAGGACCAGCTACTGGCATCACAGTATTCTATGCATCGGCTGTTGCCTCAAGTCAATGGTAATGTCGCAAGAAGAGATGAGCTGAGCCGTTTTCACCATGGCGGCCGGAACAGGTCGCCGGCCGGGAGGTTTAACGGTTGATGGCGAGCATGTCGCTTGAATTCCGGGGCACGAGCAACGCCCAGCTGCTGTGGACGCTGGCGGGGTTGGTGTGCGCGGCGGTCCTGGTCTGGGCGGTGGTGCAGTGGATCCAGGGCAAACGACGATACGCCGCCATCTGCGCCGCTGCTGCCTTCGGGCCGATCACGCTGGGGCTTGCGTTGGTCATCGACGCCGCAGCCGCCCTTGCGGGGGGACGACGCCACAGGGCCGCTCGCTCGGCGATGGGGGTTGCCGCCCTGGCGGTTCCCATTCCGGTTGTGGCCGGCGTGTTGCGCCTGGCGGGGGTGACCATCCCGCCCGACGCACTGCTCAGGGGCGGCCTGCTGACGCTCGGGCTTGCCGGGGCGATCGGGGTGTTCTACGCGTCGGTATACTCGTCGCTGGGAACCGCCCGGATGGCCGGTCTGCTGGCGCTGCGGTTCGCCGCCGTCGTCTCGCTGATCCTCCTGCTGTTCCTCCCGGCGATGAGCGTGGTGGACACCTCCGACGCCGGAAAGCCGTACCTGGCGCTGGTGGTGGATCGCTCGGGATCGATGGCGACCACCGACGAGCAGAACATGCCCGAACGCTACCTCCGCGCGGTGCAGATGCTCCAGGCCCAACGGCCGCGGATCGAGCGGAGCTTCCGCCCGGTGTACTACCACTTCGCGCGGGAGTTCGCCTCGGCCGCCTCGCTGGGCGACCTCACCGAGCTTCGCCCCAGCGGCCAGGCGACCGATGGCACGAACCTCGCCCATGCGATCCGGTCGGCCGGTGCCGACTTCGCCCCGTCGGATCTGGCGGGGATCGTGGTGCTCACCGACGGGCTGGACAACCTCAACCCGCCCTCCGATGTCCGCATCGCCGCGGTCGACGCCCGCGTGCCGATCTACCCGGTGGCTGTGGGGTCCACCGACGAAACGCTCACCGGTCGACGCAACCTGCGCATCGCCTCGGTGGACGCACCCACCGAAGCGGTCGTCAACAACGTCGCCACGCTCACCGCCCACACCCACATCGCCGGGTTCGCCGGGCGGTTCTTCACCGTCACGCTGAGGGATACGGAAACCGGCGATGTCCTCGCCACCGCCGAGGCGACCACCTCGAAGAATGCCCAGACCGTCCCGGTCGAGCTGCAGTGGACGCCCGCCGCCGCCGAGCCGGGAAAGACCTCGGCCGTCCGCAAACTCGCGATCGACATCGAAGCCGACCCCGCCGAAGCGGACAGCGAGGACAACGACCACGCCCTGCACGTTCGCCTCTCGCAGCCACGGGTGCGGGTGCTGTACGTCGAGGGCTCGATCCGCCCGGAATATCGGGCCATCAAGCGGCTGCTGATGACCGACTCGAATATCCAACTGCTCACGCTGATCCGCTTCGACCGCACGCGGTTCCTCGCCCAGGGAAGCATCGACGGGCGAAAGCTCGCCGGCCTGCCCAGCACCGACTCGGACTTCGCGCTGTTCGATGTGATCATCCTCGGCGACGTCGACGCATCATGGCTGAACGCGGGCGACCCGGGCAGAGCGGATCGAATCGCCCGGTTCGTCCGGGAAGGCGGCGGGCTGCTCATGCTCGGTGGGCGAAACAGCTTCGGGCCCGGCGGGTTCGGCCGATCGGCCATCGAGACGGTCCTGCCGGTCAGGTGCGGCTCGCGGGAAATGCCCCAGGAGACCACCGCCTTCGTGCCGCAGGTTACTGCTGCCGGCGAGATCCACCCGATCCTGGAAGGGATCAACACGTTCTTCCCCGGGCCCGGCGGACGAGAAGTCGGGCAGGGCCTGCCCAAACTGCCCAAGCTCAACGGCTGCGTAACCGTGCCCGGCGCCAAGGGCGGCTCGGACGTGCTGATGGTGCATCCCACGCGGCGGAACGAGGCGGGCCCGCTGGTGGCGCTGGCGGTGGCCAAGGCGGTCGGGAAAGGCCGAAGCGGCGCGATGACCTTCGACACGACGTACCTGTGGGATCGACCGATGCGGGCGGCCGGCCAAAAGACTCCGTACCCCCGCCTGTGGGGTCAACTGGTGCGCTGGTTGGCCGGCGTGGACGCCAAATCGCGCCAGGCGCGCAGCGACGTGCTGGTTCGCCTCCAGCGGACCGACCTCCAGGCCGGGGAGCGGCTGGGGATTCGCGCCCGCGTGTGGGACCCCAAAGCTGCTCGCGGAGAGCAGCCCGAGGTCACCTGCCGCATCGAGCGTCTCGACGGGCGGGTCGGCCGATCCGAAGATGTCCCGATGATCGCCACGAAGCTCGCCGGTCGATACGAAGCGGACTTCACGCCGACCACCGCGGGACGATACCGCGTGCGGGTCGAAGCGAGGCGCCCCAACGTCGAAGAACCCCTCGGAGCCGACCAGATGGACGTCCGCGTAACACCGCCCAGCGCGGAGATGGACCGCCTGGCCCGCGACGACAAGCTCCTGGAGCAACTGGCCGACCACTCCGGCGGGCGACGCGTGCTGCTGGCGGGCCTGCCGGACCTGGTGGACCACGTCACGAAGCTGCAGATCGGGCGCGACGGGCCCGCCGCCCGGGCCCAGATCGTGCATCTGTACAACTTCCCAGCCCTGTTCGTGGTGCTGGTGGCGCTGCTTACCGCCGAATGGCTGCTACGACGACGCTGGCAGTTGCAGTAGCGGCGCAAAGACCGGCCGAGCCATCCGCGGAGGACAGCCCGGCCGGGGAATTCTTCGATCTGCTGCGGGTGCTACGGGTCAGCCCTCGTCGCCCTGGGCTTCCTTGAGCTTCTTCTCGGCCTGGGCGGCGCGGGTCTCGGCGTCGGCGAGCTGTTCCTGCAGATCAGAGACCTTCTTGCGGAGACCGGCGATTTCGGCCTTCGCCTTGGCCAGATCGTCCTGGGTCTGCTTCAGGAGCGTCGTTGCCTCGGTGGTGGCCGCCTTCTGCGACTTCATGGCGGTCAGCATCTTCTCGTTGTTCTTCTCGGCACTCTTGAGCTCGCCGCGGGCCTCGTTGAGCGATTTCTGAAGCTCACCGGCCTCCTTCTGGGCGGCGACGAGCTTCCCGCGGACCGCGTCGACCGCCTCGGCCTTCTCCTTGTCGGCCGACTCGATCTTCTTGCTGAGCGTCTGGTTGCGGCTCTGGGCCTGTTCGAGGTCGCTCTGGAGATTCTCGACCTTCACCGTTTTCTGGTGCAGCTCGTCCTGCGTCTTGACCAGGCGGTTGTAGCAGTGGTCGTACTCGTCTTGGCTGACGCAGCCTCCGAGAACCATCGTCATTGCGATCGCGGCGATCATCGCCAGGCATCCTGTGGTGCGCATCATCGTGGATACTCCTTTCTCCGTTGCCGAGGCAACGCATGCTGTCCATTGGTTCGGTCTACGTGGCGCGGGCGCGAATGCCCGTGTTCGGGTGTCCCACCGACGGGCCGGGGCCTGGCCGGCCTACGGCGAACATGGGCCCAAAGCCCACACCACGCGCCGCCTGTTGTAGAATTCGGAAAACTCGAGGCCTCGGCGTAAGAGAAATTCCTCTTCGCTCCGCAAAGCAGCCTTCATTTCTGCCTTCCATCGGTGTCGCCGGGTCGCCAGGCGGGCGATCGCCGGTTCCGCAGCCGGGCCGATTCGAGCATCTGCGCGAACCGCTCTGCCGTCTGCCGGTCGGCGGGCAACTCACCGAACGCCCGAAGCATCGGCGCGATGTCGCCGGCGGACAGATCACCGTGCTCCACCAGCGCCATCAGGCCCCGATAGAGCGATTTCTTGAGTTGTTCGATGTCGGGCAAACCCGCTGCCATGTGCTTCTCTCCATGCCGAAATCCACAGGAATCATCGGATCAACCGACGTTCCGGACCACCGCGGCCTTCGGTTTTGGCGGTTTTGCCGGCCAACATTGCCGGCCGGCATGCGTCCTGTCCGTGCTGGCGTCTGGGGGCGGAGGTTTACTTGCCTTGGGTCTTGCCCCTGGCGGCTGCCTTCTTCGCTGCTTCGGGGGCAGCCTGAAGCAGGATACTCCGCATGAGGCGGTAGGCAGTGCCCGGATCGCTGCCGGTGCCCGGGTCGTAGCCGTCCACCTCGTAGCCCTGGTAGCCGACCAGTCCGGCGGTGAGATCCTCGCGCGAGTAGACCACCGCCAGTCGGCCCTCCAGCTTCATACCCCGCAGCTGCGGGCTCTTGACGCGCTCGCGGCCGAGGCGGATGACGGTCGCGCGGCGATACTTCACGTCGCCCAGCGGGAAGGCCTTGTTGTTGTAGAGCGGGTCGTTGGACATGATCCGCAACACGGGCTGATCGAACATCTCCCGAAGTTCGGTCTTCATCGAGTCCTGGAATGCCTTCGAGCCGCCGGCGGCGTCGATCACCACCATGCCCCCTGCCTGGACGAAGGAGCGGATGGCCGATCGCTCGTCGGCGGAGAACTTCGCCTGTCCGACGCCGGTGATCCAGGCGACCTCTGCCGTCTTGGCCGACAGCTTGGTCGCGTCCATCGGGTCGGTGACGTTTACCTTGATTCCGGTCTCTTTGAGCATGAGCCCCGCCAGGCGCTGCCCCGCCAGCGGTTCGGGGTCGTAGTTGCCGCTGTGCTTCACCCGGGCGACGGTGATCGTGGCGACGGGCTTGGCGTCGATGTCTTCAGGCCAGTGCGACACGCCGCGGGTTCGCATGTTGAACTTGTCGGTCACGTACGCGGAGATGTTGCTCATCCCCTCGAATGCGCGGGCGCGAGACTTTGTCCGCTCCATTTGCCATTGCAGCGAGAGGTCCTCATCGGTGTGAATCGCCAATGGACGGATGCCGTTGGAGACCATATACAACTTCGGGCGGCCGTTGAGATTGTTCTGGGCCGAATACAGCGGATGGTCGGCCGGGATGGGCGTCAACTCATATTTGGGGAAGAGTTTGGCGTAGGTTTTGCGGATCCCGTCGGCGAAGGGCTTGCCATCGCACTCGGTGACCGAGAGAATCGTCCCGCCCTGGAGGACATAGCGACGGAGCTTCTCAATGTCGCTGGGCGTATCGGGCGAGGGGGCAACGTCGGAGAACTTCGGGGCCTTGGCGCCGGAGATGTACAGCATCGGCGCATCGTGCCATTCCCGCACGGGCACCTTGAGGTTGATGATCTGCCAGGCGACCTGCTGCTCGAACGTGCGGTTGTGGTAGCGCGTCAGGGCTGCGCAGTCGCGCGGACGATTGTTCCAGTCGCCGTCAAACTCCAGCTTGTTCATCAATACCGGGTATCGGCCTCGCGCCAGAAACAGCAGCGCGTAGCTGGTTTCGATCACGCCACCCTTGCCGCCGCCCCAATGCCCGTTTTTCTGACTGCCCAGCAGATACTCGGTGCCGAGCTTGAACCAGTCGGCCTTGCCGAAATACTTGTACCCGCTGGCCAGCCCCACGCGCTCCACGCCGTAGAGGTAATAGCCCGAATGGCCGCGAACGTCTATTCTACCGTCCTCGTCGGCGAAGTTGCGGTCGAACCAGTCCAACCCACGCTGGATCGCCGTAAAGTGGCTGGACGCTCTGCACTCGATGAACGCATCGGCAAAGAGGTTGTCGAAGCACACGAACAGGCTCGCCACGCCGGCGGTGACCATGGTTCGGGTCGAACTTTTTCCACTGGGACCGGCCGGTCCTTCCTTGCCGGACTTGTCCCAGTTGTACGCCCATCCGCCGTCAGCGTTCTGGGTCAGCAGCCAGTGGCGCATCACCGCCGCCCAGTACTCCTTGCTGATCTCCTCGTAGCCCAGTCGCCCGCCCCACACGCCCAGCAGGCCGTACTGGGCGTTGGAATGGTCGCCGGAGGACTCCCGTTTGCCTTCGGAGCGGTAGCCATACGAGCCGTTCTTCGTGGAGAGAACCAGCCGCTTGGTCACCAGCCGAAGCTCCTGGCGGTATTTGCCCTGAGTCTTGCGGTTGGCGAGCATGAAGACGTTGCCCATCAGCCCGAGGGTGTAGGTTCCGGTCTCGTTCTTGGCGCCTTTGGCGAGGATCTCCAAGGCCGCTTTGAGCTCCTTCTTCTGGGGGTTCTCGCCGGCCGAGAGCAGCGCAACGGTCGCCAGGGCGGTCGGCCCGAGCGGATGCCAGTTCTTGTCTCCCGGGCCCTTGCCGTACTTCTCCCAGTGCCCGTTCTTCTGCTGGCTGTAGAGATATTCCTTGGCCTGCTTGATGGCGCGGTCGATGTTCTCCTCAGAGAACGTGCCGTACTTCGGAGCCGCCGCCGCGGGCGAAGTCAGAACCCCGCCCATCAGAAGGACTGCCACCAGCATCGTACCTGTTGAACGTCTCATCATGACTCCCGTCCTCTCAGCCGTCGTTCCGGAGATCGGCCTCGATTGCTGTTGTCGGCGCCTTGGTCGGCCCAACACACCCATTGTATTAGACCCGCCATCGGCCCATCCGTTGGGCTTACCTGGCGGGTGTGTGCGATTTCTCCGAGGCCTTCCGTTGCAGCTCGGCGTCCATGTAGTCCTGGATGTCTCCGTCCAGGATTTTGTCGGTGTGTGCGGATTTCAGCCCGCTCCGCTCGTCCCGCACCAGTTGGTAAGGATACAGGATGTACGAGCGGATGTGGTTTCCGAAGGCGATGTTGCCCTTGTCGCCGTACAGCTTGGACAGGACGGCGTCGCGTTTGGCCTCCTCGTGCTGATAGAGCTTGGACATCAGCATCTTGCGGGCCTCGGCGCGGTTTTTGTGCTGCGACCGCTCGTTCTGACACTGCACGACGATGCCCGTCGGCTGGTGTGTCAGACGGACGGCCGAGGAGGTCTTGTTGACGTGCTGCCCGCCGGCACCGCTGGCGCGATAGGTGTCCTCGCGCACGTCCTTGTCCCAGTCGACCTCGACCTCGACGTCGTCCAGCTCGGGCAGGACGTCCACCGAGGCGAAGCTGGTGTGCCGCCGGTTCTGGGCGTCGTAGGGGCTCACGCGGACGAGTCGATGCACGCCGCGCTCGCAGCTGAGATAGCCGTAGGCGTACGGGCCCGAGACGTTGTAGGTCACCGAGCGGATCCCGGCCTCCTCACCGTCGGTACGGTCGACCTCGTCCACCTTGAAGTCGTTCCGCTCGAAATAACGCAGGTACATCCGCGAGAGCATCTCGGCCCAGTCGCAACTTTCGGTGCCGCCCGCTCCGGCGTGAATCGAGAAGTAGCACGAGCCCTGGTCGTGCCTGCCGTTGAGCAGCGTGCGCAGCTCCAGGCGGTCCAGCTCGCGGATCAACTGGTTGCTTTCGCGCTCGGCGTCTTCGAGGTCGTCGCTGCTGTCGGCTTCGACGGCCAACTCGTGGAGCACCTGGACGTCTTCGATGCGGGCTTCGAGATCGCGCGTGGGCGCGACGACCGCCTTGGCGGCCTTGAGCTGCCCGACCACCTTCTGGGCGGTTTCCTGATCGTCCCAGAAGTCCGGGCTGGACATCCTCTTTTCCAGCTCGGCCATGGTGGCTTCTTTGGCTGGGACGTCCAGCGACTCGCTGATCGCCTCGATGCGAGTGGACAGTGATTCTATGTTCTGACGGATTGCTTCCGCTTCAGCCATGCAATTATTCTCCTGCCATATGCTACCAGACCGCCACGAACCCGACAAGCAAACCTGATGGCGTTTCGATGGGGTTCGCCAAGAGCGGTTTGGCTTTCCCTGCCCGCCGCAGTGCGGTATAACCGCCGGCAACCGGAAAGGAGATGGATTGTGAGCAAACACTTCGCGGATCGGCTGACATCGGCCATCCAGGACAAGGGCGCGCCGGTGTGCGTGGGGATCGACCCGAACATTGAGCGGTTCCCTGCCGAGCTGGCCCGGCAGATCGACCCGGCCCAGCCGATCGGGACGGTTCGCACCTTCTGCATGGAGGTGCTGGAGACCGTCGCGCCGATCGTGCCCGCCGTCAAGCCGCAGATCGCGTATTTCGAGGTCTTCGGGTCGGCCGGCGTTCAACTGTACTTCGACGTGGTCGCCCACGCCCGCAAGCTCGGGCTGATCGTCATCGGCGACGCCAAGCGCGGGGATATCGGCTCGACGGCCGCCGCGTATGCAACCGCCCACCTCCAGGGCCCCGACGCCGTCGACGCCCTGACCGTGAACACCTATTTCGGTGCCGACGGGCTGGCACCCTTCATCGACGTCGCGACCCGCACCGGCAGGGGGATCTTCGCGCTGGTGCGCACGTCCAACCCCTCCGCCTCCGCCCTGCAGGACCTCACCGACGCCGAGGGAACCACCTTCTACGAACACGTCGCCGACCATATCGCCCAGCTCGGCCGGGCCGAGAAGTGCATCGGCCAGACCGGTCTGAGCTGCGTGGGTGCGGTCGTCGGAGCCACCTGGCCGGATCAGGCCCGCCGCCTTCGAGAGCGGATGGGCGAGCAGATCTTTCTCGTGCCCGGCTACGGAGCGCAGGGGGCGTCGGCTGCCGACTGTGCCGCGTCGTTCCTGCCGGACGGAACCGGCGCCATCGTCAACGCCTCGCGATCGGTCATCTACGCCACGAGCGAGGAGGGGTCGCCCTGGCAGGACGCCGTCGCCGCCGCCGCCCGGGCATTCGCCGCGGACATCGCCGCCGCCGTCCGACCCGCATGATGAGCCCACGTCGCTCCAAAAGCCGAAACACGCGCCTCTTCGCACTGGGCAGCAAGCCGCCGGAGGAGCTGCTGCTGACGGGGCATACCTATCGGCTGGCGCGGGTCTTCAAGCACGACTTCTTCGCAGCCACCTGCCTGTACACCACGGACGAACCCGGCGCGGAGTTCCCTCGCGTGGTCGTCAAGTTCGGGCGCGAGCAGGACTTCCTCGGCCTCCCGACCGACTGGCTGGGCGTGTGGAACCGCCGGCGGGAGGAGGCGATCTACCGTCGCATCGCGGGGGTGGACGGAACGCCAAGATGGATCGGCCGGGTGGGCAGTACCGGCTACGCCATCGAATATATCGACGCGGTTCCGCTGGACCACCTCGACGCGCCGCCGCCGGGATTCTTCGATCGGCTGCGGGAACTGATGGACGCGATTCACGCCCGTGGCGTGGGCTACTGCGACTCCAACAAGCGATCCAACATCCTCGTGGACGATGCAGGCCGGCCCCACCTGGTGGACTTCCAGCTCTCGCTGCATCGTCGCGAGAACTGGATTTGGCCGTGGCGGCAGCTGATCGACCGCGTCGTGGACTACATCATCGATCGCGACCTCTACCACCTCTACAAGCACAAGCGTCGCCTCGCCCCCGACCGGCTGACGCCCGAGGAGGACGCCCTCTCCCGCAAGCGGACCGGGCTGCACCTGCTCCACCGCAAACTCACCAAGCCCTGGCGGACGCTGCGCCGGCGATTTCTCAGAGAGCAACACCGCGCCGGGCGGCTCCAGAGCCCTACGGCCGAGATGGAAGACCACCACCAGCCCGAAAAGGCCACCTGGCGCGACAGCAGCAACAACGGGGACTGAACGCCCAGCTTCCACCGAGGCGACGGTAGGACGATCACATGCGGCGCGACTGGTGCTCTTCGAGCAAGTGGTAAAGCTCCGGGCCGGTGGTGACCCGGGCGATCTTCGCCCGGAGCATGTCCATGCTGAGCATACGCGAGAGTTTCGCGAGGGCCTGGATGTGCGGGCCGGTCTTCTCCAGCGGGCTCAGCAGCAGGGCAATCAGCGTCACGCCGCGCCCGTCGGGGCCGGCGAAGGGAATCGGCGCGGGCGCCCGCCCGATGGCCAACACCAGTTGCGAGACAGCCGGCGTCTTGCCGTGAGGAAACGCAAGGCGGTTTCCGATGGCGGTCGAACGGGTCTGCTCGCGGGCGAGCACAGCCGCCAACGCCGCCTCGCAGTCCGTGAGGCATCCGTCGGCGTCCAATACGTCGATGAGTTCCTCGATGGCGGCCTGCTGCGTGGACGCCTCGAGGGGAACCTTGATGCGGGCGGGGGTGAGGATGTCCGTCAACGGCATGAAGTCCGACCTCTCTTGGTGGCGGGGGTCTCTGCTGCGTTTTCCCGCGTGTTCATTGAACCATCGTCAGCTTGCGGGTATAGGCCCGATACGCCCGATCGAACGCATCGAGGTCCGGCTCGATGTATGCCCGGAACAGGGGAATCGCCACGGTGCGGTTGTACACCAATCCGCGGCGTCGGAGCAACCGCATGCCCGCCGGCGTCATGCCCAGCTTCACGTGCAGCGAGCCGATCCGAGCATCGCGCAACAGCCGTTGCATGCCCGCACGGTATCGCGGAACCGAGCGAATGTACTGCACCAGCGCCCAGAGCTGCCCGTAATAACCGACGGCCTTGGCGGTGTGATCGGTCGATACCGCCTCCTGGGAGTGGCGTTTGAGCAGCACCGGAAGATCCAGCCAATACCCCCGCGTGATCGCCTGCCGGGCGGCGTTGAATCGCCCGACGTTGCGGTCCTGGGTGAATACCACCTTGTCTTGGCGAATCTCGAACCCCTCGGCGGTGGTGCACAAGCCCTCCTCCAGCCACAAGGGCAGGGCGTCGGTAAGCTGATGGCGGAAGAACTGGTGGAGCCCCTCGTGGGCGGCCACCGAGAGAGTTCCCTGCAGGCCGATGTCCCAGAAAAAGCAGGTTTTCTCGTAACAATACCCGCCGGCCTCCAGCGGGATGCGTCGGCCGATGACGTGCTCGGTGAGATCCGCCCACTGGGCTCGGGTCGCCATCAGGTAGATGGTCATCGGCTCGTCCACCGGGCGTTCAGACAGGCCGGTCAGGCGGAGGTAGTTGTCGTAGCTGGCCTCCATGAAGCCTGGGATGGTCTCCAGCAGGCGGTCGCGCCGGACGGTGGTGAAAATATGATATCGCCGGGTCTGCAGAATGGCGCCGCTGCCGCGCGCGAGAGTCCACACGCTCCGCTGCACGCCGGTGCGCAGCGGATAGGATGCCTCCGGCGGGGTGGGTCTGCTCTCGCAGCCGATCGCCCCGATGGCCCCCAGCAGCAGAATGAACGGAATAACTCGTCGCATGGCGTCGTCTATTGTATCGGACGATGGGACGAAAAGGTCTTGTCGGGTAGGGATTTTCGCCCGTATCATATGGGTCGGACTCAGAGATGAGGGAATCGTCTGCCCGCTGTGCACGTCGCAACCAGGAGACAACCATGAAAAGACTCACCGCCGCGCTCGTGCTTGTGATGTGCGTCACCGCCGCCGGGGCCGCCACACCGCCCCCGCTGTCCGACCGTCTGCCGGCCGACACGAAGGCGTACCTGGGCTGGTCCGGGCGGACGATGGCCTTCGAAGGCTCGCTGCTGGGGCAACTGCTCGGCGAGCCGTCCGTGGAGAAACTCCTCGCAGCGATCAAGAAGAGCGCCGAAAAGTCGCTGCCTGCCGACGCCCGGAAGAAGGCGTTCAAGCATGGCTGGTCGATGGCGCTGACCGCCTGGCAGCACCCCACCGCGATCGCCCTGACCGACCTGCCCGTACGCAAACCCCAAGGCAGAGGTCCCATCCCCGGCGTGCCGGGAGCGGTGGTGCTGATCGATCTGGGCAAGGACCAGCCCGCCTTCAAGAAGGACCTCGATGCGATCATCGACGCGATCGACGAGGAAATCCCCATCATCGAGACCCGCGTCGGCGAGGTCGCCTGCCGGGCGGTTCCATTGGGCGGTGACGGGTTGACCATCCACTTCGGATTCGACGAGACCACGTTCTTCCTCACCACCCGCAAGGACGTGCTGGAGGCCATCCAGGCTGTCCGGGCAGAGAAGTCGCTGGCAAGCAGCAAGGAGTTCGTGGCCTGCATGAAAGACGTCGGGCGTGAGAATCTGCAGATGGCGTTCTACGCCGACGCCGACTGGCTGCTGAACTGGGCGGTCCAACTGGCGCCCAAAGGCGGCGATGGCCCGAATGTCACGAAGATTCTCACCTCGGCCGGCCTGAGCAAAGTCACGGCGCTGGCGGCGGCGACGAGCATCGTGGACCGCAACATGTACACCCGGGCGAGGTTGTTCACGCCCGCCCCGCACACCGGCCTGCTGCGCGTGCTGGCGGCCGATCCGCTGAGCGACGCCGACCTGGCGGACATCCCCGCCGACGCCGATTTCGCAATGGCCGCCAAGATGCCGCTGAACACCCTTTACGCCGAGACGCACCGCTTCAGCAGTGCGGTGACGAGCGACCCCAATGCGATCGCCGGCATCGAAGCGATGGTCAAGCAGGCCACCGGGCTGGACGTGAAGGCCGACCTGGTCGACGCCCTGGGCGATACGTGGGTGCTCACCAGTGCTCCCTCGCGCGGCGGGTTCCTCACCGGCACGTCGCTGAGCGTGTCGCTGAAAGACCCCCGCAAGGCGGCCGCCACCGTCGGCAAGATCGAAAGCATGATCCGCCAGGTCGCCCGGCAGGCTGAGCAAGCCGGCGCCTCGCCGTGGTCGCGCCCGACGATTCCCCGCCTGCACACTCGCAAGCTCCCCCGCGCGGAGATCACCACCTGCACCTTCGAGGGCAACGCCGGACTCAGCGCGATTTCGCCCTCCTGGACCATCCATAAGAACAAGCTGCACGTAGCCCTTTGGCCTCAGGTGGTGCAGAGCATCGTCGAGACCAACGGGACCAACACCCCGCTGACCGCCGACGAGACGTTCAAAGCCTACCGTAAACGAGTCGCCGCCAAGCCGATCGCCCTGACGTGGGTAAACACGCCCTCGCTGCTCAAACAGGTCTACAACGTGGGCATGGTGGGCTGGTCGATCAGCTCAGCCCAACTGACGCAGATGACCGGCGTGGAGTTCCGCCCGGGCTGGCTGCCGCCGCTGAAAACGCTCCAGAAGTACATGCCCCCCTCGATCTCGGCGATGTCCATGGACGCCAACGGCGTCCTGATGGAGCATTTCGGCCCGCTGCCCAGCACCGGAATGGAAATGGTCAACACCCAGGCGCTGGCGGTGAGCATCCTCCTGCCCTCGCTGCACCAGGCACGCAACCAGGCCAAGCAGGTCGTCTCCATGACCCGGCTTAGCGGGCTGGGGAAAGCTATTGCGCTCTACCAGGCCACGTACAATGACGCGCTTCCCCCAACCCTCGATGTGCTGGTCAGGGAGGGATTTATGGGTGGCGATATGGTTGAGAGCCCCTTCAGCAACACACCCCTGCACTACTCGAAGGACAGCGGTTTCAGCCGCGAGCCCGATTACGTCATGCTGCAGCTTGGTGACACGACGGGTATGCCCGGAACCACGATCCTGGCCTACGAACGCCCAGAGTTCTACAACAAACGGGGGACCGCCGTGCTGCAACTGAACCAGTCCGTCCAGTGGATGACCATGAAAGAATTCCAGGCCGCCATGAAGAAAACCCGGGCAGCCATCAACGGCAAGTAGACGCAACGGGGTGCGTTCCATCCCCCACCTGACGGTGGGGGGTTCTTCAGAGGGTTTTTCGTGGCATGGGCTTCCAGTTGGAAATCCTGAGCGAAGCCGAAGGGCCCATGCAAAACACGGCCTGGAAGGCCGTGCTACGTGAACGTCGTGGCATGGGCTTCCAGTTGGAAATCCTGAGCGAAGCCGAAGGGCCCATGAGAACACGGCCTGGAAGGCCGTGCTACGTGACCGTGGCATGAGGCGTAGCGCCCGCAGCTTGCGATGAGACCTGCCCACGCAGGGATGATTGTCTCGCCGCGTTGGCTCGGCCAAACAGCGCCCTGCGCAAACGCGAATGCGTCATTTTGCGATAAACACGGATCATTTTGCGCAAACTACGCCTTTTCAGGGGGGTGAATGTGTCCTATAATAAAAGTGACGGTCGAGCGGCCATCGGGCGATGACGAAACCGTCGGACCCCGCCCCGAAATTCCCGGATCGGCGAACACGGCAGGCTGTTTTCTGGTACGATATAAAGGTTGCACCGCATACGTGGCTTGCGGGTATCGCATTCATACCATCCATCCCCCGGCCACTGGTTGCATCCGTATCGCCCCGCTTTGGGGGCACCGAGACGTTGTCGTACCGGGAGAAAGAGATGTCTGATCGACTGAGATGGATCCGCTGCCTCTGCATCGGGGTGGCACTGCTGCTGTGCGCCGCCGTCACCCACGCCAATACCGCATCGACCCCCAGCCTCGCGCCGAAGAGCACAGGCGACTACTCCAACACGCAGCACCTCTACGGGAAACGCGTGGACCAGGCCATCGCCCAGGCCCAGGAATACCTCTTCAGCCGGCAGAACAAGGACGGCAGCTGGGACGAGTTCAAGGCCTGGGGCCACAAGTACCCCGTCGGACCGACCGCCATGATTACCTACGCCCTGCTGGAAAGCGGTGTCAGCCCGCAGGACAGCAGGCTGAAGAAAGCACTCTACTGGCTGGTGGAAGCCGACACGGACCAGACCTACGAACTGGCGTTCCGCGCCAGCGCGTATAAAGCAGCGATGAAGGGCACAAAGGGCCTCTACCGCAAACCCCTCCGGCGAGACATGGCCGTCCTGCTGCGCGGCTCGATCCGCGGGGCATATGGCTATCACGCCCCGCCCAGCAAAGAACGTCTGAAGAAGAAGTACGTCTGGGACCACTCCAATTCGCAGTACGGCCTGCTGGGAGTGTGGGCCGGATTGCTGGCGAATGAGGAAGTCCCACAAGCGTACTGGAAGATGGTCATGGACCACTGGCGCAAAAACCAGAAACCCGACGGCGGCTGGGGCTATCGCCCGAACCTCAACTGGAAAAGCTCCCCGGCGATGACCGCAGCGGGGCTGGCGAGCCTGTTCGTCTGCTACGACAACCTCTCCGTCAACCAGTTCGTCCAGTGTCGCGGCAATGCCGTTTTCCCCCCGATCCAGCGAGGCCTGGACTATTTCCAGAAGAATTTCCAGAAAGATGGTGGATCCAAGTTCTTCTACCACGTTTACGGCGTGGAACGCGTCGGACTGGCGTGTGGCTACAAGTACTTTGGCAAGACCGACTGGTACAAGTGGGGCCTGGAGGAGATCCTCGAAAAGCAGCGAAACGACGGCGGCTGGAAGAGCAAAGGCAACCACTCCGGAAACGATGAGACCGCCTCCGCCTACGCGTTGCTGTTCCTCATCCGAGGCCGAAACCCGGTGCTGTTCAACAAGCTGCAGTACGATGGCGACTGGAACAACCGCCCCCGCGACGCAGCCAGCGTGACCCGATGGATCAGCAGGAAGACCGAGCGCACCGTCGCCTGGCAGATCATCAAGCTCGGGGTGCCCGTCGAGGAGTGGCACGACGCGCCGATCCTGTACATCACCGGCTCGAAGGAGCCCACCTTCACCGATGAAGATATCCAGAAACTTCGCGAGTACGTCCTGCAGGGCGGTACGATTCTCTCGGCCACCGAGTGCAGCGGGCCGGGCTTCCGCAAGGGCATCCGCAAAGCCTACGCCAGGATGTTTCCGAAGTACGAGCTGACGCCGATGGCCCCGGACCACCCGATCTACTCGGTGTACCACCAGCTCCGCGGCAAGCCGAAACTCTACCGGATCTCCAACGGCGTTCGGCCGTTCGTGATCCACACCGACGAGGACATGCCCCTCAGCTGGCAGATGCAGCGCGTCTCCTCCCAGAGTCGCCACTTCGAGGCTGCCGCCAATATCTACATGTACGTCACCGACCTGGGAACGCTGCATAACCGCGGTGTGACCTATTGGCCGGAAAAGCCCAAACGAACCCCCGGCAAGACGGTCAAGCTGGTCCGGCTGAAACACAGCGGAAACGACGACCCCGAACCCTACGCCTTCAAGCGGTTCACCCGACTGATGGCCAAGCACAACCACGCCAAGGTCGAACTGGACGGGCCGATGGCGATCTCGTCGATCTCGCAGAAGAGCCCGGATATCGTGGCCCTGACGGGGACCGGATCGTTCTCGCTCACCGAAGAAGAGCAAGCCGCCCTGAAGAAGTATGTCGACGGCGGTGGGACGCTCTTCGTCAACTCCCTGGGAGGCAACGAAGCCTTCGCCGACGCCGCCCGGAAAATCCTCCGCTCAATGTATCCCAACACCCCGCTGCTGCGGACGCTGCGAAGCTCGGACCTCTACAACATGGAGGGGCTGGCCATTCGCGAGGTGTCCTACCGACCCTACCGAAAGGGCGGCACCCGACAGAATCGCACCTACAAGACCCCGCGCCTCCGCAGCATCAACATCGACGGCAGGGAAGCGGTGATCTTCTCGGAGGTCGACGTCGTCGAAGGACTGCTGGGCCCCCCCATCTTCGAGGCCGACGGCTACACCCCCGCCAGTGCGTACGAGTTGATGCGGAACATCGTGCTCTACGCGGAGAAACACTGAACCACCCCGACGGATCCACCCGACGCGACGGTGCCCCTGCGGTATCGTCGCGTTGTTTTTTGCGCCGGACCGCGACGTTTTAGGCGGCGCGGGCCCTTTTGCGGGCGGGCGGTTTGAGCACGACATCCGCCACCAGCAGCACGCACGCCCCTGCCGCGAGTGCGAGTGAGACGTATTGCATCGCCCCTCGGACCGTCGGGCGGAAGGTCCATCCGGATGCGGCGAACACCGCCAACCCCGCCAGGCCGGCGGCGACCGCGACGTTCAGGAGAGTCGGCCGAGCCGGCGAGCTCAGCCGGCGGCGCATCGCCCACTGGGCCAGCAGCACCTCACCGGTCAACACCGCCAGTTGCAGCTCGTAGCCGCCCGCGTCGAAGTAGAATGTCTGCTGCCGCCACATCGTCGCCACCAGCAGCGCCACCGGCAGCCAGATCCCCGCGAGCATCACGCGTCCACTTCCCCCGCAGACCAGCGCCCCGCTGAGCACCGCCGCAGCCGGGATGCGCAGATCGCCCACCAAGGCTGCGGGAACGGGCGTGCTGCCGTAGTCGATCAACCATGCCGCCCCGCCGGCCGACGCCAGTGCGCCGCTGGCTGCCAGCGCTACCGCCAACCCGACGCGACGGCTCCGCGGGGTTTCCAGACCCGCTTCCCACCCCGAAACCAGCACCATCGCGAGCATGACCACCGCCCAGCAACCGGCCACGAAGAGCATGCGCGTCAGCAGCACCACGGGCAGTCCATGCAGGTTTCGCTCCTCCTCCGGGCCGCCCTGTACCAGGTCCATGACGTTGGCCTTCCAGGTCTCGAAGGTGAACTCCGGAATGACGATCGCCTCGCCCCCGCCCGCCAGCCAATGTGTCGCCCACAACGCGCCGGCCCCCACCAGCAGCGTAACCAGCGGGCTGGGAACACGCAGCCAGGCCGAGCACACTCCGTTGACCAGGCCAAGGACTGCCCCCACCCCGATCGCAGCCATGAACGCCGCAGCCGGCAGCCAGCCGGCGTTGATCAGCGTTGCCGCCACCGCCCCGCCCAGCGCCATCACCCCCCACACGCCCAGGTCGATCGCCCCGCGCCGCATCGCCAGCACCATCCCCATCGCCGGCAGGAGCATCGCGCCGGCCATCTGCGCCTGGAAGTTGGTGAACCCGCTGCCTTCGCCCAGGTTCCAGCCGGGCAGCAGCAACGCACACACGCCCGCCAGCAGGGCGGTGACGGCCAGGTCCATGCGCCACGCGGTGGTCTTCTTGCCCGGGCGGAGTTTGCTTTCCAGGAAGCTCATGTCGTTACAGCCATCCCGTCATCTGTGCCAAGCGTCGGCTGTATTCGATGAAGTTGCCCCACGAGACGTCGACGGGCACGCCATGGTCACAGCCGGGAATGAACCCGCCGTCGCCCACGACCGGTTCGATGCGGTCCATCTCCTCGCGGAGCATCTCGCCGCCGGCGGCCAATGCGCGTTTGTCCACCCCGCCGCGGTACGCCATCGACCGTCCGAACTCGTCGCGAAACGCGTTGATGTCATTCCCAGCCGCCACTTCGATCGGGTCGCACACGTTCCAGCCGGACTCGATCCAGATCGGGATCAGCTCGCCGATGAACCCGTCGGAGTCCACGTCACGGACGGGCACGCCGGCATCGATCGCCATTTTTCCCCAGCGGTCGTAGCTGGGTTGGCAGAAGCGGCGGACCATCGCCGGGGAGATCATGCTCTTGCCCTTGTAGGCCATGTCCTCGTTGATCCAGATCGCGTCGGGCGTGACGCGGTCCAGAATGCGTTCCAGCAGCTCCGCGGCGAAGTCCGTCCAGAAGGCCGCCATCTCCCCGACCCACTGGGGGTCCTCGATGGTCATCATGCAGAGCTGCTCGAAGCCCACCCATTCCCGCAACTGCCAGAACGGCCCGGGCCAGTTGATCTGCAGCACGCCGTCGCGCTGCCTGGCTGCTTCGCAGCGCTGCTCGAAGTCTTCGGGGAATCGGCCCGGCGCGTCCACCTCGTAGCGCGTCTTCATCTGCTCCCACTGGTCGCGTGTCTCGACGGGGCAGCGGATCCATCGGCGGGTCACGAAGTCGATCGCTTCGCGCAGGTAGCTCACGTCGAATTTATCGGAGATCTCGCAGACGTTGCCCTTCCAGTCCTGCACGATGAGGTGGCCATCGCGTCTCTCCAGCACCTTCTCCTGGAACCGGGGAATCAGGCGGAAGTCCACGTCCAGGTGAACCTGCGGGTCACCAGATTCCGCGGGGTCCACGCCGATTTCCTCCAGCAGGGCGAGCATCCAATGGGTATCGTCCGGCAGACCTTCGCTCCGCCAGCGTTTCAGCGTGCTTTCGCGCGGGCCGCCCGGCGTGAAGGGGATCCGGTCGGGTTGCCCGAAGGTGAGCGTCTGGATGAAGCGTTCGCGTGGCGTCATGTCTGTCCTCTACCGTTTGCTGCGAGCGGGCATTGTACGGGCTGAGCGTCACGGCGGAAACCTTTGGTATCGGACCGCGAGCCCCCGGCTACCCCCAGTCGGCCGCCCGAGCGTGGCGCGGGGGTCTTGAGCGTCCGGCCCACGGAGAGTACTCTGCACGCAGACCCCGCATTGACTCGGAGGAACCCATGGCCTTGGCGCAAATCCATTTCCGGAGCAACTCGATTCACAAGGAAACCGCCCTCAACGTCCTGCTGCCGGAATGCGGCGACGGCCCTTTCCCCGTGCTCTACCTGCTGCATGGGCTCAGCGACGACCACTCCGCCTGGATGCGGTACAGCAGCATCGAGCGGCAGGTGTGCGATCTTCCGCTGATCGTGGTCATGCCCGACGGCTACCGCAGCTATTACGTGAACGACCCTCGCCCGGAAGGCCTGGCGTTCGAGGATCACATCATCAAAGACGTCGTGGGGTTCGTGGACCGCACGTTCCCGACCATCTCAGGCCGCGCCGGCCGAGCGATTGCCGGACTGAGCATGGGCGGGTACGGGGCGATGGTGCAGGCGATGCGACACCCGGAGATGTTCTGCGCAGCGAGCTCACATTCCGGGGCGCTGTCGTTTGTGACGTGCAACTACGATCGGCCGGGCCTGCGCGAACTGCCCCGCGCCCTGAAACGCGAGGACTACGACCCAGCCACGCTGGCCGAATCGCTGGTGGACCGGCCCGATCGACCGGCGTTGCGCTTCGACTGCGGCGTGGACGATCATCTGCTGGGTCACAGCCAAGACCTGCACGCCACGCTGAAATCGCTGGGAATCGAGCACGAATACGCCGAGTACCCCGGAGCTCACACCTGGGCATACTGGGACGAGCATGTGGGCGAGACGATCGCCTTCGTCACGAAGCGATTTGGCGTTTCGGGGACTCCGCGGGGATAGGCCCGCGACCCTGCTTCAGAAGGACTGTGCGGATCTCGCACAGCAGGCGATCGCGCTCGACGGGCTTGGAGACGTACCCGTCCATCCCGGCGTCGAGACAGCGCCGGCGGTCAGCGCTGGTGACGTTCGCGGTCAGCGCGACAATCGCGACGTGCCCGCCCGAGCCCTTCTCCCGCCGACGGATCTGTCGGGTGGCCTCCAACCCACAGACTTCGGGCATCTGAACGTCCATGAGGATCAGGTCCCATTCGCGCTCGGCGGCGGCCCCGATGGCCGATCGGCCATCGGATACGATCGTCACCGAATGGCCTTCCCGCACGAGCATCGCCTCGGCGACCCGGGCGTTGATCCGGTTATCCTCAGCCATCAGAATGTTCAGGGCATCGGCCATCACACTCACCACATTGACCATGAAGCAAGCCGCAAATCCATCCACTCGGACCGGAAACAATACTCCATTGGGACGTTTTCAGGTCTTTCCTGTTTATCGACTCTTCACGAACCGACATTGAGTAAGTCCACCGAGAATATATCCCATTAACCTTCTGATATTTCATGGCTTAAGAGCTGACAGCCGAAGACGGCACATCGGTGTCGTGTCAGTCGGGCGCGCGAGGACAGCGCAGCGGGAGAGGGGGAAATCCGGAACTCCGCCCCGGAGGGCTCAGCGGAGAAGGTTGTTGTGGAACGCCGTCGAGAAGGCAGGGGTAAACTGCGGCCCGCGGGCGTCGTAATCGCCGGGCAGATAGACACGGTCAGCGGCAATCTCGGCGATGCGCTGCAGCCGCTGGGTGAGCCCCACCACCGTCTGGAAGACGTCCACCGTGGGATTCGTCCGGCGGAAATCGCCCACCATACACACCACGATGCTGCCGGTGGGTGTGTGCTGGCTGGCGGATTCCTGCTGACGGATCCACAGATCGGTCGCTTCCACGCGGGCGAAGGGGTCTCCGTCGCCATCGGTCTCGATGCGAACGATCAGATGGGTCGATGGCGGCAGCGTCCTGGAAGTGTCGGCCGACTCCAGCACGATCGAGCGCCACTTTTCCGGCTGAACCGGGACGCGCGTCTGGCTGAGGGCCTGAAAATGATCCTTGGCCGGGGCGACGATCGTCGCGAAGTCATTCACCGACGAGCCGACCGGGTCGGTCTCCAGGAGCATCAAAGAGAACGTCCCCGCGGTCATCGCCACGACCAGAGCGGCCAGTGTCCGAATTGTTCGCGGGCTCGCCATTGCCTCGACTCACTTCGACAGAAGGGGGAACAGAACCGTCTGAATCTACCTTATCCTTTCTATCGGCAGCAGGCAACCATGTGGATAAGCAAATTGACGAAGAATTCCCATATCCGCGGTGGGTTTGCTCTCACCGCCGACACGAGATCCACCCAGGGGGACCGGGGGCGGTTCAGGTCGAAGCCGGTTCATCGGCGCCGCCGGTGGCCCCCATGGGGTCGGAGGATCGCAGCAGGTCGAGTTCTTCCAACGCCGAAAGGGCGGCCTTCTGCTCGGCGTCTTTCTTGCTCTTGCCCCACGCGCTGGGAAAGTGCCTGCCATCCACCGAGACCGCCACCTCGAAGCACTTGGCGTGGTCCGGGCCTTTCTCGTCCAGCAGCACATAGTGGGGCGTGGCGTTCCACTGCCTCTGGGCTGCCTGCTGCAGGCGAGACTTGTAATTCAGGTGGTGCTGATTCTCCAGCGCTTCCTGGATGGCCGGCTCGAGATAGCGGATCACGAACTCCTCGGCTGCGTCGAACCCGCCATCGACATAGATCGCACCGATGATCGCCTCGAACAGCGCCGCCGCCACCGACATCGGGACATCGTCGGCAGAACCCAGCCCCTTGCCCAGCGAGACGAATTCGCACAGGCCGAGGTCCAGGCAGATCTGCGCGCAGGTCTTCCGCGAGACGACCGCCGATTTGATCTTGGTCATCTCCCCTTCGAGCATGCCCTCGTCGTCCAGCACGAAAAGGCGATGGCAGGTAACCAGCCCCAGCACCGAGTCGCCCAGAAACTCCAGGCGCTCGTTGCTGTCCACCCGGGAGGCCGCCACCGATGCGTGCGTCAACGCCAGAGAGAGAATGTCCGGATCGCCGAAGCGATACCCGATCACGTCCTGACAACGATCAATCAGATCAGAATCCACGTGCGTACCCGTCTGTTCGGTGACGCTTGCGGGGTCTGTCCGCCGGCATGCCCACACAGGCCTGCAGAACACCGGCGGCGGAAAGGCCCTGAAAGCGCTGGCCGCATTCTATCACCATATCGGAGAATTCCCAACCTCGATTTGAGTTCAATCGACCAATGCAATTGAATCACCCCTCCCCGCCCAGCTACAATAGCACCCATGGCCGCCGACCAGGACATCCGAAACGTCGACCTCGCGTCGCTGACGATCATCCACTATCCCCACCCCACCCTGCGCGAAACCGCCGGGGAACTCGAGCACCCGTCCCACCCGGCTGTGGCGGAACTGATCAAGCGGATGTTCGAGCTGATGTTCGCCAACCACGGAATCGGGCTGGCCGCTCCGCAGGTGGGCCTCAGCGCCCGGCTGTTCATCGGAAGCCCGACGTTCGAAGACTCCGACCGCCGCGTCTACATCAATCCGAAAATCATCGCCGTCGACGGCTGGCAGGAAGGCGACGAAGGCTGCCTGAGCTTTCCCGAGATCCATACCAAGGTCAAACGCTACCAGACCGCCACCATCCGGGCGGCAGGGCTGGACGGAGAAATCTTCGAAGAAACCGGCACGGAACTCACCGCCCGCCTCTTCCAGCACGAGTACGACCATCTCGAAGGCAGGCTGCTGGTGGACCGCATGGGCAAGCTGGCGAAGATGTCCTACCGCCGCCAGCTGCGCGACCTCGAAGAGACCTTCACCACCCAAGGCTGACCCGCCCCCGCGGCCTACCCCTCGATTTCGCTCACCGCCTGCGCCAGCCGAGCGTACTCCCCGGGCGTGATCTCGCCGCTGCGGGCATCGGGGTTCACACCCACCCGCTCAATCGCCTCGCCCATATCGGCCAACGCAATCGGGCTGCCACGACGTTTCGCCACGGAGCTGAGCTTCTTGCGGCGCTGCCCCATCGCCAGGCCCGTCACCGCCAGCAGCGCATCGATGTCCACGATCCGCTCGGCAGCGGCGGGGTCGAAATCGATCCGCAGCATCTGCGAGTCCACCTTCGGGCGTGGCCAGAACGCCGTCGGCGGCAGCACCGGACCGGCCTTGGCGTCTGCCAGCAAGGCCACCAGCACGCTGATAATGCCATACGCGCCACTGCCCGGCGGGGCGATGAGGCGCTGGGCCACCTCCCGCTGCACCGTAAAGGTGAGTCGCTCGAAGGCGACCAGCCCGCCCGACCCGGCCACCATCCGACGCCAGGTGTCGATGAGACATTGACTGACCAGCGGCGTGGCGATGTTGTACGGCAGGTTGCTGACCATGTGCACCTGTCCGCTGAGATGCCGCGTCACCTCGGGCGCCAGTTCGTGCTTGCCGGCCAACACGTCGCCCTCGATCAGCGTGAAGTCCTCCCGGCCGGCGAAGCGTTTGCGCAACACGGCCGACAGGCCCCGGTCGATCTCGGCGGCCACCACGCGGTCGGCCCGATCGAGCAACTCCTCGGTCAGCGAACCGGTACCCGGGCCCACCTCCAGCACAGCCGCCCCGGGTGGCACGTCGGCCAACTCCAGCAGCGACTGCATGTAGTGATGGTCGTGCAGGAAGCACTGCCCGTACCGCTTGCGCGGCGAGAGCCCCGCCGATTCCAGCACCGTCCGGATTTCACTGATCGTCTGCATTGAGAATCCCGCCCATACTCGGTTTTCGAGGCGTCACTCGCCGCCCGAGGCGCGGGTGAGCTTTACCGAGGCGATCCCGCCGGCTTCGATGACCACGGACACCGCTCCGTTCCGCAAGGTCGCTGCCGGCTCGGGCGTCGGCCGTTCCAGGAAATCCACCGACGTCGCCTCGTCGAAGCAGCCCAGCAGATCGGCGTTGAGCGTCACCCGGGCGGTCGCCTTCCGCGAGGAGGGGTTCATCAGGCGAAGCACCAGGCCGGCGCCGTCCTCGGCCACCTTCACCGCCGAGAGCACCACCGACGCGGGAGTCACCTTGCTTACCGCGTCGGCCTCCGCGGGCAGCGACGCCTCTCCATCGCCATCGGTGGTCACCACCTGCAGGGGATGATGGAACGCCTCAGCCGACCGGATGAGGTCTGCCGGCGTGGGCGACCCGTCGTGAGGCTGAATCGCCAGGCGCATTTCGTGATCACCCAGTTCGGGCAGCGGATCGGGGTCGTAGCTGGAGCGGATCAGATTCACGCGCAACGTATTGCCGTCCAGCGAATGCCCCGCCTGACCCGAGTTGAACACCGCCAGGCCGGCCGGGCCGTCAGGGCCCTCGCCGACGACGTTCGCCCACCGCAGGGCGGGCACTTCCTGACCTTCGTGCTCCTCGCGCTGGACCTGGCCGAACGGAATCTCGTAGCGGGCGGCGCCTTTGCGCAGATTCATCGGCAGCGCCAGTCGCAGGCCCGGGATGCCCTTGCCCGGGTCGCCCGTTTCCAGCCAGCGGATCGCCAGGTGCAGCTCCAGCGACCGACTCTGGCTGGAGAGAATGAACGACGCGGTCACCGTCGACCGCTCGATGGGGATCTCCGCAGCCAGCACTGCCACGTGCGGGCCCTTGGCGACCGTCTTGAGCCGCTTGCCCGGCAGCGCGGCCGGCCCGAACTGCGCCACTTCCAGCGGCGAGCGACGCTCCCGCAGCGGATGAATCTTCCAACTGCTCATCCCGCCGGCCCGCTCGACGACGTACTCCAGCAGGGCAGTGGGTCCCTCGCTCGGCGCCAGGTCGCAGCCGGTGTGTTTGTCCAGCAGTCTGGTGATGCCCGCGGTGACCGGATCGAACTCGACGCGCAGGTGCTGGTTCTCCAGCCACGTGCTGCCGCAGGTGACCCCGGGCGTGAAGCCCTCGACTTCCGGCGCCATCGGCCGAGCGGGATAGTTGTCCGGCACGGACCGGTCGAACTCACCGGCCGGCTCGATCGCCGCCGAGGTGTACCCCATCGCCCCGACGCTCAGCGGCAGCGCGACCGTCACGTACCGGTGGGCCAGCCAGCTACCCTCCCCGACCCGCTGGGCGGGCACCTTCGTCCCGTCGGCCAGCGTCACGAGGAACGTGCTGTCGTCCATGTTGGTCACCGCCGGCCAGAGACCGCTCTCCCACAGGGGCACGATCGCCAGGTCGTCTCGCAGATGGCCGGCCGGGTTGAACGCCACGATTTTGCGGGGCCAATCCACTCCGTGCGGGCCGGTGGACATCTCGCCGGGTTGCCCGACGGCCCCCGCCCCCATGCCGCCACCGGTGGCGTTGCGCTGCCACAGCACGCGGTCGTGCTCGGATCGGCTGGGCGGAGCGAAGGAGGTATCCACCCGTCGGGCCAGCGCCCGCAGGGCGGTGGTCTTCACCGTGTCGGTCTCGGTGACGGTGTGCTGAAATTCGCCCAGGTGGAAGTCACGCGTTTCGGTGACACCGGACCCAGGCAGAATGTCGTGGAAATGCCCCAGCAACGTGCGCACCCAGGCGTCCCGCAGCGTCCTGCCGGGGTAGCTCGCCTCGTCGGCAGCCCAGTGCAGCGAGGCGGCGTGCTCAGCCTGCATGCACAGATGCTCCGCCTGGCGGTTGGTCCGCTTGATGCGCGACTGGGAGGTGTAGCAGCCCGGGAACTCGACGTTCAGCTCGCCGGTGACCTCCTCCCAGCGTTTGCCCTCAGCCTCCAGCAGGGAGTACCACCCATCGATCGAGCCGAACTGAAGCGTCGGGTAGATCGGCCAGGAGTTCATCTCGCGGATCCGCAGCAGGTCGCGCCGCGTGGGTCCCCCGCCGTGATCGCCCACGCCGAACACGTACAGCCAGTCGCGCAGCCCCGTCCGCTTGCAGAACCGCGCGAAGGCGTCCACCGAGGCCGGCCGAACCGCGTCGTTGTACCAGGTGTATTCGAGGTTCACCAACACGCGCGAGCCTTCCGGGCCGACCCACCAGAACACCTCCGGCGGGCGGGGATGACCGGGTCGGCAGCAGTAATACCGCGTGACGCCGCCGCGATTCAGCACAGCCGGTACGCTTGCGGCATGACCGAAGGCGTCCGGTTCCCAGTCGATTTTCACGTCCTCGGGTGAGAGGTCCAAATGCTCTGCCATCCAGTTCCGGGTATACAGCAGGTGGCGCGAGAGGGCCTCGCCGGAGACGATGTTCTTGTCGCCCTCGACCCACTGGCTGGCGGCGACGTCCCATCGGCCCTCCTTCACGCGGCGGCGGATGCCCTCGAAGATCTCCGGGCACCACCGCCGGGCAATCTCGTAGACCGACGCCTGCGATTGCACGAAGCGGAATTCGGGAAACTCGTCCATCAGCTTCAGCACCGTCGCGAGCGTGTCGCGCGTGGTGGCGACGGTCTCCGGCCAACCCCACTGCCAGTTCATGTCGATGTGCGCGTGGCCGAGGCAGTGCATCGTGTAGTCCTTGGCCACCTTCGCCAGCGGCGCGAGCGTCTGCTCGATGGCTTCAACGGTCTGGGGCAGATCGTCCAGATCGGGTCGTTGGTGGGCCTCCTCCAACTGGGTGCGGGCCTGGGAGATGGCCTTGGTCCAGCCCTTCCGACGGGAGGCGGGTTCCAGCTCGTTGATCGCCTCGGCAAAACGCAACTGCGACTCGATGCGCGTCAGCCAATCGAGGCGCTGTGTGATTTCGCCGTGCAGGCCGGCGAAAGGATATCGGGATGGGTCGGTACTCATCGTGTGCTCCTGAAGAATCGTGATGCCTCTCGGCGGGTGGCAATCTTCGCCATTGCCCCCCGCCAGTGCAAGGCACCTCTGGACGAACCGGCAGCGATGCCCGAAAAACCCAGCCCGCCGCCGCCGAACGGGCTCCGCCGCGCTGGCGACGAACCACCCGGGCTGATACACTGTTGGGGTCGCGCGATTCCTGGCCCACACCTTCGCGAATTGCAGAGGAACCAACCCATGCGTCTTCCCATTCGCTCCATCGTGGCTGTGCTGATTCTCCTGTC
>CAZYIH010000016.1:0-27163 GCA_964646915.1 uncultured Planctomycetaceae bacterium | reverse complement strand
GCCGGCGGCGTTGCGGACGTACTGGCTCGCGGTCTTGCGAAGAAGCTTGAAGGAGCCCTTGACCCCGGCGTTGTCGCGAAGACGGTTCCAACGCTGCCGGACAGCGTCGCTCCGGTTGCCCGCTTCAGTCAAATGCACCAGCGGCCTGCCCTGGCGGGTGACGAACAGTCGACCCTTGCGTTTGCGGATATCGTCAGCATGCTGCTTGCAGTGTTCCTGGAGCATACGTCGAGTCTCGGGCCACATGGGGAACTCAGCATAGACACCCGTCTTGCTACGGCGGTACTCGATCTTGTCCGCTTTCAGATCCAGGTGGTCGGTGTTCAACTCAGACAGGTCGATCTGAGTGAACGCACAGTTCAGCCCGAGCAGAAGATAGAGTCGCGTTTCGCCGGTGGCGGCAAGCCAGAGCTTCTTGAGCTGCTTCGTATCATATGTCTCGGGAGCCTGGGACTGGGACCTTTTGATCCGGCGGATCTCCTGACGCTTGGAGATCTGCAGCAGCTTCTCCCAGCGACGAGGGGCTAACCAGGATGTCTTGTCAGTCTGGTCCAGCCAATCGACGAACTGACGGATCGCTCCGACCTGATTCTCGGCTGTATGTACGCTGACCTGGCCCGCCTTGGCCTGAGAAATCCAATACTCGACGACGGTCGACAGAGCGTCGTACCCAAAGGTAACCAGATCCTGATCTCCCAAGGCGGCGAGACTATCCTCGACGCGGCCCTTAAGAACGCTCTTCCAGTACGGGGAACGAGAGGACCGATCGACCACATCTTTGAAGGCCTCCACGGCCCGCGACAGCGTGGCAATCCCCGTCGGCCGAGGTAGGCTCGTGTGCAGAGGCTGGCCTGGCTGTGTGGTTGAGGAGGCATCAGATCCGAGCTGGCCTTGGTACAATTGGTGATACTGCGCTTCGAGGTCCTTGCGGCGGGCCTCCTCGTCCCGCATCAGGCCGAGTCGTTTGATCGCTTTCTCATCGCCGTCGAGGGCGGCCCGGTAATACTCGAAGCGTTCGACCATCAACTGGGTGCCGTCGCCCATATCGACGAGCCAGTCTTCGTGGCCGACGGCCTTGGCCATCTTGTACTGGCTCTGGATCTCCCAGGCCAGACGGGCCGCCTTGGCCGGGTCCTTCCCGAGCTGCCAGTTCCGCCCCCCGATGTACTTCCGGTAGGCTCCGATCTTGGGGTGGATGCTCAGCTTGATCTGCTTGGCGTTGGGGCCGGTAAAGTCAGCCGGGTTGTCCCAGGGCATGGCCGGCACAACCAGCCAGGTGCTCTTGCTCGTGGTCTTCTTGGATTTCTTGCTCCGTGATTTTCGTGCCATCAGCCACCTCCCCGGCAAGCGGTGCTCGCCCTGAAAATTTGAAACCGGAGCTGATTTTACACCCGAAAATCACGTCAGGACAGGGCTACATTTGAAACCAATTTGAAACCTGGGCCCAAATCGTGCATTTATACCCCAAAGAAAAACCCCTGCAAGTCCTTGCCTTGCAGGGGATAGCGGCCGATGAGATTCGAACTCACGACGTCCAGCTTGGGAAGCTGGCATTCTACCACTGAATTACGGCCGCGATTGTCCCTCCTTTTTATCAGGAAACCGCCACGTCTGCAAGCATATCGAAACGGTTTTCCGAAGAGGCAGGCCAGCGACACGCCAAGCCCCAGCCGCGCGATCTCGGCCTACGGAAGGTAAGCCCCATGGTTTCGCAGACGGGCTCGCAGGTCGGCAACATCGATGTCTCGCGGGGTGACATCGCCGGCGGCGGCCAGTGCCGCGGCGAGGCCCGCAGCTTCGCCGGTGACCAGGCAGGTGGGCATCACGCGCGTCGAGCCCTGCACCGGTCGATCGGTCGAGATGCATCGCCCGGAGGTTACCACGTTGGCGACGCCTTGGGGCAGCAGACAGCGATACGGAATGCCGTGCGACTCGCCCTTGCTGTAATGGACGGCCGTCGAATGGCCTTCCTGATCGGTGCCGACTTCGCTTTTTCTTGTGATGCACGTCGATGAAGTAGCAGTTTCGGCCGATTTCGTCGTCGAAGGCCTTCCGGGCGACGAAATCCTCGTGCGTGAGAACGTACTCACCGAGAATCCGGCGAGTTTCGCGGATGCCCATCAACGAGCCGGTCGCGGCCAGGAACGCATTGCCGAACGTGGCGGGGCAGAACTCCGCGCAGGCGTCGCGGAAGGCGGCGGCTATCTTTCGGCCTTCAATGAGGCCGCGCGTGATCGAGTCGGGATCGGTGTTGTCGACGTCCCAGACGTGCCCGGAGTTGAAGCCGACCGTGGCCGGCCCGATCATGCTGTTGCAGCCGTGATGGTCGATGATTTCGGGGTATTTTTCTGATGCGGCGATGGCCCGCATGGCTGCATCGCCGCTCTTGCCGTGCTTGATCGTCCCGATATGCTCGAAGGCGTAGGTGTCGACGTTGGAGAGGGTGAAGCAGAGCGTGGCTGGCTGGAGGTCTCCGGACTCGTCGCCTTTCTTGAACGGGGCGCCGCCCCAGGCGGCAAGGTCGCCGTCTCCGGTGGCGTCGACGTAGACCTTGGCGCGGGCGGCGGTCAGCCCCCATTTGCTGGCGAGCAGCAGGGCCTCGATTCGGCCGTCGCCGTCCGTTTCCACGCCGGTGACCATGGTGGCGAACCGTACGGCAGCGCCGGCGGAGGTAACCAGATTGTCGTAGACTCGCTTGAGGCGTTCGGGGTCGATGGGTGTCCAGTCGAACCGGTCGGCGGGGAGATGCGGCATACCGGCCAGGGTTTCCTTCAGGACGTGCTCTGCGATACCGCCGTAGATGATTCGTTCTTTGTCGGTGAAGGGGCACCATGCGGGCACGAGGCCGGAGGTTCCCATTCCACCGAGGCAGCTGGTGGATTCCAGCAGCAGCGTGCGAGCCCCTTCGCGTGCGGCGGCCGTCGCGGCAGCGCAGCCGGCAGGGCCACCCCCGGCGACGATGACATCCCACTGCTCCAGGGGCAGGGAACGGGAATTCAACGAGAACTGATCAGACATGTGATTCTCCGGAGGAGTCTCCAGCGATGGGCGCATAAAGAAGGACCAACGCTTGATTGCGAAGGTCCTTCATAAAAAGACGGCATCAACCTACTCTCCCGCAGTCGCAGTACCATCGGCCGCTACAGCTTTACTTCTGTGTTCGGAATGGGAACAGGTGTGGCCTGTAGCGTATGAACACCGTCACTGCCTCGCACGAGATCTCTCCCGGGCGGGGCGGAATATTGTGACATAGGGATAGTGATTCATCGTTGGTTTCATGTCGTGTTCAGGGAGGCCTGATCTGTCGAGACGCGAGGGTCTACGACAAATGTGATCAAGCGATTGCCCGTTAGTACCGGTAAGCTTAGAATCTTTCAATCCTTACACATCCGGCCTATCAACCACCTGGTCTTGATGGGGGCTCTCATCCCATAAAGGGACATGGAATGCTCATCTTGTGGAGGGCTTCCCGCTTAGATGCTTTCAGCGGTTATCCGTTCCCAACGTAGCTACCCAGCAGTGCCCATGGCAGGACAACTGGTACACCAGAGGTTGGTCCTTCAAGGTCCTCTCGTACTGAAGAAGAATCCACTCAACATTCCTGCGCCCACGGCAGATAGGGACCGACCTGGCTCACGCCGGTCTGAACCCAGCTCGCGTACCACTTTAATCGGCGAACAGCCGAACCCTTGGGACCGCCTTCAGCCCCAGGATGTGATGAGCCGACATCGAGGTGCCAAACCGCTCCGCCGCTATGGACGCTCGGGAGCGATCAGCCTGTTATCCCCGGAGTACCTTTTATCTGTTAAGCGATGGCCCTTCCACACGGAACCACCGGGTCACTAAGTCCTGCTTTCGCATCTGCTCGACGTATTTGTCTCGCAGTTAAGCACCCTTATACCTTTACACTCTGCGCACGATTGCCAACCGTGCTGAGGGTACCTTTGAACTCCTCCGTTACTCTTTAGGAGGAGACCGCCCCAGTCAAACTGCCCACCAAACACTGTTCCTCGCCCGGATTCACGGGTCGAGGTTAGGAGGCTCATAGCACAAGGGTGGTATTTCAAGGATGGCTCCATCCGGCCGGAACCGGAGTTTCAACGCCTCCCACCTATCCTACGCATGTGATACAAGACACCAATATCAGGCTACAGTAAAGGTTCACGGGGTCTTTCCGTCTTGCCGCGGGTAAGCGGCATCTTCACCGCCTTTGTAATTTCACCGAGTCTGCTGTTGAGACAGTGCTCCAGTCGTTACGCCATTCATGCACGTCGGAACTTACCCGACAAGGAACTTCGCTACCATAGGACTCTCATAGTTAGAGCCGCCGTTTACCGGGGCTTAAGTCGTAAGCTTCACCGTGAGGCTAACCTACTTCCTTGACCTTCCGGCACCGGGCAGGCGTCAGTCTCTATACATCCTCTTACGAGTTAGCAGAGACCTGTGTTTTTGATAAACAGTCGCCAGAGCCATTTCTCTGCGCCCTCCTGGTCACCTACATAATTGCAGGGCCAGGGAGGGACCCCTTATCCCGAAGTTACGGGGTCAATTTGCCTAGTTCCTTAACAGCAGTTCTCTCGAGCGCCTTAGGATTCTCTCCTCACCTACCTGTGTCAGTTTTAGTACGGGCACGCGCAACGTCCACACGGAGCTTTTCTCGACATACACACCATACACTTCAGGAACAAATTGCCCTCGAGCCATACCGTTTCCGATACAGCTACCACCACGTCCAATCGGTGGATGTACTTTGTGTATGCGTCATCCGGCTTCAACCGTTACGCATAGTGCAGGAATATTAACCTGCTGTCCATCGTCTACGCCTTTCGGCCTCGACTTAGGTCCGACTAACCCTGGGCGGATTTACCTTCCCCAGGAAACCTTAGGTTTTCGGCGAACAGGATTTTCACCTGTTTTATCGTTACTCATACCGGCATTCTCACTAGCTGCCACTCCACGGCTCCTTGCGGTACCGCTTCATCGCCGACAGCTACGCTCCTCTACCATCCAATAGGATCCACGGCTTCGGTATCATGCTTAGTCCCGATCATTATCGGCGCTGGGTTGCTCGACCAGTAAGCTATTACGCACTTTTTAAATGGTGGCTGCTTCTAAGCCAACATCCTGGCTGTCACAGCAATCCGACTTCCTTAATCACTTAGCATGAATTGGGGACCTTAGCCGGCGGTCTGGGTTGTTTCCCTTTTGACCACGAAGGTTATCCCCCGCAGTCTGACTCCCGGGGTAATCGCTACGGTATTCGGAGTTTGGTTGAAGGAGGTAGGCGGGAAGCCCCCTCGTTTCATCCAGTGCTCTACCCCCGCAACGTAGTGGCTCGAGGCTAGCCCTAAAGCTATTTCGAGGAGAACCAGATATCTGCGAGTTTGATTAGACTTTCACTCCTCCCCACAGGTCATCCCCTAACTTTTCAACGTTAGTGGGTTCGGTCCTCCGCATCCTTTTACGGATGCTTCAACCTGCCCATGGGTAGATCACTCGCTTTCGGGTCTACAGCATACGACGTTCGCCCTATTAAGACTCGCTTTCGCTTTGGCTCCACGCCGGAGACGCTTAACCTGCCGTATACCGTAACTCGCCGGTTCATTATGCAAAAGGCACGCCGTCACCCATTCCCATAAAGGGCATAGGGCTCCGACTATTTGTAGGTACATGGTTTCAGGTACTTTTAACTCCCCTTATAGGGGTGCTTTTCACCTTTCAGTCGCCCTACTTTTTCACTATCGGTCGTGATGGAGTACTTAGCCTTGGAGGGTGGACCCCCCAGCTTCACACGGGGTTTCACGGGCACCGTGTTACTCTGGAACCTCGACCATAACGGAGGGTATTGGGTGCGCCTACGGGACTGTCACCCTGTATTGTGTGCCTTTCCAGACACTTCGGCTACCGTTACCTTTGTAACTCCTGATCGAGGCCCGCAACCCCGGACCGAAGTCCGGTTTGGGCTATTCCGCTTTCGCTCGCCGCTACTTGCGGAGTCTCTGTTGATTTCCTTTCCTGCGGCTACTTAGATGTTTCAGTTCACCGCGTTGACCTCGACGGTCTATGCATTCAACCGTCGATATCGCCATTTATCTGCTTGCACAGTGACGATGGGTTGCCCCATTCGGGAATCCCGGGATCAAAGCTAGTTTGACAGCTTCCCCGGGCTTATCGCAGCCTACCACGCCCTTCATCGTCTCATCACGCCAAGGCATCCGCCATGTACCCTTAGTAGCTTGATCACATTTGTCGAGGACCCGCGAGGACCCCGACGCTGTGTCAAGCCTTCCTAAGACACGTCAATAAAACCTTGATGTTTCAACTATCCCTATGCACTTGTCAAAGAGCTACAACATCTTCGCCCGCCGGCCCGATCGGCCTTTGGGTCTCGCCTTGACGCTCTCATTGCTGAAAGGCCAAGGAGGGAAGATTGTATCCAGTCCAACGATCACTGCAAGCGTTTTGTTCGGATTTTCTTAAAATTCTATCCGACACTGCTGCAATCGCTACTGTATTTTGTAAATTCAGCACGGACAACAGTTTGCCGCCATGCCACCAAAGGTGGCTTCCTGGAGACGACCGGGATCGAACCGGCAACCCCCAGCTTGCAAAGCTGGTGCTCTCCCAATTGAGCTACGTCCCCGGCCATCGTCGACCGTCGCAATCGACGGCCAGGCCAGGAACCGCCGCTCGCATGTCAATGGGCCTGGTTGGATTCGAACCAACGACCTCACCCTTATCAGGGGTGCGCTCTAACCAACTGAGCTACAAGCCCGTCATCTGCTGATCGGGCCTGCCCGCCCAGCCGAAGTACGTTCCACACTCCCGCTGCGGCCATGCACACCCGCGTTTTGCCGGTGCGACGGTCCGCCAGGGAATCGTGGCGGTTCCATCCGTCCCGGTCCGTGCTGGCTCTCTGTGTTTGTCAATCAGCTTGCTGCCCGGTTCAATCAACCCGGCAGGCCGGCAGGACATCAAAAAAGGCCACCGAAGCGGCGGCCCGGAAAACAGACAGGAACACTCCTGTTACCCGTCGTCCGGCCAGCCTCCAACGCGCTCTGCAAGAACCATACGCTCTTCTCTCACGCTCTGGTTTGCTTCGTACCTTCTTGATCCCGCCCGTCTGACGTGCTCTCGCTCGCCAGGGCGGACTTAGTATCGTAACAAATGGACAACCCCGGTCAACAGTCCTTTCGGCAGAAACACACATTTTCTTCACAGCCGAATTCCTGCCGTCCCCCCGCCCGTCGGTAAGCGGGCTATCATGCAACGTTTATCGATGTTTTATCCCCGCCGGACAGACCCCGCCACACTCAGCGTTTCCGCTGCTTGCGGCGCTTGCGACGCTCCTTTTTCGAAACGGTCGACTTCTTACGGCTGGAGCGTTGCTTGACTTTTCCGGGCATGGCGCCGCCGGCGCCCATCTGCCCCATGCTCTGGGCAAACTTCATTCGCTCGCGCATGCCCATCCCGGCCATCTGCTTCATCATGTTGGCCGCCATCGAGAAGCTCTTGACCAGCCCCGAGACGTCCTTGGTCTCCGTACCCGAACCGGCGGCGATGCGTCGCCGACGGGAGGCCTCAATGACGTCGGGGTTCGCCCGCTCCTGCTTCGTCATCGACTGGATAATCGCTTCCATCTGCTTGATTTCGCCGCCATCGGTCTGCATCTGATCCATGGCCGACCCCATGCCCGGAATGAGCTTGAGGATCTGCTTCATGGGTCCCATTTTCTGCATCTGGCGCATCTGGGCGAGGAAGTCGTCCAGGGTGAACGACCCCTTGGCCATCTTCTCCTGCATCTCGGCGGCCTGTTCGGCGTCGAACTGCTCCTGGGCCTTTTCCACCAGCGTGACCACGTCGCCCATGCCCAGGATCCGCCCGGCCATCCGGTCGGCGTGGAATTCTTCGAGGTCTTCGAGCTTCTCGCCGACGCCGATGAACTTGATCGGCTTGCCGGTGACCTTTTTCACGCTCAGGGCTGCACCGCCACGAGCGTCGGAATCGAACTTCGTGAGGATCACCCCGTCCAGTTCCAGCCGTTGGTTGAACTCGCGGGCGGAGTTCACCGCGTCCTGGCCGGTCATGGCGTCGCAGACGAGGTAAATCTGGTGTGGCTTGGCTGTTGTGGCGATATCCTCGGCCTGCTTCATCATCTCTTCGTCGATGTGCAGCCGGCCGGCAGTGTCGATAATGACCACGTCGCGCCCGGTGCTCTCGGCGTGGATGAGACTTTTGCGCGCCACCTTGACGGGGTTCTTCTCGCCCTCGATCCGGAAGCATTCCGCCCCGGCCTGTTCGGCGACGATCTCCAACTGATCGACAGCCGCCGGGCGCTGAAGGTCGCACGCCACCAGCAGCGGACGCTTACCCTTCTTGATGAGATACTTCGCTAACTTACCGCAGTGAGTGGTCTTACCCGAGCCCTGCAGGCCGGCCATCATGATGATCGTCGGCGGCGGCGAGACGAAGTAGATCTGCGAATCCACTGGGCCCATGAGGTTCACGAGCTCGTCGTGGACGATTTTGACCATCACCTCGCCGGGCTTGAGCGACTGGATCACCTCTTGCCCGAGGGCCTTTTCGGTGACATCGTCACAGAAGTCCTTGACGACCTCGTAGTGAACATCCGCCTCCAGCAGCGCGGTGCGGACCTCTCGCATCGCCTCACGGACGTTGCTCTCGCTGATGCGACCTCGGCCGGACATTTTCCGGAAGACGTCGGTAAATTTATCTGTCAGTGCCTCGAACATAGTCCCGTCACTTTATCACATCGGCCAGGGCGAGGAAAGCATCATGCCGCGGAAACGCTTCCTCGCATCTCGAATCGGGTACACCGTTGCCGTTGCGACACCTGCGCGACGGCGGTTCTGGTGAGGCGCAACGGGTCGGTCGCGGATCGTCGTCGCTTACTTATGTCCCCCCATCGAAGCGCCGATACGGTGTGTGCAAGGGAGCCAATCGAGGACGACATGCGAAGACCCGGACTGCCGACCATCCTGCCCGCCGTTGTGGGCGCAGTCCTTGTGCTGGGAATGCACTGCTTTCAGACGAGCATTCTCGCCCAGGACACGCGCCGCCCGGCGATCGCCGACGTCTCATGGAGACGCCCGGGCGATGGCGAATCGGTCGACCGACCCGCATTGGTGGCCGCACCGCCCGAGCCGGCGGCGCCCACCGCGTCCGACGCCCTGCCCCCCGAGCCTTATACCGCCTCGCTGAGGATGGAGGGAGACAGCGACGGTGGAGATGCAGCGGATCCGCCGTACGATCCGATCTCGCCGATGAACCCCGTCGAAGCGCCCGCCCCGGCGGTGATCGCCTCGCGGCAGACCCCGGCGACCCCGTGGGCCGAGCAGGCAGAGCCAGCGCCCCGCCGCACGCCCCACCAGGCCGACGTGTCCATGCCAGCACCCGCCGTGGAGGGACGGGTGCTGGCGGACCCGGCCTCGGGGCCGGCTGTCCCGGTCGCCGCGCCCTATCGACCGATCGACCCCATCGTCCAATCCCCATCCGAAACACCCGATCAGCCGGACCTGGCCGTGCGTGACGTACCCGCCGACGAGCCCGTCACCGACCCGGACCCGATCGCCGCGATCGCACCCATCGACCCTGTCCCCGCCGCCAGGGCAGACGCCCCGTCGGCCCGGCCGCTGGTGGACACGCCGCGTCGCCAGCCGTCGGTTCAGCCGCATTTGCCCACGGCGTCGACCACGCCCGGCGTCGCCGCAACCGCGCCCGACCTGCCCGTCATTGCCGCCCGCCAACCCAGGCCGATGGTGATTCGTCCGATCCGACCGACCGACTCCGTCGACGCCCCGATCGACAACGCCGAGCAGCTCACCGCCGCCCCAGCCGACGACGACATCTCCCAGGCATCCCGCCCGGTGCGAACCTTCACGCCGAACGCCCCGTCGGTGGAATCGTCTCGTCCGGCGATGGCGCAGGCCCGGGCCGACCGGACATCACGCGACGAAACCAGCCGCATCGAGCCGGTAGTGATCGCCGCTCCCGCCCCGGTTGCTGTGGACATCCCCGCTGCTGAGATCCAGCCGGATCAGCCCGAAGTGCTTGCCAGCGTCGACCCGCGCCAAGAGGCTTCCCCGACCACAAAAGAGAATGACGACGCCAAGCCCGAACCGGTCGTGATCCGCAAGCGCACCTCCCGCCCATCCGACCCCGCCCAGGCCAAGCACCCCACCAAGGACCGGAATCTGATGTTGATGATGGCCCTTCAGGACCCGGACAAGTACGTCCGCAAGTGGGCTGCTGAAATGCTCGGGGGAACCGGCGACAAGCGGGCCGTCAAGCCGCTGATCCGTCGGCTGGGCGACGGCGACTGGTGGGTGCGGCGTGCGGCGATGTACTCGCTGATGCAGCTCGACGACGACGCTGCCGTCAAGCCGATCACCACTCTCCTTCGCAAGGGACACTGGAAAGACCAGCAGGTCGCCGCCATCGTGCTGGGTAAGATGAAGGCCGAGTCTGCCATCCCCGCGCTGATGGTGCAGTTGGCCGACGGGGACGACCGCGTGCGCGTCGCCTGCGCCGCCGCTCTCGGCCAACTCGGCGCACCCCAGGCGGTCTCCGCACTGCAGAAGGCGATGAGCGACGACGACAAGGCCGTCCGTATGGCGGCCAAACGCGCCCTGAAGCGAATCGCCGAATCGAAGGTGGTCAGCCGGTAACGCCTGATCGACCTGCCTGCCGGAAGACCCACCGGCCGGTTTACCGTCGTGCTCTTGCCGCTGGACACCGTTTGCCCCGCTCTCTATCATCGCGGTGATGGCGGAACCAAGGACCATTCTCGGCCTCCGTGTGGGCTCCTCGTTCGACGGGGTCGACGCCGCCCTGCTCTCATCGGACCGCCACTCGCCGGAGAGCACGTTCTCGCTGGTCGGCTCGCTCCAGCGCCCCCTGCCCGAGACCCTCTCGACGGATCTGCGAAACGGCAACGCCACCGATGACGTGCAACGCGCCCTGGCCAAGGAGATGCTCGCCGCTGTCCGATCGGCCCGGAAGCTGGGCACCAGGACCGGCCCGCTGAGCCTGGTCGGCGTGGAAACGGACCTCCCCTGCACCACTCAGCCCGGCCTGGCTGCGTTGGCCAACGAGTTGACCGTTCCGTGCGTCGGCGGATTTTCCGCGTGCGACCGCGCCGTGGGGGGCCTCGGGGGGAGTGGCGCCCTGGCGTGGGGAGTCATGAAACTGCTGGGCGACGACCGACTCAGCCGCGTGGTGGTGCACCTCGGAGCGGCCGCCCATTTGACGTTCATTCCCGCCGACGCTCGCAGCGGGGATGTCGCGAGCTTCGACGTTGCCCCGGCGGGGTGGTGGCTGGACGCCGCCTGCCGCGACCTGCTGGGAACCCCCTTCGACCGCGACGGGGCCGCCGCCTCTCGCGGCCGACCGGTCGGCCAACTGGTCCACCAGTTCCTCCACGAGGTCTGGTCGCGTCGGGAAGGACCGGCCAGGCTGGACCCACCAGAGTGGTCGCGGCGGTACGCAGCCCGCGTGGCGATGCTCGCCGAGAGAGAAAAGGTCACGGGCGAGGACCTCCTGGCCACGCTGGTCGAAGCGACGGCAGCGGCGATCGCCTCGGCCGTCGCCTCGCTCACAGAACGTCCTCACCAGGTGATCCTGGCCGGCGGCGGAGCGCTGAACATCCATCTCGCCTCGCGGATCCGCGCCCGGCTGAGCCCGTCGAGCACTATCGCCTCCGACAAACTGGGCATTCCCGCCCGGTCCGTCGCATCCGCAGCGGTCGGCGTGTTGGCGGCATCTCGGCTGGATGGAACCTGCGCCCACTGTCCCGCCGCCACCGCAGCCGAAACCCGCGCAGTGCTTGGAATACTCGCTCAGCCACCAGAGATCTACTGATGAAACCGCCCGCCCAAAGGCACTGCGCAGAGCACGGAGCAATTACGACAGGCCGACCAAGGAGACATCAGGATTCCCGATGACCAAGACAATACGGTTCAGCGTGCGATCATGATCGCCGGCCCTAACGGGGCTGGAAAGACAACCTTCGCTCGGGAGTTCCTTCCAGTCGAAGGACAGTGCCCGACGTTCATAAACGCCGACCTGATCGCAGCAGGGCTTTCGCCATTCGGCCCCGATCTGGCGGCCGCGGAAGCCGCAGGACTAATGCTGAAGCTTGTGCGCGAGATGGTCGCTGATAGACGGAGCTTCGCTGTCGAAACGACACTTTCGGGAAAAGCCTATATTGCGATGATCGATCAATGGAGACTTTTGGGGTACCAAGTCGAACTCCTGTTCCTCCGATTGCCCTCATCCGACCTGGCGGTGGAGCGGGTGCACCAGCGCGTCGCACAAGGGGGGCATGACATCCCAGAGAAAGATATTCGTCGCCGATTTCACCGAGGTATGATAAACTTCGAGACGAAGTATCGGTCGATTGTGGACGCGTGGCAGATTTACGACGCAAGCAGATGGCCCCCGATCCTCATTGATCAAGGTACCAACCCATGATCCGACACAGCGACAAATACCGTTTCCTCGATGGCAGCCGATCGGCCATGATTCGTGCAGCCCAACGCGCTGCCCGGCAAGCCAAGGAACATAAGCAACCCCTGCTGCTGTGGAGCGATGGTCAAGTGGTCCGGATTGACCCGGATACGCTCCCCGAGTTGCCTGAACAAGCCCCTCTGCAGGAGTAGACACAGGGGCCCGGCTTTGCCGCCTTCCACCGACGGCCCAAATCCCTGCATATCTCCGAAACCTACCCGGCTGCGGAGGGGAACCAGCGAGCCCACAGGTCCGGCAGGAAGAGCGTCACCGGCTCGATGTACGTGACCAGCGCCAGCGCGACGAGCATGGCGACGTAGAACGGCAGCATCGGACGGATCATTCGCGTGAGGGGCACTTTCGAGAGCCCGCACCCCACGAACAGGCAGTTGCCCACAGGCGGCGTGCACAGCCCGATGCAGAGATTCGTCAGCAGAATGATGCCGAAATGCACCGGATGCACGCCGTATTCCACCGCCACCGGCAGGAACAGCGGCGTGAAGATCAGCACCGCCGGCGTCATGTCCAGGAACGTCCCGAACACCAGCAGCACGACGTTGAGCACCAGCAGGAAGACGATGCGATTGTCCGTGACGGCCTGGCAGAGCTCCAGGAGCTGACGGTCGATTCCCTGGTTGATGAAGACGAACTTCATGGCGTTGCTCGCCGCGATCAGGAAGAATACCACGCCGGTGGTGACGACGGCTTCGCGAAGGATGACGGGCACTTTCCGGGCGGGAAGCTCGCGGTAGATGAGCACACCGACGATCAGGGCGCAGACCACCGCCACCGCAGCGCTGTCGGCGGCCGTCATGAACCCGAAGAGGATTCCGCCGAGGATGATCACCAGCACGCCCAGCGCCAGTACGGACCGTCCCAACGCGCGCCCGACCGCCCCGAGGCCATCCCACGAGCCCTTCGGGTATCCCCGCCGCCACGCCAGCAGACCTGTCGCCGCCATCAGCATCACGCCGATGACCACACCCGGGACCAGCCCGGCCAGGAACATCGAGCTGATCCCCAGCGAGAGGTTCTCGTACGCACCGGGCGGGGCCGCCATCCCGCCGGCGACCACGGCAAAGAGGATCATCACGTTCGAGGGCGGAATGATCAGCCCGATGGTGGAGCTGGAAACCGTGACGGCTGTGGCGAACTCCGTGTCGTAACCTTCCTCTTCCATGATGGGAATGAGGATCGACCCGATCGACGAGACATCCGCCACCGCCGACCCCGAGACGCCCCCGAAGAACATGCTCGCCATGACGTTGACGTAGCCGGTGCCGCCGCGGACCCAGCCGATGACGCTGTGCGAGAGGTCGATCAGGCGGCGGGCGATGCCCCCCTGCCCCATGATGCGCCCGGCGAGGATGAAAAACGGGATCGCGATCAGCGCGATCTTGCTGACCCCGCCGGTCATGTCGGTCAGCAGACCATAAAGCGTCTTGGACCCGAACGGGTCGGGGATGGCAGCGTAGCCGACGAAGCTGGCGATGGCGATGGCGAAGGCCACGGGCATGCGAACCAGCAGCAGCACGACGAAGACGATCACCATCCACGCAAAGGGGCTCACAGATCGCCCTCCCCAACGGTCGCTCCCGGCGCGGTTGAGGCGTCTGTGGCGGCCGGGACGTGGTCGCTCGGCGCTGCTTCGCTCTCGCGCGGGGACAGGAGCTTCTCGACGGCGAACACCGCAAACAGCACGCCGGCCAACGGATAGCAGAGGTAGAACGGCCAACGCGGAATCGCCAGCGTGTCCAGTCGACCTCCGTCGGCGGCGGTGGCCTGGACGTACGCCCATCCGCAGATGGCGAAATATACGCCGAACAGACCGATCAGCACCCAGTCGATCGCCTCGACGGCCCGTCGCAGTCGCATGGGGAACAGGCGAGTCAGGGCATCGACGCCCTGGTGAGCGCCGGCCCGCAGCGCGAGGGCAGCCCCGAGCGTGGCGAGTTGGATGAGTCCCAACTGAGCGATTTCTTCCAGCCAGAGAACCTGCCCGCGCCAGCCGGCGGCGTTCTGCACGGCGCTGTAGGTGAGCATGCCGACCATACACACCAGGATGACGGCCGCGATGATCTCGATCGCCCGGGCGACCCAGCCGGCCAGGCGATGGAGCACGCGGCCGGCCCCCGAGATCGGCTCACCCCGGCGGGTCATTTCACCTCGCGCAGGCGGCGGACCCATTCTTTTTTCCAGTCGGGCAGCGTCTTATACACCGGCTCGACGGCCCGCTGGAACGGCTCGACGGTGTCAGGCTCGGTGAACGTCACGCCCTTGTTTTGGAGCTTCTTCTTGAGCTCGGCGGTGGTCCGGTCCCAGAGGGTGAACTGGTAGTCGGCCGACTCATCGGCGGCGGTCTGCAGGGCGTCCTGCTCCTCGGGGCTCAGCGACCGCCAGGCTTTGAGATTCATCACCAGAACGTCCGGCGCCCGGGAATGGCCATCGGCGTAGAAATTGGGGCAACTGCGATAATGCTCCTCGGTCTCGTAGCTGGGAATGTTGTTCTCGGCGGCCGTCACGAGCTGACCCTTCTCCAGGGCCTGGGTGAGCTCCGCGCCGAACGGAATGCTCACCGGAACCGCCCCCAATGCCCGCATGGTGGCGATCATCGTCGGGCTGTTCTGCACGCGGATTTTGAGCCCCTGCAGGTCGCCGATGCCCTCGATGGGCCGGCGGGCGTAAAAGCTCCGCGCCCCGGCGTCGTAGTAGACCAGGCCCTTGAGGCCCTGTTCCTGGAGCTTGTCGAGAATCTCCCGGGCGGGTTGACTTCGCAGGGCCTTTTCGTAGTGTTCCTCGCCGCGGAACAACCACGGCAGCGTGAATACCCCCATCGCCGGCGTGACGGATTCCAGGGCGTTGGAGGAAACCTTGGTCATCTGGATCTGCCCGGACTGGACCTTCTCGATGAGTTCCTTCTCCGCGCCAAGCTGGGCGGAGTGGCGGATGTCGATGGTCAGCTGTCCGTCGGTGCGGTCGGCCAGCAGCTCGGCCATTCGGACCATGGCCTTGTGTACGGGGTGGCGGTCGGTCAGCACGTGGGCGAGTTTGATTTCCCTGCTCTGGTCCCCGCCTCCCTCACAACCCACCATCAGCACGGCCGAGAGTGTCGAGAGCAGAAAAACCGCCGGTAAAGATAAGCGCATCATGTTGGATCTCCTCTGGTTGTGTACTCCCCGCCCAAGAAAGCCCGCCGGGGGACGTCGCCAGGGCGGATTATAAGAGACGCGTGTTACGTTCCGCAAGCAATCTCAAACGTGCGGAGCTGTTGCATGAGTCGGGCCCGATCGGTAAAATGCGGGCTCTGATAATCCCCGACTCATCAACGCAAGGAGACAACGTGTTCGAGCACTTTACCGACCATGCCCGCCGGGCCCTGCAGCTGGAGGGCATGGAAGCCAATCGCATGCATCATTCGTACCTCGGGACCGAGCATTTACTGCTGGGTCTGCTGCGGGAACCGGAAGGTCACGGCCATCGGGCGATGGAGGCCCTCGGGTTGGACCTTCGTCGCGTGCGGTCGGCCGTCAAGAAGGTCGCCCAGAAGGGCCCGGACACCGAGGTTCCGGACGGCATACACCTGACCGAGCATTTCAAGAACGTCATGCAGTCGGCCGTCGACCAGGCCCGCGCGCTGAACTCCAGCGAAGTGGGTACCGAGCACCTCATGCTCGCCCTGCTCCAGGAGAGCGACGGAGTGGCCATCAAGGCGCTGAAACGCCTGAAGGTCAAATCCCAGGACGTCCGCGACCAGATCATCCGCATGCTGGAAGAAGAGGGCGCCGCCGCCTGAGTGCGCCGCCCCCACAAAAGCCCCCCACCCAGGATTCTCCATGAGCGACAAACCGAACGTACTGATCATCATGGCCGACCAGCTCCGCGCCGACTCGCTGGGCTGTTACGGCAATGAGATCTGTCGGACGCCGAATATCGACGCCCTGGCCCGAAGCGGTGTGTTGTTCGAGAACTCCTTCACGCCCAACCCCATCTGTGTGCCCGCTCGGGCGAGCATCACCACGGGCAACTACTCCCACCGCGCCACTGGCTGCAAGGAGAACAGCGGCTGCATTCACGACGATCAGCCCAAGCTCGCTGAGCACTTCAACCGGTTCGGCTATCGCAGCTACGCCCTGGGCAAGCTCCACTACGTGCCCTACGCATCGCCCGATCAGCCACGCCTGGTGCACGGGTTCGACGTCTGGGACTCCTGCGAGAGCGGCCGTATTCTGCAACAGTACGATTACACCGGCCGGCAGCGAGGCGTGGAGGACTACTTTGACTACCTCCACGACGTGGGGTGGCATGGTTTTACGCGGGCCCACGGAATCGGCAACAACGACGTGCGCCCCTGCCCCTCGCCGCTGCCCGAAGAGCACCAGGTCGACGCCTGGGTCGCCAGCCGAACCCTCGCCCGCCTGCGAGAGCACCAAGCCGCCACGCCCGATCAGCCGTTCCTGGCGTTCTGCAGCTTCCCCAAACCCCACTCGCCGTACGACCCGCCGGCGCGGCTGGCGCAGATGTACGACCCGCGCGACGTGCCCGCCCCCTTCGGCGACGTCGAAATGCTCGCCACGCGCAATCCGACCATCGAACACATTCGTCAGACCCACGCGATCAAACAGCTCAGCCCCGAGGCGATCCGCGTGATCCGGGCGTACTACTACGGGCTGGTGACGTTCCAGGACGAGCAGGTCGGGCGCGTCCTGGCGGGCCTGGAGGAGATGGGCCTGGCCGAGAACACCATCGTCATGTACATCGCCGACCACGGCGATCTGCTGGGCGATTTCGGCGGGTTCTTCAAGTGCAACTTCCTGGAAGGTTCCCTCCGCGTGCCGATCATCCTGCGGGCGCCGGGTCTGCCCGTCGACCAGCGCCGCGAGCAACTGGCAGGGCTGCAGGACATCCTGCCGACGCTGGCGACGCTCACCGGCTGCGAACTGGACCAGGACGTGGATGGGATGGACATGACCCCCTGGGCCAGCGACGCCGAAACCGCCGGCCGGGAGCTGTACTACGCCCAGTGTCACGAGAGCCCGCGACAGGCAGCGATGGTTACCGACGGGCGATGGAAGTACTGCCGGCAGGAAACCGGCGGGGTCGAAGAACTCTACGACCTGCGGGAAGACCCTCACGAGCTGAACAATCTCGCCCTGGCCGACCAAATGGACCAGACCCTCGCCGAGTGGCGAGCCCGCCTGATCGCCGAGGCGAAACGCTATGGCGACACCGCCCTGCTGAGTGAGGATGCATCCCAGTTGCGCACCAGCCCGCTGGACCGCGAAGCCATCCGCCACGCCGGCGTGGGCGGTATGGGCTGGCGGTGGTATTGACCCCGGGCCCTTTTCCGCTCACCGCGGTGGGGTGAGCTGCCGACATAGGAAACGGACCGGGTCGTGGACGGGAGGCAGGGATGAACTCGCAGATCACCGAAACCGTCGGATTTCTCAGCCGATGGGCGCTGCTTGCGCTGGCGGCAGGGATGCTGCTGCTGACGGCTGTCCTGATGGGCTCGACCGTCGCAGAGCTTGGCGACGGGCCCCGAGTGAAGCTGGTGATCCCCGACGCCCTGGTCAGCCAGGACCTCCGCTGGGCCGTCCGCGGGCGGGCCATTCCCCGCGTCAAGTCCCTGGCCATCCGCGGAATCGTCTCGGACAGGCAGGGACGTCTGCAGGTAACCTGGAGCGGCACGGACGGCTACTGCTACATGGGCGGCAAGGCCGTTGATCTCGGCGTGACCCGGCGAGAGTATGCCCCCCTGCCGTTCGGCCGACTGGCACTGACGTCCGCGAGTCCGCAGGTGCGCATCATCCCAGCCGATGCGCCCATCACGCTGGTGGACACACGTCTGCTGGGCAACCGGCCCGCAGACATCCGCCATGGCGCGGAGCGGTGGAACGATCTCTTCGCCGGTCGGACGACGTTGGCGTACGTTTTCCTCGGCGAGTTGGACGCATACAACGCCACCCGCCGAGCCCTGCGCGAGGTCAGCGACGCTCCGTTGCTGATGAACGTCCGATCGCCGGGAGAGTGGGAGGCGGGCTTCTCCTACGTCCTGAAGTACGTGCGGCAGACACCCCGCAGCCGCGTTCGCGTAATCACCGCCGATGCGGGCGTGGCGATGTGGGCCGCCAGGCGGGGCTGTCGCGTGCACATGATCGGCCCGTCGGGATCGATCGTCTCTCCGCCAAAGAACCTTCTCCTGCATTCCGATATGCAAATGTTTGGAGAATCCTTGGCTGAGGGGGCGATGAATCATTAGGATGGCGGGGCAACGAATCGCGACTTCAACCCCCGGGGAGACACGCATGAGCGCAGCGACACGGAGGTCCATCTTCACACTCGGTCTGATCGCCACAGCCGCGGCGGCCGTCGGATGCCAGCAAACGCCGGTCGAGACGTATCTCGACCTGCCCCAGCCACAGTTTGCCCACCACACCCTCGCGCCCGACAGCGAACCGGTCGTGCTGCCCTCTGCCGTCGAACCGGTGGCCCACCAGGAGGCTGCCCCTTCGCTCGGCCACCCGGAATGGCGGGCGAAAGGGCCGCAACGCAAGTGGACCTACATCGTAATCCACCACAGCGCGTCCACCAGCGGGAACGCGAAGATCTTCGACCGGGCCCACCGCGGGCGAGGCTGGGACGAGTTGGGCTACCACTTCGTGCTGTGCAACGGAAACGGCGGAGCCGATGGGCTGGTCCAGGTCGGCAGCCGATGGCGAAAGCAGAAGTGGGGCGCACACTGCGGCGGCACGCCGGACAACGAATACAACAACCACGGAATCGGGATCTGCCTGGTGGGCACATTCAATGACAAGCTCCCCTCGCGCAAGCAGCTCGCTGCGTTGGAAGAACTGGTGACGTACCTGGCGGCGAAGTACGACATCCCCGCCCGCAATGTCATCGGGCATCGCGATGCGCCCAACACCGCCACCTCATGCCCCGGAGACGCGCTATGGAAATACATCGTTGGCACGCTCCGGGCGAACGTCTCGGGCACGGACGTGGCAACCTCCGACTGACCGTTCCCCGCCGAACCATAATGATCGGGCCCCCGGGAGATCTCCCGAGGGCCCGTTTGCTTCTCTGCCCAGGTGGCGGACCTACCCGCCGCGGATCATCACAGGTCCATTGCCCATGGCCGGGATGAATATTTCCTCCACCTCATCCGGCGAAGGCGTGGAGTTTTCCACGGAGGACGACTTGGCCCCGAGTGTTTCCAGGACGGATTCGAGACGGTGGCGAATTTCGGGATCCTTGCTGCGCTGTTTGAATCTCTTCAGCAGCGGGATGGTCCCGGGCCCGAGCTTCTTGAGCAGCTCGGTCGCCGCCTGGCGGTCGGCATAGCTCTCTGCCCCGAGCTGGGCCACCAGCGTCTCGATTTCTTTGAGTATCCGGGTGTGGGGCATGGTCTGGCTGCGGATGATGCTGGTGCACTGGTTGGGATACAGCTCAAGGGCAGGCCCGCCGGCGATGCGGAAGCGGATGCTGTCCTGCATGAGTTGCCCGCGAAGGACCGAACCGTTCCACAGCACCACCGCTGCCCGGCGCAGGTGACGCGGCGAGAAGCCCACGATCTTGATGTGGCCCGGCTTGAGGGGCACGGTGCCGTAATCGGTCTTCAATTCAACCAGTTGCTCGTCCACCTCGCCGAAGAGTTCGTCCCCGTTGGTGAGCGAAGCGTGCGAGAGTGACTCGTCGCGCTTTTCCTCGTCGGCGAACTCAAAGTGCGAGACCAGATTCCGCGAGATGGTCACCGGGGTGTTCTCCACGCGCAGCGTCGCGGAAATGTCGGCCGGCAGGAGAAACCCGCCCAGCGTGGATCCGTTGAGATAGATCACCGAGTGCAGCGTGTTGGCCCCGTTGTCCAGCGAGATATTCAGCAGCGCCTCGGGCTCCAGTTCGATCCGGCCATATCGCGTCCGGAAGGACAGATCGATCGATCCGGCGTCGAACGCCAGCCGATCGCCCGTGCGCAACGTCACGAACGGGCCCTGGAACGGGATCTCATCGGGGCGTTCCTTGGTGATCTGGAACGACCACTCGGTCATGCGATAAAATGGAATTCGCAGCGTCCCGCCCGATGCCAGCGAAATGCTCAGCTTCTGGTCCGGAATCGGCCCACAGAGCACCTGCCCGTCGTCCAGCAGCGTAAGCATGGTGCGATCTTCTGCGCTGACAGCCTGCATGCCCACGATCCGACTGGCCGGGAGTGTCACGTCTCCGAAGAACGTACGGATGGTGAACCGCTCGTTGTCCACCGTGCCGTGGACGCGGTCACCGTTGGCCAGGTGCGCCGCGTCGGCGACGGCAGAGCGGTTGAGCTCGACTCCCTCAAAGCCCCAGCCGACCTTGAAATTCACAATCAGCTTACGCACCGCCGGGGAGAGATCCTTGAGATAGTTCCGGGGCTTGAAGTTCTCCATCATCTTCGTGAGGGCTTCTTCGCTGCGGTTCTGCGACTCGAAGTAGCACAGCACGATGGTCTTCCCGGCGGGGATCGTCACGTTGTACTGCACGTAAAGCGAGTTGCCGTTCTGCTGGACGGAGGGCTTCACGTCGCTCTTGGGCCCGCAGACCACGTGCAGCACCGACGGAACGGTCCCGCCGTTGTGGCGTGGCGTGGTGTAGAACGCGAAATCCTTGTCGCCCAACGAGCCACTTCCGCCGGAATTGGTCTTCAGCGAACCAATGCCGTAGCTGAACGAGGAGTAAACCTGCACCTGTTTCTGGATATCCGTCGAGGTGGGGTTGTGGATAATGTCCAGCCAGCGGCAGAGCCCCTCGTCCTTGTAAACCCGCACCCGTCGATAGGCGATGACTTGGTTGATCGGGCAGGGGCCGATCTCGAACTCCCGCCCGTCGGAGCTCAGCCACGCCTGGTAGTTACGCGAATGGATGTTGCTGCCGTCGATCTGACTGTAACAGCCCGTGCTGTAGGCATTGTTCGTGCCCTGGTAGACGTTGCCGTACTGCTGGAAGCGCCAGGTATATCCCTCGCCATCGTTGAGCGTGAAGTAGCTCTGCAGGCTCGTGGAGCGGCGTTTGGGCAGGTGCAGCCCCTTGACGTTCCCACTCCTGGGCGAACCGGCCTGGGCGATCGGGCCATTGAGCAGCGCGATCGCCGCCAGCAGACCGGCCAGCAGCACGCCGGCCAGGATCGATCGTGGCGTCATTTCTCGTCGTCGCGTCCAACGGATGGATTTCATCGAACTCCCTTTCCACAAGGCAACCGCAGCCGATGCGCCTCGACGGACACATCCCCCAATAGGACGCCGCCGCGGACGCCGTGTTTCGCAGCGGAGGAAGTTTTTCCCCACGCCACCCTCACTATACATCACTGCCTCGTCCGGGTCACGCGGGAACCGCAGCAGGAAACCAGCGTATCGCGCGGGACAGCCGCCCCCTTACCCGGTTTGCGGGCAGGGGTTTCTGGCGGGTCGATCCGGCGGAAGTAAAGGGCGCGCCCCAATCGGTCGATAGCGTCTCTGGAGGAAACTGACTTCATGAGTGATCGTCTTAAGGTACTGTCCCGGCAGGATCTCTCGCAGGAACTGGAGATCGCCGAAGATGCCGCAATCGTCGCCCGCCCTGTCAGCACGCGGGACGATCTGTTCATCGCTCTGAAGCTCGTGCACGACTGCTACGTCCGGCGCGAGTACATGCACCCGCGCGAGGCGGGTATCCGCATCTGCCCGCACTACGCCGTACCGGGGGCGAGGACGTGGATGCTGGAAGTGGCCGATCAGCCCGTCGCGACCGTGTCCATGTTCCCGGACACCCCGCTGGGTCTGCCGGCCGACGCGCCGTATGGCCGCTCGCTGCGGGGGCTTCGCCAGCGCGGACAGCGCCTCGCCGAGATCGGCATGCTCGCCGACCGACGCACCAGCCTCTCGCGATCCATGCCCGGCGTGATGCGCCTGATGCCCCTGATCCTCCAGGCCGCCCGCGACGCCGAAATCGATCACCTGATCATCACCTGTCATCCGCGCCACGAGAAATTCTACAGAAAACTCCTGGGCTTCGAGCATCTTGAAGGTCCGCGGGCCCATCCCTCGGTGCTGGATGCCCCCAGCGTGCTGGACGGACTGGACCTGACGAAGGCCGACCTCTCCCAGGTGCGACACACACGCCTGCGCGAGATGTTCGCCGAGCTCCAGCCACCCGCGAATCCGGGCCCGCCTTACGAAATGACCGACGACGACGCCGCGTGGTTCTACATCCACCAGAGCGATACCTACTACCGCCTGCCCAACGCCTGGCGAAAACTCATCCGCCGATGCCATCCGAAGCTCGACCCGGCCGACGAACGAAAGAAATCACGCGCCAAAGGCGATTCCTGACAGCCTCGGATTCGCCCGCTATCTCCACCGATGACAGGTCGTTGCGGCTCCCGTAGGTGTTTCCACCCAGCCAACCCCGTGCAAACATAGCATTTCGGGGCTTGGGTTTGCGCAAAATGCGACCGGCGAGGCTCCGATACATAGATCAGGTGCTGGCGCTGGGTGCAGTATTGCACCCTACGCTATCGTGGTGGTGAGTCGGCTGTCTTCGGATGGCCGACTCCCATTTTTTTGCGCCGGCGATGGGGGACCGCAGGGGCGGCCGTCCGGCGAACGCTCTACATCAGGGCGATCGGATCGACGTCGGCGAACACCTCGGCCGGGTTGTCCCGCACGATCTCGCCCATCCGACCTGCAATCGCCTGCTGCACCACTCCGGGCTTGGCGGTGATCAGCAGCACCTGGAAGCGGAACTGCTCGCGGATCCGCTTGACGGCGGCGGGCATGGGACCCATCAGCATCGCCGCCTCCGGGGGAAGCGACGCGCGAAGACGGTCGGCGAGTTGATTGGCGCCTTCCTCGGCCCGGGCGACGTCTTTGTGACGGGCGATGAACCGGACCATCCGCGAGAATGGGGGCAGGTTCGTTTCTTTCCGGGAGTTCAGCTCCCACCGGGCGAACCCCTCGAAGTCGTGGCTGGAGGCGTACATCACGCTGGGCTCGTCGCCGTGAAGCGTCTGGACCACCACCTGCCCGCCGCCCCCTGCGCGCCCGGCCCGGCCGGCAACCTGCACGATCAACTGGAACGTCCGCTCCGAGGCTCGGAAGTCCGGTATCGCCAGCGACGTGTCGGCCGAGGCGATTCCCACCAGCGTCACCTTCGGGAAGTCCAACCCCTTGGCCACCATCTGCGTGCCCAGCAGGATGTCCACCTCCCCCGAGGCGAAATCGTCCAGGACCTTTCGGAACTGCTTGGGCGAGGTCATCGTGTCCGAGTCCATCCGTGCCACGACGGCTGTGGGAAACTTCCGTGCCAGCTCGCCCTCAACGCGCTGAATGCCCATCCCGAACAGCAGAATCTTCCCGCTGCAGGCAGGGCAGCGCTCCGGAAGCGGTGCGGTGCGCTGGCAGTAGTGGCACATCGCCAGTTGGGTCGCCTGGTGGAAGACCATCGCGCGGGTGCACTGTTCGCATTCGAAGATCCACTGGCAGGACGGGCAGAAGACATAGCTGGCGTACCCGCGACGGTTCATCAGCAGGATCACCTGATCGCCGCGATCCATCGTGCGGGCAATCGCGTGAGTGAGCGTTCGGCCGATCAGTTCAATCCGTCCGGGCTCCATCTCCTTTCGCAGCGGGACGATCTCCAGGTGCGGCAGTTGCAGACCCTTCACCCGGCTGGGGAGGGTGAGCAGTTCGTAGCGCCCCTGCTGGGCATTGTTCCACGATTCCATCGACGGGGTGGCCGACCCGAGCAGGATGGGGATCTGCTCGATGGACGCCCGCTTGACCGCGACGTCTCTGCCGTGATAGCGCGGGGCGGTGTCCTGCTTGTAGCTGCTCTCGTGTTCCTCATCGACGATGATCAGCCCGGGGGTCTTCACCGGGGCGAAGACGGCCGACCGGGGCCCGATCACCACCGACGCCTCGCCCTGCTCGATCTGGCGCCAGTTGAAGTCGCGCTGAGCGTCGGTGAGTTGGCTGTGCATGACGGCCACCCGCGGGAGACGGTCGATCAGCCGCTGCGTTGTCTGCGAGGCCAGGGCGATCTCGGGCACCATGAGAATGCACTGCCCGCCGCGGGCGATGACCCGACGAATCGCGCGGACGTACACCTCCGTCTTGCCGCTGCCGGTAACGCCGCGCAGGAGCGTCACGGAAAACCCCGCGCCCTCATCGAGCTTCGGCGCGAGCGTTTCCAGCACGGCGGTTTGATGCTGGTTGAGCTCGAACGGGTCGGGCACTGGCTCGCCCTGCAGCGATTCCAGCGTCACCCGGCGGGACTCGGTGCGGATCAGTTCGCGCTGAAGCAGTCGGCGGATGGTATCGCGCGACGCGCCGCTGTTGTCTCGCAGGTGCTCCAGCGTGAGCGGCTCGACGCCCTGGCGCTTGGCCTCCAGCAACTCATCCAGCACCTGCCGCTGGCGCGAGCCCAGCGACTTGGGCCAATCCGACTTCGCGGACGCGAGATACGCGACCGTCTCGCTTCTCGGCCGCTTTTGCCCGACGGCGGTGGGAATCATCGCATCCAGCGTCATCCCCAGCGGGGTGAGGTAGTATCGGCTGATCCACTCGCCCAGCTCCCACGTAGCCGACGTGAAACGCGAATGCTCGTCGAGACGCTCGCGGACGGACTTGAGTTTGTGACTGCCGGCAGGCCGATCGACGTCGGTGACCACTCCCAGCGTGGCCCGGTCGCCTCGTCCGAAGGGCACGCGCACGCGAATGCCCACCTCCGGGGGACCCAGATCGCCCCCCCAGCGGTAGCTGTACACCGCCCAGACATTGGACGCCACAGCCACCCCCACCACGCGGCCGTCTGCGTCGCCGTCGGGTTGCTCACCGGCAGGTTCGTCGAACAGCTTGCTCATGGCAGACATGGTAGCGTGTAAGTGGAACACTGGCGAGACGTCCGTGAAACCAGAAGCCCTTTTTCCGGCTCCGACGTTGATTTTCCTCGACCTTGGGGAGAGGATACCCTGAGGACTCATTGAGGAGACACATCCATGCGATATGCCGTAATCATGGCCGGCGGTGCCGGCAAACGACTTTGGCCGCTGTCCCGCCTGTCCCGTCCGAAGCAGTTGCTGCCCCTGCTGGGCGGTAAGAGCCTGCTGGAAATAGCCGTCGATCGGCTCGCGCCGGTTTTCGGGGCGGACAACGTGCTGGTCATCACCAACGCCGAGTACGCCGACCAGGTGGCCGACTCCGTCCCGTCGCTGAAACCCGAGAATGTCATCGGCGAGCCGGAAGGACGCGACACCGCCAACGCCATCGCCCTGGCAGCGGAACTGCTGGCCGCCCGCGACCCGCATGCGACCATGGCCGTCTTCACCGCCGACCATGTCATTCGCCCGCAGGACCGCTTCGCCGCCGCCGTCGAGCGTGCGATCGAGGCGGCTGAGTCCAACCCCGACGCGCTGGTGACGTTCGGGATCCGCCCGACCTGGCCTCACACCGGGCTGGGATACATCCACTGCCCCCAGCCGGAGGGCGACGCCCGACCCGTCAAAGCCTTCCGGGAAAAGCCCGACCACCAAACCGCCCGCCAGTACGTCGACAGCGGGGAGTACTTCTGGAACAGCGGCATGTTCGTCTGGTCGCTCGATGCGATCCGCACTTCGCTGCGGGAGTTCCTTTCGGACTCCATGACCAAGCTCGGACCCATCCGCGAGGCCGCCGAGGCGGGGCAGGACTTCATCGCCCTGCTGGCGGAGGTGTATCCGACGCTGGAGAGGATCAGCATCGACTACGCGGTGATGGAGAAGGCCCCCACCGTGCTCATGGTCGAAATGGACGCCGAGTGGGTGGACGTGGGCTCCTGGCCGGCGCTGGACCGCGTCAGCGAGCAGGACGAGACCGGAAACGTCGTACTGGCGGAAAAGAGCCTGCTGCTGGACAGCGGGAGAAACGTGATTGTCTGCGAGGACGCCTCGCATCTGATGGCCGTGGTGGGCATGGACGACTGCATCGTGGTCCACACCCCGGACGCGACGCTGGTGTGCAACAAGTCCGACTCGCAACGGATCAAGGAGCTGGTGGCACTCGTCGAAGAAAAGTTCGGCCCAGAGTATCTCTAGCGATGGCACGCTGGCTGGCGATCGATCATGGGACGCGGCGGCTGGGCGTGGCGCTGGGCGACACGGCCGATGGGCTGTCCATGCCCCTGACGATGATTCCCGCCGGCGGCGAGGAGCAGACCCTCACCGCCATCCGCAAAGTCATCGTGGAATATCTGCCGGTGGGCCTGGTGGTCGGTTGGCCGGTGAATATGGACGATACCGAAGGTCAACAGGGCAAGCTGGCCAGGCTGTTCGGCGAGATGCTCGAAGCGAAGCTGGACCTCGACGTCCGCCTGTGGGACGAACGTCTCAGCAGTTTCGTAGCCGATGAGGCGTTGGCCGGCGAGTTCACGCGGAACAAGCGGCGAGCGCGCCAGGACGCGGTAGCCGCCGCGGAGATCCTTCGCGACTTTCTCGCCTCCGACGGCCCCGCCAAGGCCCCCAAACCCTCCGAGGCCACCCCGGATAACGCACGGGGACATTGATCGGCCCTGAGCTGCCCTTAACGTCTCCCTTTCCGGACCCACATGGCATGGCTTCCAGCCCATGCAGACACGGCCCCTTCGACTTCGC
>CAZYIH010000015.1:0-27346 GCA_964646915.1 uncultured Planctomycetaceae bacterium | reverse complement strand
GCGCAGGCGGGCGTCGGTGGGCGCACCGCCGGATGCGAGGCCCTGCGGATCGCCCTGCGGATCGCCCGGGCCTGTCGGCTTCTGGAAGACCCGTCGGCCGACATCGCCGCCGTTGCCCTGGAATGCGGATACGAGAGTCTCAGCCAGTTCTACGCGAGGTTCGGGCACATCATGGGTGTTCCGCCCGGACGCTACAGGCGGCGGTTGAGAGATTGAAACAACGCGGCTGACCGGTCAGGACAGGATGGCCGCCAGCACGTCGCGCTGGGAGATGATGCCCACCGGCTCGTCGCGATCCACCACCAGGACATGTCGGATGTGATGCTTCTCCAGCATGCCCGCGCACCCGCTGAGATCATCGCGCGGATGGCAGGTAAGCACCGGCGAACTCATGATGTCCTTGACGGTGGTCTCGATCGGATCGAGCTTCTCGGCCAATACCCGTCGCAGAAAGTCGCGCTCGGTGACGATGCCGATGATCGTGTTGGGATGCTCCTCGACCACGACGCAGCCGACGTTTGCTTCCTTCATGCGAATGGCGGCTTCGCTTACGGACGTCTCGGGGACGACGGCAATGACGTTCGACCCCTTCTTGAGAAGAATGTCTTCGACAATGGCCATGACATATCCTTTCCGGCCTGACCGAATCTGCGATCGGCAAACCCCCGGGCGAGGGAGCTTACCACCCCCGGAGCACTTACCATTCTATCGACATTCCGGATGTCCGCTTGCAGCGAAAAGCGTCACAACTCATCAGCCGGCCAATATCTGGCAGAGGCCTGTCGCCAATGTCTCGGCCCTGTGTCCATCTTTCGGCCTGACCCGTTTCCCGCGTTCGGCAAATACGGACAGACTCTGCCTTCTATGAGACTCCCCCATCGGCCGGCGGCTGGGGGATGTGCAGCGAGAACTCCGCCCACTGGCCCGGCTCGCTGGCAGCGTCCACCCGCCCGCCATGGAGATTCACGATCCGCCAGACCGTATACAACCCCACGCCCGTGCCCTTCTCCTTGCGCAGCTCCGGGTCGTCCAGGCGTGAGAACTTCCGGAACAGTCGATCGCGGTCGGCCGGCGTGAACCCTCGCCCCTCGTTGCGAACCGCCACGGAGAATCCGTCCTCGTCGGAATTGGCGCGGAGTTGGATCTCCCCGCCCTCTCGGCCGTACTTGGAAGCGTTGGACAGCAGGTTCACCAAGACGATTTTCAGCATCGCCGGATCGACCTCCACCGCCGGTCCTCCCGTCGGGGCGTCGATGGTGAGCTGTTGCTGCTTATCCTCGATGGACGAGCGGACGATATCCACAGCCGGGTCGATCACGTCCCTTCGCAGAGCAACCCCGAGCTTGACGTTCAGCGTCGCCTCGCCGCCCTCCAGCCGGGCCAGCGAGAGATACTCCTCCACCAGGTCCAGCAGGTAGCGCCCCTTGTTCTGCATGCGGGCGAGCTTGTCGCGTTGCTCGTCGTTGAGTTCGCCGAGATAGCCGTCCGCCAGCACGGTCGCATCCATCATCATCGAGGCGACGGGGCTTTTCAGCTCGTGGGTGACAAAGGCGAGCATCTCGTTGTACGCGCGGTTCGCGCGGGTGAGCTGCTCGATGCGATAGGCCTTCTCCACCGCCTGCCCCAGACGCTCCGCCACCGCAAGATGCATGCGGACGGTGCTCCGGTCGTAGGCACGCTCCTGCCGCGAAGAGCGGAAGAACAGCCCCACGTTTCGCCCTTCCACCGCCAGGGGGCAGGTCATGGACGACCGAACGCCCTCTGCCACCAGCAGCCGGGACGATCGACTCTGGGGATGGGTCTCCAGGTAGGCGGGCAGATCGTCGATCAGGCGGAAGTGCCCCTCGGCGATGATCCGCTCCAGCGAGCTGCCCTGGAGGTCTTCGGCGTATCCCTGCCGGAGCTTCAAAGGCTGATAGCTCGCCCGGGCGGTGTGGGCGATCACCCGTCGGCCGGTCTCGTCCACGAACGCCAGGGCGATCCGATCGCCCGGACAGACCTCCCGCGTGGTCTCGAAGAGGAAATCGATCAGCGCCTCGATGGAATCCGCCGCGGCCACACGACGATTGACCTCATCCAGCACGCCGACCGCCCGGTCGGGCAGGGGCGCGTGGAGGACGTCGGCCTCGGAAAGGTAGCGGGGCTCGCCCGCGTCGGTCTGGCTCATCGCCTAGGGATGGTAGAACACCAGCGACTGGACTTCCACGCCCTTCATCGCATTGAGCTTGTCGGCCATCGCGGTGATGACGTCGTCGTCGGCAGACATCTCCAGCAGCAGGAGCCCGTTGAGCCCGGGCGCACCGGTGCCCATGTCATGCAGCCCGAGGCGCGTCTTGATGTACTGGCCATGCTCGGTGAGCACCTTCTGCACGTCGACCGCTTCTTCCAGGCGATCGGTGATGTGAACCCCGAGAATCGTGTGCTTGTCTTCCATATGCGTCTCCCTTCGGAGTGATTGGCGGATCAGACTTCGGCAAGCGGGTCGCTGGCGTCTTCCTCGTTCACGCCGGCGGCCTCGATCTGTGCCTCGAACTGCGGGCTCCAAAGATACGCGCTGCTTCCTTCGGCGTAGCGTTTCATCGCCTGGAGCACCTGGCGGAGAACGGTCACCGCATCGCGATACTCGGGCAGTTCGCGGCGGATGGCGAACTCGGCGATCTCATCGATGATCGCGTCGCCTTCCAGCAGCACCTTCGCCCGCTGGATCGCCTTGTTCACCGCCTGCATCTGCAGCTTGGTAGCCCGCTCCTTGGGCGCGAGCTGGCAGAGCTTGTCCATCTCCTCATACAGCCCTTCCGTCTCGCTTTCGATCAGCTCGTACGCCAGGCGATAGCCGTACATCTCCTTGAGTTCGTCGACGTCCGCTTCCTCCAGCTCGATCTCGATGATCTCATATTCCTCGTCGTCCTCGTCTTCGTCTTCATCCTCATCGAGCTCATCTTCCGGCTGGTCGTCATCTTCGTCTTCATCTTCATCTTCGTCGAAGAGATCCAACTCATCGTACTCGTCCAGCTCATCGTCGATTTCGTCGTCGTCGAAATCGTCCGCCTCGTCCCGCTGAATCGGAAGCGGATCGGGCGCGTCGAAGTCATCATCATCGTGAGGCAACGGATTCTCTGTCGACATGGCACACTCCTTGGCAAACGGGGCAACGTCTCTCATCCTGAGCCAACGCCGTGCGCTTATCCTCGCAATCCGCCCCGGACTTGTCCAGCCGGAAAACCGGACGATACCGGAACCGTCGGATCGTCGAGCTACAGACTCGCGCCCTGCTCGATGAGCTTGTCGTGCACAGCCTGTCCGTCGACGTCATGGGCGGAGATGCCTTCCTTCGAGGCGATGGCCGCCCCCAGCCCAGCCGCCTGCCCCACGGTACACGCCGGGGGCATGACCCGCATCGAGCTGTGCACGCCGTGATCGGTGGAAATCGGACGCCCGCCGATGAGCAGATTGTTCACGTCCTTGGCCACCACGCAGCCGAAGGGAATCTCGTACCAGTCGTCGTCGGGCAGATGGAGACGCTCGGTGCCCGTTCCGTCGGGGTTGTGAATGTCCAGGAAGTAGTGCACCCGGGCGATGCTGTCGGCGAACTTCGAGCAGTTCTTGTAATCCTCCACGGTGATCCACGCCAGACCCTTGATGCGGCGGGTCTCGCGGATGCCGATGTGATGGGCCACCGAGTGAATGCGGCAGTTCTCAAAGCCCGGCACGCGGGTGCGGAAGAACCGCAGAAACTCCCGCAACTGCGATCGGCCTTCCAACTCGGCCGCAGACAGGTCCAACCCGCTGGTGCCCGAGCGGTGAATGATCCGCGTGGTGTTGAAGTGGAACACGTCCGGCTCGAACCAATCGAACATGAGCACGTCTTCGCGGAGGCAGTGGATTTCGCCGGCCTCCTGGGCCTTGCGGTAGAGTTCGGTGATCTCGCCGCGCGAGGGCATACGATCGGCGTCGACGTTCGCCAGCTTGAAACACAGCGTCATCGGCTGACAGTGACCGGTAGGCCCGCCCTGCTCGTACTCGCAACCGGCAAGGACAGCCAAATCCCCGTCGCCGGTGGCGTCCACGAACGTCTTGCCCTTCACCGCCGAGAAGCCCGACTTGCTGTGCAGCACCGCAGCGGCGATCTTCCCGTCCTCGACAACGGCGTCCACCAACGTGTGATGGAACAGCAGCTCCACGCCGGCCTCCAGGCAGAGGTCCTCGGCCGCCAGCATCGCTACATCCTTGGAGATCTCACGATACGACCCGTGAAGATACTCGCCCGGGCGGGTGGACGTGTCCGCCTGCTTCGGCGGGCGGTATTGATGCATCCTCTCGATCCATTCGGTGTAGACGGGCTTGTCCAGGCAGACGCCCTGCACGTGGTTCGGCATGAAGGGCTGGACCTCGCCCATGGTGGCCATCCCGCCCAGACAGCCGAACCGCTCGACCAGCAGGACCTTGGCGCCGTTGCGGGCGGCCATCACGGCTGCCCCGATGCCCCCGGGGCCGCCGCCGATGACAACGACGTCGGCTTCGTGGGTAACGGGAATGTCCTGCGAAACGCTGTAAGGAAGAGTGCTCATGGGAAACTCGCGAAGTCAGATGCTTCAGAAACGTCGGCCGGGGAACGTTACCCGACCACGGAAAAAGGATAGCCCATCACCGTCGGCATGTCCAGCCGGCCCGGCGCGACTGCGGGGCGCGTCAAACGCCGCCGCGACCCTTGGTGTCGCTGGCTGCCCCGCCCAGCAGCGGGACCTCCTGACGGTAGGATGCGTACTCCTCGCCGAACTCCGCCCGCAGGGGAACTTCCTCCGCCAGCGCCAACCGACGGACAGGCCAATGCAACAGCAACGGGCCGAACGCTCCCAGCCACGAGCCCGCCAGCAGCAACACGCCCGGGCCGATCAGCAATCCCCATGCAAGGTAAATCGGGTGGCGACACATCGCGTACGGGCCCTGTCGGCAGAGTCGGCCCTGGCGCATCGCGGGAATCACCCGCCGAAGCGACTCGACGTACAGCATGAGCCCCATCAGGAGCATGACCACCCCACCGGCGACGAACACCCAGTACAGCCATCCATGGGCCGTCGACCAGCTTACCCACAGTGCCCCTGCCGCCCCGAGTGCCCAGTAGACCACGAGAATCGCGCCCAGCAGCGGGCCTTTTCCGAGAGATTGGGAGGGATGGGATCCGGTCATTTCTGGAGTTTCTCCGCCGCTTTCAGGGCCAGTGGGGATTCGGCGTAGTCCTTCACCACGCGCTTCCAGGTGGCAGCCGCCTTGTCGGGCGCTTCGATCGCGAGGTACGCCTCGGCAGCGAGCATGAGCAGTTGTGGCACGTGGTTGCTCCGCGGGCTGACGCGAGCGAGGATCTCAGCTTCCAGCACCGCCCGATCGTACTGCTTGCGCCCCACGTACAGCCGGGCCGCCATCAGCGACCAGTACCCATCGAGCTTATCACCCGGATAGGCCATCGCCCAGCGTTTGAGGTAGGTCTCGGCGTCGTCGTAGTTCCGTTTGCGGAGATAGGCCTCCACGTGGCGGGCGAAGTCGCCCTTCTCGACGGCCGGTTTCTTCTGCTCGTGGTACGGCTTGTCGCCGGCCTTGTCGTAGGCGGCAGCGGCCTTGCCTGCGTCGCCGCCGGCGCGCCAGACGTCGCCGATGCCGATGCGCGCCTCGCGGATGGCCGGGGCGGTCGTGAGGGTGGCGTACTTGCGGACCACCGCCTCGAAAATCTGCAGCGATTCGGTGGTCTTGCCGTGACGCAGCAGGATGCGTGCGGCCTCCACCATGAGTCGGGCCGAGGCGTCCGGCGTGGTGGCGATCTTCGCGCCGGTCAGCAGGTCGCCCGCCGCTTCGAGCTCCTTCCCGCGGGCCGAGAGGAGCTCCACGTAAGGTTCCATCGCATCGGGCAGGACGATTCCCGGCGCCTTGTCCCGCCGCAGCAAAGCCGAGCCGGCCGACAGCAACGCCTCAGACTGCTTGCCGCGCGCCAGCAGGAGCATCGCCTCGGCGTTGGCCCGGGGCGGGAGCTTGGCAAAGTCATACTCGGCCACGAGTTTGGCGTAGTCGCGCACGGCGTCGAGCTTGTTGCTGGTGACGCGATCCCACGGGCGGGACACAAACACCCGGTGCGTCCGCGTCCGCTTGCCCAGGTGCGTCTCGGCCTGGACGGTCACCTTGTACATCCCCGCCGAGAGATACACGTGCTCGGGCTTCTCGCCCGTGGCGGTCTGCCCGTCGCCGAAGTCCCAGTGCAGCGTCTTGCGGTACACGCTCTTGCCGTCCTTGAGCCCCTCGAAGACGTACCGCTGGTAGTAGCGGTTCTTCATGAAGGTCTCCCCGGCGTGTATCGGGATGAAGTCCACCGTCTCGCTGTCGCCCAGCGTTTCCATGAGGCCGGGCTTGGCCTGGTGGAACGGCGCGAAGGCCGCCGGCGGGATGTAGGTGACGCGCTTCCGTCCGGGCGGCTTCCATGCAAGCACCGCCACCGGCGTGCCGGCCGGGCTGACATGAAGAAAGGTCACCTTGTGCAGCCCGGCGGTGAGTTGCACGCGGTCGCGCTTGCGGATGTCCCGCTGCGGGCCATGCCACCCGCCATTGGAGATCAGCAGCACGTCGTCGATCAGCAGGAAGGACGCGTTCGAGCTGGAAATGGAGAAGAGATACTCGCCCTTGACCGGGCACATCAGCCAGCCGGTAAACCGCGACGCCACGGCCGCCTGCGGGCCGAACGGGTTGTGCCCGATGAACAGCCGATCTCGCACGTCTCTGCCCAGGAGCGTCTTCGCCTCGCCGAGGACGCGCCGGGCCTGCTTGAGGTTGCCCGCCTGGCCGCCGGGGTACTTCCAGGTCTCCATCAGAACGCCGCGTTTGATCTCGAGCGTTTCGTCGCGTTTGGGCGGTTTGCGGTTTCCGAAGTACACGTAATAGGTCTGCACTTTCGGGCGAATGGCGAAGGCGACCACAGCCCGATCGCCCGGCCCGGTCATCAGCACGCGGGAGGGCACGACCCGGCGCTGTGCGGTGGTCACGCGAATGTCCGACCCGTCCCCCGCCGCCTTGCCGGCGGTATAGACCTCAGCGACCGCGAAGTCCTCACCCTCCAGCAGCGTGGGTTTGGGGTTCTCGACGGTGACCTTGCGGCGATGCTTCCACTTGGCGTCCCACCACGGATGGGCGGCGGAGGCGACGGCCACCAATCCCAGCCAGACCGCCAGGACAGCGGCAAGACGCAGGGATCGCGCCTCTCGACGGCGCGGCGTGATGGGCGTTCGGGGCGTCACGGGCTTGATTCTACCATAGATAAACGCACTCCTGCACGGTACATTGCTCGCACTCTCATGATAGAAAACACGCCACGCCAGCACGAGGGTCGGCTGTATGACGCGGTGATCTTCGATATGGACGGGACGCTCGTCGAGTCGGCGATCGACTTCGACGGGATCCGGCGGGACCTGAACATCCCCGCTGAGACCGGCATCCTCGAAGCCATCGCCCGAATGCCCGCCGACCGCCAGACCCATGCAAACGCCCTGCTTCTGGAAAGGGAGCTTGCCGGCGTGCGCAATGCGTCGCTGGTGAGCGGCGCCCACGACGTGCTCACGCGAATTCATGCAGCGGGGCTGAAAACCGCCCTGCTCACCCGCAACGCGCGGGAGGCGATGCTGGCTGCCTTCGAGCAGTTCGACGTGCTGCAGTTCGACGTCGCCTGGTCGCGGGACGACGGGCCGATCAAGCCCGAGCCCGACGGCGTGCTGCGTGCGTGCGAGGAGATGGGCGTCCCCCCCCAGCGGACGCTGTGCGTGGGCGACTTCCGCTACGAGATCATCGCCGCCAACGAAGCCGGCTCGGTCAGCGTGCTGTTGCGCCGTCCCGATCGGCCGGACTTTACGGGCCTGGCCTGCCACGTGATCGACGATCTGCACGAACTGCTGGGCCTCCTGGAGCTTTCTTGACATGACCGCCAGAACCCCCCACCAGTTCGCAAACGCATTTGCCCTCAAGCGGTGCACGGTTGCGCCGGAGTTCTGCTGACATGTTCCGACTGCCGCTGGCGAACATCCTCCATCACAAGCTCAGCAGCGTTCTCAGCGCGATGGGCGTTGCCATCGGGATCTGCATGCTGGTGACGCTCACCGGGCTGTCGCGCGGCACGCTGCAGGAAATCGCCCAGCGATGGGAAGCCGTCGACGCCGACGTGATCGTCTTTCCCGGCGTGTTCACCGGCGACGTGGCGAACCTCTCAGCCCTGAGCCTGCCCGACCGCTACGTGGACACCATCGCCGAGAAACACCCCGACGAGGTCGACCGCGTGGTCCCCGTGAACATCTGGAGCATGAAGCTCGGCGGGCAAAGCCAGATGGTCGTCGGCATCGACCCCGAGGACATGCCCGTGGTCCTGGGCGGGCGAGAGGTGCGACGCGGCAGACTGTTCGACCCGGAGGGGTCCTTCGCCCGCTGGATCCGGCAGCGCGTCGCCGCCGGGCCTCGCGAGGGAAGGGACGTTCTGGAGATCGACGCCAACGAGTTGGCCGACCCCGCCCACAACGGGCTGGAGATGGTGATCGACTCGCGCCTCGCCGAGGCGGGGCGGTACGAGGTCGGGCAGGCCGTCTCCGCCGCCGGCCATACGTGGACCATCGTGGGCATCGTCCCCGCCGGCGGACTGGCGCGGGTGTACATCCCCCGGCGGACGGCCCAGTGGTTGTTCGTGGACCCCGCCCTGCAGCGAAGCACGCTGATGTTCGTACAGTTGGGGGAGAATCTGAATCATCGCGCGGTGGCTGAGAATATTTCCGAGTCCATCGGCCAGAAGGTTCTGCCCCTGGCGTCGTACCGGACGATGCTTACCGACCGCTACCGGATGATCTACACCTATGTGGACATCGTCAACGGGATCGCTCTGGTGATCGCCTTCCTGTTTACGATGGTGGTGCTGTACACGATGGTGATCCAGCGGACGCGGGACCTGGCGATTCTCAAGTCGGCCGGCGCGTCGCGGACGTTCCTGGTCGCCCAGGTGCTCACCGAGGGGCTGATCCTATCGCTGGTGGGGGCGGCGGCGGGCATCGCCCTGGCCCCGCTGGCTGAGTGGGGGCTCGAGGAGCACACGCTGCTTTCGGTCTCCATCACGGGCGGAACAATCTGGCTGGCGGTCGGGGTGGCCATCGGCGGGGCGCTGCTCAGCGGGCTCTATCCCGCCTGGCGGGCGACCCGCGTGGACATGCTCTCAGCCCTGGCGATGGAATAGGGACACGATGACGAACGCATCCAACGACATGACATGCGACGAACCGGTGCTGCTGGAGGCGGCGGGCCTGGAGAAATCCCTCGGCCACGGGGCCGGTCGAATGCACGTGCTGCGCGGGCTGGATCTGCAGGTGCGGGCCGGCGAATTCCTGGCCGTCATGGGGCCCAGCGGGTGCGGCAAGAGCACGCTGCTGCACGTACTCGGCCTGATCACCCCTGCCGAGGCGGGAACACTCGCCATCGCCGGACAGACGGTCGGACGTGGCGATCGCGAACGCACGAAGCTGCGGCGCGACCGGATCGGGTTCGTCTTCCAACGGCTGAACCTGCTGAGCACGCTGTCGGCCAAGGGCAACATCGACATTTCCATGCGCGTTCGAGGCCTGTCGCCCGGCCGACGCGCGACAGAGCTGCTGGCGTCGATGGGCATCGGTGAGTTGGCCGACAGAAAGCCCCATGAAATGTCCATCGGCCAACAGCAGCGGGTGGCCATCGCCCGGGCATTGGCCCATCGCCCTGCCCTGCTTCTGGCGGATGAGCCCACCGGCAGCCTGGACAGCGTCAAGACCGCTGAGCTGCTGGAGATTCTCCGTGACGCCAACCATCGCGAAGGTCAGACTATCGTGATGATCACCCACTCACCGGAGGTGGCCCGTCGGGCCGACCGCGTGGTGTGCATGCGGGACGGCGTGATCGCCCCCGCCGACGGGGCGCGGGAGGCGGCCTCGTGAGCGACGCCGAACAACCCGCCCAGCTCGTGCCCGCCAACCCGCCGGCCGACAAGGTCTCGGTGCTGCGATGGCTCCTCTTCTACGTCATCGGGTTCATCGCAGCGGTCGTCGGCGTGGCCCTGCTGCTGGGCGAGCAGGGCTGGCAGGGCGAGGCGTCGCTGTCCGGCGTGGCCGAGGCGATGCGGGAAATGTCGCCCGTGGCCAAGCTGCTGGTGTTTGCGATGTACATCTCGCTGTGCACCACGTTCCTGCCCCTGCCCACCGGGGCGGTGGTCGCCGCGATGGCGACCCGCGAGGCGGCCGTCGCCGGTTCGCTGGTGGGTACGACGCTGCTGGTGGCGACGATCGGTGCGCTGGCCTCGACGGTGGCGAACCTCAACGACTATCATCTCTTCACGTGGCTGTTGCGGAGTCGGCACGTCGCGAAGGTGCGGCACACGAAGGTCTACGATAAGTCGGCCAAGTGGTTTGCCCGCTCGCCGTTCTTCCTGCTGGTGGTGTTCAACGTCATCCCGATCCCGGTGGACGTCATTCGGCTGCTGGCGATTACCTACCGCTACCCGCGCACGAAATTCGCGGCCGCCAACTTCATCGGCCGATTCATACGATACGGTGTGATCGCGGGGGTCACGTACTGGCTGAGTTCGTGGCGAACCGACGCCGGCTGGATCGCGGTCCTGGTGCTCCTGGGCGTGGCGGTGGCGTTGGGGCTTTCGCGCGTGATCCCGAAACTGGTGGGCAAACTTCGCCCCGCTTCCACTAACGGCTGAACCACTTGGGGGTCTGAACCGAAAGACCTACAATGAAACCCATGAAACGAACGCGAATCAGATTATTGACGATGCTCCTCGGGGCGGCGGGAATCCTGCAGCTGGGCGCCTTGGGTGCATCGGCCAACGACCCGAACACACCGACCACCCAGCCCAGCGACGCCAACGCCGTCAAGCCGAAGCTGGACCCGGCCGTCGCGAAAATCCTCGATGGCATGGAGTCGGCGGGGACGTACCGGACAATCCGCGCGGACATCGTCTACCAGGTGTACGACCGGCTCGAGGGCACCCGGGAGATCCGCAAGGGAACGGTGTATCACGCCAAGGGCGACCCGAACGACCCCAACGCGACCGACCGGTTTGCCGTGCATTTCAACACGTTGCAGCGTAACAAAGGCCCGGCCATCCGCGAGCGGATCCGGTACGCCTTCGATGGGAAGTGGTTCACCATCGCCAAGGAGCGGGTCAAGCAGATCCATCGCATCCAGGTGGCCCGCGGGGGACAACCCGTCGAGCCGATGCGCCTCGGACACGGGCCGTTCCCGCTGCCGTTCGGGCAGAAAACCGAGGACATGGTCCGCTTCTTCGAGCTGGACACGCGCGACCCGAAGAGCTCGGACCCGAACGGAACGTCCTATATCGAGCTGGTCACCAAGCCCCGCTACCGCCAGAACGTCAACTTCCTCAAGCTCGAAATGTGGATCGACCGCCAGACGAACCGCCCGGTGAAGATCGTCTCCCACCAGGGCGACCCGACCAAGAAGAAGCACTGGGCCCGCCGCCGGGAACTGAGCCGACGCGATATCATCAAGCGGACGACGGTGACGTTCGATGACGTCAAGACAAACGTGGAGATCGACAAGGACCTCTTCCGCCCCGAGAAGAAACGCGGCTGGAAGCTGATCGTCAAACCTCTCGATAAGGCCAAGCCCGACGATCTCCGCGCTCCGTAGAGGCGGGGCTGCCCATCTGGTCGCTCGCCTTGGCCGGGCCTGATCCGGACGTGACATGCGCGGCCGGGCGCGGTATCGTTTCGCCTTTGGATTCCCGACCGCCCCGGCGGACCGACCCGGAGACCCGCGATGTACAAAGGCAACAGCATCGGCGTCGTCGTGCCCTGCTACAACGAGGAAACGCAGATCCGCGACGTGCTGGCGACCATGCCCGTTGTCGTGGACCACGTGCTGGTGGTGGACGATTGCAGCGATGACGGAACCTGCCGGATCGTCGAGGAGTTCATCGCCTCCGATGGCGGCGACGAGTCGCGCGTGACGCTTGTGCGACACGAAACCAACCAAGGCGTCGGAGCGGCTTTGACGACCGGCTACCGCGAAGCCCTGCGCCGCGAGATCGACATCACGGCCGTCATGGCCGGCGACGGACAGATGGACCCCGACGAGCTGGAAACACTGCTGGACCCCGTCGCCGACGGTGAAGCCGACTACGCCAAGGGCAACCGCCTGTTCTATCGCGACGCATGGAACAAGATCCCCACGCATCGCTATCTCGGCAATGCCTTCCTCTCGCTGCTGACCAAGCTCGCCAGCGGGTACTGGCACGTGGCCGACTCGCAGACCGGGTACACCGCCATCTCGCGGGAGGCCCTGGAAACCGTCGACATCGAAGAGATGTACCCCAGTTACGGCTACCCCAACGACATGCTCGTGCGGCTGAACGTGTACGACTTCCGCGTGGTGGACGTCTACATTCGCCCGGTGTACGACGTCGGCGAGAAGTCCAAGATGAAGCTCATGAGGGTCGTCCCGCGCATGAGCTGGCTGATTCTCAAACGGTTCTTCTGGCGGATGGGCGCGAAGTACATCGTCCGCGACTTTCATCCGCTGGTGTTGTTCTACCTGTCCAGCGGACTGCTTTCACTGGCTGGGCTGGTGCTGTTTATCCGTATGATCTGGATCTGGATGGCCGTGGGGACCATTCCGCAGATGAACGCACTGCTGTGGGTGTTCTGCTCGGTGACGGCGGTTCAGTTCGCCCTGTTCGCGATGTGGTTCGACATGGAAATGAACCGCGAGCTGTGCGTTCGCCGACACCGCCGACCTCGACGAAAACGCCCGGCTACGGACGGCGAGACGTGACGGGAGCCCGACGGGAATCCACCGCGATGAAAGTGCTCGTTGACGTCACACATCCGGCCCATGTGCACTTCTTCCGTCATGCCGTGGACGCCCTCCGCCGCGACGGACACGATGTTCTTATCACCGCGCGCGACAAGGACATCACGCTGACGCTCCTGGACGAAATGAATCTCGAATACCACGTGCTTGGCTCAGCCGGTCGCGGGTTGACCGGGCTGGCCGGCGAGTTGGTCCGGCGCGACTGGTCGCTGTGGCGTTTTGCGCGTCGAGCTCGGCCTGACGTGCTGACGGGCGTTGGCGGGGTGTGGGCTGCCCACGTCGCGGCCCTGCTGCGACGCCCCGCGGTGGTGTGGGACGATACCGAACATGCGCGAGTCTCCCACGCGCTGACGTTTCCGCTGGCCTCGGCTGTCTGCACGCCGGAATGCTACACGCGCGACCTGGGCAAGAAACACGTGCGTTACGCCGGCTGTCACGAGTTGGCGTATTTGCATCCGGACCGGTTCACGCCTGACCCGTCGCTGGTCGCCGAGTTGGGCATCGATCCCGCTCGACCCTACGCGGTGCTTCGGCTGGTGGGTTGGGGGGCCCATCATGACGTCGGGCATCACGGGTTCGACCGGGCCGGGCTGGTGCGGTTCGTGGAGGAACTCTCCGAGTACGTTCAGCCTTACATCACGGTCGAAGGTGAGCTGCCGGCCGACCTCGAGCGCTATCGGCTGGCGATTCCGTATCGGCATATCCACCATGTTCTCGGCCTGGCGTCGCTGTACGTCGGCGAGGGAGCCACGATGGCCTCCGAGGCAGCCGTCCTGGGAACGCCGTCGGTGTATGTGAATACGCTGGACGCCGGCACGATCGAGATGTTCGTCAACGCCGGGCTGATGACCCGTTCGATTGACCCTGCCGAGGTCGGCCGAGTGTGTCTGGAGATCGCCGCCCGCCCCGACGACGCGCGCCGCCGAACCCTCGACGCCCGCGACGCCTGGCTGACCGAGCAGACCGACGTGTCGGAGTTCATCGTTGCCCAACTGCTCCAGGCGGGTCGGCGAGGTGGCTCGTGCGCGTCCTGATCGACCTGACCCATCCAGCCCATCCGCATTTCTTCCGGCACGCGATTGCCGAGCTGCGAAACCGCGGGCACGCGGTGGAACTGACCTATCGTGCCGGGTCGGTGCCGCCGGACCTTCTGGAAGGGCTGAAACTGCCAGCCAAGCCCATCGGGCGGACAGGGACCGGCAATCTGGGAGCCGTGAGTCGCTTGCTCACGCGCGATCTGCATCTCTGGAAACATGCCCGTCGGTTCCGACCCGATGTTTTGACCGGTATCTCGGGCGTGTTCGTTGCCCACGTCGGTCGGCTGATGGGCAAACCCAGTGTCGTCTGGACGGACACCGAACCGGGTCGACTCCCGCAACGGCTGACCTGGCCGTTCGCCACGCGCATCTGCACGCCGGACTGTTTCGGCCTCGACGCGGGTCACAAGCATGTCCGCTACGCCGGGCTGCACGAGTTGGCGTATTTGCATCCGAAGCGGTTCACGCCGGATCGGAGGGTTGTCGAGAGTCTCGGGATCAATCCCGACGATCGCTATTGCATCATCAGGACCAGCACGTGGGGAGCTCAGCACGACATCGGACAGCGGGGGATCACCGACCTTGCCCAATTGGTGCGGGCGATCGAGCCGCACGCCAGACCATACATTTCTTACGAGGGCCCCGCCGCGGCAGAACTCGAATCCTATCGCCTGCGGATCCCGCTGGAGTGCATTCACCATGTGCTGGCGTTCGCCTCGCTGTACGTGGGCGAGGGAGCGACGATGACGACCGAGTCGGCCCTGCTGGGTACGCCGGCGATCTACGCCAGTTCACTCGATGTGGGAACGATCCGAATGCTCAGCAAACATGACCTGGCGTGGCGGATCTCTGAACAGTCAGCCGTTATTGGCCGGGCCCTGGAAATCCTGGCCGATCCGTCGGGACAGTCCCATGCGTCGCAGGCCCGGAACCGTCTTCTTGACGAAATGATCGACGTCACGGAGTTCATCGTCGACACGCTGGAGGAGGTAGGCGTCGGCAGGCAGCACTCATCGCCCTGAGCCAAGCCCGCGCATCGGGCGACGGAGGAACTTTTTCTCGTCCTCCTGCAGAATGCCGCCCCACCACACCACCAGGAGGAACACCGCCCCGAAGACGGCGACCTTCACCGCCAAACGCAGCCCCACGTGCAGCCCCCCCAGCGGCAGCAGGTACACCGCACCCCCGCACAACAGTGAGACAGCGAGGATTTTCCCGAGCTTGCCCCAGAGCATCACCTCGCCCACCGGCTGACCAGTCGCCCGGGCCATTCGCCGAAGATAGAACACCACCACCACATACGCCGACCCGGCCGTCCCGATGCTGGGTCCGAGGAACGACAACCTGCCGCCTCCGCCCAGCCAGATCAGCGCGAAACTGATGATCGCATTGGTGGTAAACGCCAACAGCGCGCCGATGAGGATTGCGCGCGTCTGCCCGATGGCCTTGAGGAAGGCCCCGTAAACAGCCATGCGCACCGGCAGGACCAGCAGATAGATCACGAACGGCCAGGTCGCCTCGCGGAACGGCGCCCCGAACAGGAGGATGATCACATCCTGCGCGCAGACCAGGAACATCGCGAAGACTGGGTAGACCACCAGGCTGCACTTGCGGGCGGCCCCTTTCCACAGACGCAGTGCCTCGGCCACATTGCCTTTTTCCCAGTGCGTGACCATCTCGGGCATGATGCCATTGAACACGCTGATGGTCACCACGGTGAACACGGGCAGTTCCATCGCGCCGACGGCGTACACGGCAAACTCTGCCGGCTCGAAGTACGTGGAGATCAGCAGCTTGTCGAAGTACTTTCCGAGTACGCCCACGACGGTGGCGGCAAAGACGGGCAGGATGTACGCCAATTGGCCAAGCAACAGACTCCGCCGCCGCTGGGAGGGTTCGCCTCCCCGCCCCGACAGCCTGGCCATGTCGGCCACCATGACCATCGCCAATGCGCATTCCACCGCTACCAGGTAGTACAGGATGCGTTCCAGAGGCCAACCGGCGACGGTCAGCACGATGAGAATGCCGGCCTCCACGGCGATCGTCGCGATGAGATACCCCCCCCCGCGAACGGGTCGATCGATGCTGATGAAGAACGGCCGACCCAGCATGAGAAACATCCGCGCCACCGGATACAACCAGAACATGCGGAAGATCGCCGCCAGGCGAGGGTTGTCGAACATCGCCGCCACGCCATCGGCTGCCAGCACCATGATGGCCGCGCTGAGCAGGCCGCACGCCGCCGCGACGATGATCGTGTTGGTCAGCAATTCCCGCCGCCGACCGGGACCGAGCTTCGGTACGAAGTAGTACAGGCTGGAGGGCAAACTCAACCCGCAGACGGTCACCAGCAGCGTGACCACCAGCTGCAACTGGGTGTACGTGCCGAAGGTTTCCTTGGACATCCACCGTGCCAGGACCGCCAGCATGGCGACCAGGCCGAGCGTCTCGCCGGCACGGGACACGACGATGATGGCACTGCGGGTTCTGGCGTTCAACGCCTCGATCCCGGTTGGGTGGTCTGGTTGGCGTCACCCCGCAGATCGAAGACAACCCAAGGCAGCATGCTTGCCTGGAACGGCACGTCCGGTCCGCCCCGTCGGCCGGGGTGAGAGGGGTAGAACTTCGCGACCGGCAACTCGGACGCCACGAAATGGGCCAGGAAATCGAACAGGTTCGCCTTCGATTGCTGCCGCAGGACCGCGTCAGGGTCCCCGTACATCAGCAGGAGCGGCGCGCCGGTTTCCTGATGGGCCTTCCGGGCGGATTGGACGATGGCGTCGGCGGCCTCGCCCAGCCGCTCACGGGTAGACTGTCCCGAACTTCGCTGGAAGACGCCGGCAATCTCCTCTGTGCTGATGGGCTGAACGACGCGGCGGTCCAGGTACCATGCGATCTCGGGGCGAAGGAAGGCGCCCTTGGAGGAGTGCTGGTTGGTCATGAAGGAATCCACGCTCAGCAAAGGCCGATCGGCGGGGATGTTCTCGTTGAGCCACTTCAACGCCTCGATTTTCTGAGGGTTCTGCCAGCGGATCCCATAGTAATGTCGGGTACCCGCCCAGCACTGATAGCTCACAAAGAGCGTCAGCACCAGAGCAAAGACGCCACCGGCCAGGTTGGGGTATCGCTGCGAGGCTGTCGCACCGATACGGCGGAACAGCAGGACGCCCATCGCACAGCAGATGGCCAGGACCGGGGCCAACGGCCTCTCCCAGGACTGGTGCATCCACAACGCCCCGCGCAGCACGAACAGCTGGAGCAAGGCGGGCATCAGCAGGAGCATCCAACCCGGAAACAGGGCAAATCGATCGATGAACGCCACCGCGGTCCGGGACTCCCCGCCGGAGGGGGGCCTGGCGTTCGGGCCGGAACCCGCCGAGCCGAAGCGGCGCAGCTGAAAACGAATCGCCAGCAGCACCAGCCCCACCACAAAGAACGAGCAGCCGACGATGAGCGCACTGAGCATGAAATTGCTCAGCGCATGCTCGCCGAGCTTATGGAACCAGGCGGCCCAGCGGAACTCGGGCATCTCGCCCTTGGCCGACCGCCACTTGTACAGCTCGACGAGCTTGGTGATGTCCCACTGGTAGCCGGACAGGAGAATCGTCAGATTGGTTGCCAGACTGGCCAGCGGCGCGAGAACCACCGTCAACGGGAGAGCCGGACGGCGCATTCCGGCTAACGTGACAAACCACGCCACGAACAGACCGCCCGGGAGGAAGACCCACCACCATGTGTAGTTGAACCAGTGATTCAATATGAACAGGACCAGTCCGACGAACCACAGTGACACGATGGGAAGAAGTGGTAACCACTTGTGCTTCATATTCCGCAGGCCCAGCCATGCAATGCCCACGCCGAAACTGATCGGATACACGAACCACCAGTAGCTGGTCCCATGGGCGAACAGCAGGATCGGGCCCAGCACCCACAGGCCCACGAGCACTGCCAGGATGTTGCGGTTTTTCTCCGTCTGCCAGACCCGCATGCCGACGTAGTGAACGCCGATGGCCAAGGCGTAGAACACCCCGCCCCAGTGCCATTGCAGCATGAAGAACAAGCCGACCACCAATCCGAACCAGTGGCGTTTGCCGGGCTGTGGACTGTGGGGCATGCCCCGGATGATGACCAGGTAGCAGTAGATCGCCAGAAACGCCAGCGCGGTGAGCGGTCCACCGGTACCGAAATACCCCGTGATGGGGAACAGCACCATGAACAGACCCGCCAGCAGCGCGCGGGTTCGCCCCAGAAGCCCATGGAACACCGCGAGAATCGCGACCAGCCCCGCAGCCGACCAGATGATTCCGTACAACCGATTGGCCCATTCGCTCGGACCGGTCAGCAGGAAGAAGACGGCTTTGAGGTTCACCGCCAGTTGCGGGTGGTCCATGTATCGCCCGGGATTGGCGGGTGGAGGGTCACCCACCGCCCACGTCGTCACGCCGCCGGTGTAGTCCCAGCCGTACTTGACATGCACGCGGGCCGCCCACGCTCCGCTGGCCGCCGCCCAACTGTGAAGCCCGCAGAAAGGCCGGTTGATGTCCTGGGCCATGATCCCCATGTGAAGCAGGATCAGCAGGAAGCACCCTGCCAGAAACCCGCGTCGGGTTACCCAGCCATCGACGTTGCCCAGGGGTCGGGGACCCAGGTCGCCCGAGGGCGACGTGTCTGAAGCGGACCTCCCTGCCTGCTTTGCCTTCGGACTCATGTGGTTGCTTCCCGCGTTTCCAGGAACCATGTGTGACCTGAACGATCGCTCATCGAGCGAGCGGGATTGTAGCAGAAGCGGGCGGGGAAGTCGTGGGGTGGGAGAGAATTCGTCGGCTGGGATGCGGCGGCCTGGCGGGGAGTTCGTCGGCGCATGGCAAGGCCACAGCCGCCCGGGAGAGCAGCCGTGGCCTTGAGGTCAGTCGGAAAACAGGGCCTAGCGAACGCGGCGGCGAACGGTCAGGACCAGTCCGCCCAGCGTCAGAAGCACCATCGTACCCGGTTCGGGAACCGGCGTGAGGTGGTCGGCCAACCAGGTGCCTGCCTGGGAGAGACGAATGCCACGCGCCTGGTCGCCGTATTCGGGGAAGATGTCATCGTCGTCGCCGTCTCGCACGTATCGGTGCAGGCCGGCCAGCACCCATTCACCGTCGATCCGGATGAAGATCCCGCCGCCGGAGTCGCCGGTCGTCGCGGCGCCTTCGTCGGCGCCCTGGCTGCCCGAGCTGCCGGGCTGATTGAAGTGCGAAGCGAGATGCCAGGTGAAGGCGTATTCGATGATCGAGTAGCCAACCCGGGCGGTGCCCCGGGGAAACTGGGCGGTATCGGGTTGCCCGACGCCGCTGTAGCCGTAGCCGACCATAGCCGCCAGGTGACCCGCCTCGTCGTTGCCTTCGTACACCGCTGCGCCGGTCAGGCCCGTGGACTCACTGAGGGTGAGAACCGCCAGGTCCATCTCGGCCAGGACACTTTTGCTCTCGACGGCCCAGGTCTTTCGTCCCTCGGCGGTGTCCAGGCTGAACGTCGCGGAACTGATGTCCGAGACGCAGTGGTTCGCGGTGAGCACCTTGTTGGGCCCGATGAGCACGCCGGACGATCCGCCGACGGTATTCAGGTAGCCCACCATGGCAAAGGGGCTCTGGGGGTCGACAAGATGCAGGCTGGGGTCTTCTGTCATGACGATGCCCGAGGCGGGCTGACAGAGCAGACTCAAAGCCACGATAGACACAATCCAACCAACTGAGTTCGTTCGTCGCATGGGTGGGTTCCCTCCACTCCTCCGGGTTGTCCAGGTACAGGCCTCTTTGGCCTGTCCACGCTATGGGTATCGTCAAGGAAAGGGAGGGACTTAACTAGCAGACACAAAGAAGCCAGAAGACCGTCGGAAATGTGCAAGGCTATCTCATATCGATTCTTACAGAATCACGACTCGCACTCACGGCCGGGCGTGGGGCACTGCTACGGCAGCAGGACGCCAATAGAAGAGCCCGCCGCCGGATTGGCGACGGGCCCGTTGGTTCGCGGTCGTGTCGGGCGCTTCTCTCTCAGGTGGACATCACCTTCGAAACGCTGAAAATCGGCAGCAGCAGAGCGATGGCGATGGCACCGATCAATCCACCGATGACGATGATCATGACCGGCTCGATGAAGCTGGTCATTGTTTTGATGGCCTGGTTAAGTTCGTCGTCGCAGAAGTCCGCGACGCGATCGAGCACGGAGTCCAGCTTGCCGGTCTGCTCGCCCGCGGAGACCATCTGGGCGATACCCGCGGGGATCAACGGATTTCCGCGCAACCCTTCGGCGAGCGTCTTGCCTTCCTCCGCTCGCTCGGAGACGCCGCGCCAGACGTTCTCGTAGTGGCGGTTGCCGGCGACCTGAGCGGTGATCTCCAGCGCGTCGAGCACGCCCACGCCGGTGGACGTCATGGTGGCCAGGGTCCGCAGCGACCGCGAGAGGTAGCTTTTGCGGTACATCGGGCCGATCACCGGCAGGCTGATGCGCAGGTAGTCCAGCACGCGTCGCCCGCTGTCCGTTCGGGTGTACATGACCAACCCGACCACCGACGCGATGCCGCCCCCCAGCACGAAGTACCATTGGTTGATGATCGTATCGCTGAGGGTGAGCAGGAACTTCGTCGGTGCCGGCAGGACAGCCCCCTTGCCCTCGTAGATCGCCTGGAACTGCGGCAGCACAAAGACCAGCAGGCAACCCACCACGACGATACAGAACGAAAGCATCGCCAGCGGGTACGCCATCGCTCCCTTGACCTTCCGGCGGACATCGCGCTCCTGCACCATGTAATCGCTGACGCGCTGGAGCATCATCCCCATCTGGCCGGACGCCTCGGACGCCCGCATCAGCGAGATGAAGATCGACGGGAACTGCCTGGGGTAGGATTCCAGCGCCCGGCTGAACTCCACGCCGGTCTTGACCTGCTCGGAGAGGTCATGAACCATCGCCTTGACGCCGGTGTGCTCGGCCTCGGAGGCGATGGCATCCAACGCGTCGGCCAGGGGCACGCCGGTTTCCACCATCACCGTCAGCTGCGAGCAGAAATAGATGACATCTTCCTGGCGGACCCTTCGCATGGGCAGCGGCGGCCCGGCGAATTGATCCTTCTCCCCTGCACTGAGCCGTCCGGCGGCGCTGATTTCGGACGGCGTGCCGGGCGAGACCGGCGGGTCCCACTTCTGGGAGGCGGTCGAGTCGGTGGTCTGTGTTGGCGAAGGGCTCATGGATCGCTCTGGATGCTGGTATCGGCCTAGCCGGGAGTGACGCGGAAGATTTCCTCGACCGTGGTCAGTCCGGCGCGGACCTTCGACATGCCGTCCTTGCGGAGGGTCTGCATGTCGGCGTCGACGGCCAGTTGGCGGAGTTCGTTGACATTGGGTTTTCCGGTGATCGCGTCGCGCAGCGAGTCGTCGGGCACGAGCAGCTCGTAGAGGCCGATTCGTCCGTTGAACCCGCTGTTGCGGCACTTCGAGCAGCCCACACCGCGGTAGAAGGTTTCCACCTCACCGGCGGCTTCTTCGACGGCCCGGCGGATGGCGTCGCTCGGCTCGTACGGTTCCTTGCAGTGGGTGCAGACCTTCCGCACCAGTCGCTGGGCGAGCACCGCCTGCACGGAGGCGGCCACCAGGTACGCCTCGACGCCGATGTTCACCAGGCGGGTGATTGTCGCCGGGGCGTCGTTGGTGTGCAGCGTGGAGAACACCAGGTGGCCGGTCAGCGCCGCCTGCACCGCGATCAGCGCGGTTTCGGGGTCGCGGATCTCGCCGACCATGACGATGTCCGGGTCCTGCCGCAGCAGCGAACGCAACGCCCCGGCAAAGGTGAACCCGGCCTTTTCGTTGACCTGGAACTGGTTGATCCACGGCAGGTTGAACTCGACGGGATCCTCGACGGTGCAGATGTTCACGTCCTCGGTGTTGAGTTCCTTCAGGCAGCTGTAGAGCGTTGTGCTCTTGCCGCTGCCGGTGGGCCCGGTCACCAGGACAATGCCATTCGGGCTGGAGATGGTCTCGCGCCAGACCTTCAGCGTCTCGTAGCTGAAGCCCAGCTTCTCGAGGTTCACCAGGACGGTGCGGTTGTCGATGATCCGGATGACCACCTTCTCGCCGAACTGGCCGGGCATGGTGCTGACGCGCAGGTCGATCGGTCGGCCGTCCATCATCACGTGGATGCCGCCGTCCTGTGGCAGGCGGCGCTCGGCGATGTCCAGCCCGGACATGATCTTGATGCGCGACGAGATGGCCGGCAACATTTTGGCCGGTGGGCGGATGCGTTCGTACAAGGCCCCGTCCACGCGGTAGCGCACCCGGAGCGAATTGTCGTCCGGTTCGATGTGGATATCCGACGCCCCCTCGCGCACGGCGTGGAAGATCAGGTAGTTCACCAGCTTCACCACCGGCGACCCTTCGGCGACGGCTTCGAGGTCGGTGATATCGTCGATGCGGTCTTCCACCAGCGACAGTTCGCCCCCCTCGACATCGTCGAAGATATCGTCGATGACGAAGACATTCGCCGAGGGCATGTGCGTTTCGAGGGTGGCCTTGATGTCCTTCGGCGTGGCGCAGACCACCAGCACCTCACAGCCGGTCATTCTGCCGACTTCCTCCAGCAGGAAGACGTTGGTGGGCTCGCTGACGGCCAATGCCAGTCGTTTGCGGACCTTGAACAGCGGCAGGACGGTGTGACGGTCGAGGAATTCGCGGGGCAGCAGGTCGATGACTTTCGGGTCGGCCACGCGCGGCGAGATCCGCGCGAACGGAACGCCATAGCCCTTCGAGAGGGCTTCCATGATCTGCTCTTCGGTGCAGAAATCGAGCTTCTGGAGCACCTCGCCCAGCAGGAGCTTGTTGGAGCCCTGCTTCTGGTGACCCAGCGCCTCCTGGAGCTGTTGCTCCGTGAGAAAGCCTTTCTCGATCAGCAACTCGCCGAGCTGCGGATTCCTGTTTTCTACCGTGACGCCCATGTGTCCTCTCTTACGTCTGGAACGTTTTGAGCACTTCGCCGACATCGTGGAAGACGTCGAACTTCCCCTCCAGCCGGGTGATCTCGAAGATCTTCTGCACGTTCTCATCGGGACCGACCAGCCGAAGATGACGATCGGCCTCGTGCAGGTGGTCGCGCAGGTCCCAGAGATATTCGAGCGAAACACTGTCGATGTAGGGCACCTCGTCGAGGTTCAGCACCAGATCGCTGACCCCGTCCTCCTGCAGATGCGTATTGATGGTCTGAACCAGCGCGCCCAGCCCGTCTTCGGTGATCTCGCCCTTGAGGTTGAGCATCACGCATCGGCCATAATGTTCGACGGCTATGTTCATGTGATGGACTCCTCCAGCAGGCTGAGCGGATTGAAGTTCGGCTCGTCGTCGCGGATCTCCTGGAGATAGGCATCCAGGTCCTTGGCCAGGAGGATGTCCACCAGCGACTGGTCAAACTGCTCGCCGGCGTGCTTGCGAATCTCGCCGATGACCTGCTCCAGCTCGAGCGCCTTGCGATAGGTGCGGTTGGATGTCATCGCGTCGAAGGCGTCGGCCAATCCGACCATGCGACCTTCGATGGGCAGGTCCCCGTCGGTGAGTCCCTCGGGATACCCACGTCCGTCCAGCCGTTCGTGGTGCGTGAGAATGCCCGGAATCACAGAATCCAGCTGCCGGATGCCGCCGAGGATCTTCGCGCCGATCATCGGGTGCCGCTTAATGAGGTCGAATTCCTCGTCGGTGAGTCGACCGGCTTTGCAGAGGACGGCCTCGGGCACGCCGATCTTGCCGATATCGTGCAGCAGCCCGCAGAGATACACCCGCTGACAGCGTTCTTCGCTGAGTCCGCTTTCGGCGGCGAGCATGCGCGAGATCGTCGCCACACGCCGCGAATGGCCGCAGGTGTAGGGGTCCTTGGCGTCGATCGCCTCGGTGAGCGAGTACAACACGCCCATCAGCAGGCTTTGCAGCTCGGCATAGAGCATGTTGTTGGTCAGGAACACAGCGACCTGGTCGTTGATGGAGGCGACGAGCTTGATGTCCGAACTGTCGAACTCCTCCTGGACCTTGTTGACCACCAGCACCATCCCGAGGAACTTCTTGCCGTTGACCAGCGGGACAGCGACGTATCGATCCACCCAGGCGGGCACGTCCCGAACGCTCTGGCCGGGCTCGTTCTGGACGATGGGCGTGGGGTCCTTTTCCAGGCGCGGCGCCAGCTCGGTAGTCATGAGCTTGCGCAGGCCTTCCATTTCGATCTCTTCACAGCCGGAGACAACGAAGGAGTCGCGCCCGTCGTCGGACGGGCTTCGCAGCCAGGCGACCGCCCCGGTAACACTCATCACGTCGGTGAGTTGGTCGACCACCGTCTGCAGGAAATCGCCCGGGTCGCGGGTGACGCGCATCGACGAGCTGATCCGGTACAGCAGGCTGAGTTCCTCGTAGGTGGCCGCCAGGTGTGTGCTCAGGGTGGTCAGCTCATCCTGGGCGACCTGCATGGAGATCTCGTCGCCGATCAGCCATTCGACCACGCGAAGAAGGTGCTGCGTGCTTCCCGAGCTGCCCGAATGCAGGTGTTCCATCGCCTGATGAACGGTCGGCCGATCGAGCTCGTGCTCGTCGCACCAGCGGGCGAGGCTTTCCTCGTCCTGCAGCGCGTCGGGTGGGCGACAGGCCACGGCGACACCGATGGCCCTACGGCGCTGACGGACAGGAATCGCCAGCAACTCACAGCCGGTGGTGCTCTGCCCACAGGCCGGGGAGTTCGTCTCCAGGGCCCGCCGGGCGAGGTCGATCTGGTCGGGCTCGCAGTCCGATTCACTGTCCTTCAGCAACGAGCACAACCCGCAGCCGCAGCGCGAGACGCCCAGCACCGAGCCGGTCCGCCCCATGAGGGTCAGACTCAATCCCAGCTGTCCGAGGCGATCGGACAGTCTGTCGTACAGCCCGGCCACCAGGCGGTCGGACGCAGAACATGTTTCAGCGGCAGGTTCCATGGAGTTCCTAGGAAGCAGCTTCGGCGGTATTCCCGAGAAGCTGATTGACTCTCTCAAGTACTTCGCGAGGCGAGAACGGCTTGGCCAGCACCACCTCGATCTCGGCCCCTTCCATTTCCTCGGGTTCGATGTCGAACCCGCGTGCGGTGAGCATGATCGCCCGGATGTCCTTCGTCTCGTCGGACTTCTGGAGTTCCCTGCAGACCTCCACGCCGGTGAGGTAAGGCATCTGGTTGTCGGTGATCAGCAGGTCAGGCTGCTCGGAGCGACACAGCTCCAGGGCCTCCTCGCCATCCACGGCTGTGATCACGTCGAACCCCGCGTTGCGGAGCTTCATCGACACCACATGCAGGATGTGGGCTTCGTCGTCGGCAACCAGAATCTTGTGGCTCACGTCGTCACCTCTTTTCGTTGCTTCGCCTCATGGCCGGCGCCTCAGTTGAGAACCGGCATCTCCAGCGCGAACGTGCTGCCATGACCTTCGTCGCTGGTGACGGTCAATTTGCCTTCGTGCACCGTCTCCACGATGTGCTTCACGAGCGTCAGCCCCAACCCGGTGCCCTTGGCGAGCTTTTTGTTGGCCTTGACGCGGTAGAACTTGTCGAACACGTGCGGCAGGTCGTCGGCGGGAATGCCCAGCCCGGTGTCTTCCACCTCGCAGGTGGCCACGCCGCGACCCTCGTCCACGCCCACCCGAACCGTCACCGAGCCACCCTCGTTGGTGTACTTGATGGCGTTCGAAATCAGATTCAGAACGGCCTGGTAGATCATGTCCTGGTCGGCTTCGACCTGGTAAAAGACCGGGGCGAGCTGATCGCACAGCTCGATGTTTTTCGCCTGGGCCTGCGGGCGGGCTACGTCCAGGGCCTGCTTCACCACGCCGGTGAGACTCACCGGGGCGCGAACCACCTTCGTCACGCCGGCTTCGATGCGGCTGATTCCGAGAATGTTCTCGATCAGTCGACTGAGCCGATCGCTCTCCGATGAGATGATCTGATAGAACTCCTGGCAGGTCTTGTCGTCCTCGACCTCGCCGTCGATGAGCATCTCGATGTACGCCTTGATCGACGCCAGCGGGGTCTTCAACTCGTGGGACACGCTCGAGACGAAGTCCGTCTTCATCTGGGCGATTTCCTTCTCGCGCGTCACGTCGTGGAGAACCGCCACCACGCCGAACGGTTCGCCGGCCGGCCCGGCCACGCCGGAGAGCGTGACGTTGAACGTCTTGGCCAGACCATTGCGATTGAACGAGTGCTCCGAGACCTCCCGGTACCCGACGTGATCGGAATTCCGCATGTCCACAATCAGGCGGACCAGCGTGGAATCGTCCAGGATCTCCTCGATGGGCTTGCGTATGGCCGAGTCGAGCTTGAACCCCAGCAGCCTCTCGGCCGCCTGGTTGGCGAGAATCAGCTCGTCGTAGCGATTGGTCGCGATGACGGCGTCGGAGATGCTGTAGATGATCGCCTCGGTGTGGTGCTTCTCGGTCAGGGCGATGCGCGACTGGATCTCAATCTGTCGTTTCTCGGCCCGGGCTTGGGACACCTCCTGGCCGACGGACTCCAGCAACTGGTTCAGCGGCTCAATCAGCGGGCCCACGGATCGGCTGGTCCCGCCGCGAATGGTATCGATATCGCCGGTCTCACACATTCTGTTCAACCGGCGGGCCGTGGCGCCCATGCCCTCGCGCATGGACAGCAGCATCCATCCACACACCAGCATCACGCCGGCAAGGCACGCTCCGGGAACGAGCGACGTCGCCCAGGCATACTCAGCCGCCGGCCAAAACATGCGTGCCGTCAGCGCGTAGGCAACGCCCACAGCCACGGCGATACACGCGACCAGCGTTCTTGAGATGATTCGGGCCCTGTCCAATCGGTCTCCTCCGTGTGCTAGCCGGCGTCCTTACTCGTCTTCGAGGCGGTTTTCGCCGGTTCGCTCGCATCCTTGAGCAACTCCCGGGCAGCGACGTTCCGCGGGTCCAGCCGAATCGCTTCGGCGTAGCATCCCTTCGCCTTGTCCGGCTCACCGGCGGCAGCGTGGGCTTTGCCCAGCAGGCAGTGGACCATGCTGCTTTTGGGGTGTTGCATCGCCGCCCGCGACAGCTCGCGGATCGCGTCTTTCGCCTGGCTGGATCGCAGCAGCGCGTAGCCCAGCAGCAGCGCACCGTCGAGATTCTTGCCGTCCTTGCGGAGCGCCTCGCGAGCGGACAGCACCGCCCGGGCTGTCTCCCCGCCGGCCAACTCCGCCCTGGCCAGGTCGCACCAGACCTCGGGAGAGTGTGCGTTCAACTTCGCGGCGCTGGTGAAGGCGGTCCGGGCACGATTCGGATTGTCCAGGGTCATGTGACATTGCCCGAGCATGGAGTACACCCAGGCGGGGGGCTGATAGTTGTCCATTTTGCAGAGCCGATGGAACGTCTCTGCCGCCTCGGCGTGGAAGCCGCCGGCCATCTGCGCTCGTC
>CAZYIH010000014.1:20714-29061 GCA_964646915.1 uncultured Planctomycetaceae bacterium | reverse complement strand
ATCCACAACGGGCGGCCGACATGCGGCAGCAGCTTCGCGCGTTCGTCGACTCCTGCCGCCACAGCCACCACGGCGGTGACTACAGCGAACCCTACGAACCGATCAATGACTTCCAGGAACCCACCGGCACCTGGCGGTGAACCAGCCCGACACGACGGACCGCACGGCTCGCAAGAAGAAGTACTCGTCGCACGGGCATCCGGGCCGATGGAATTGCCCCAGGTTTCTACGACATTTCCGGGGGGGTATCGGCGGCGTTCGCGGTTCGGCCTTGGTCCAGGATCCGCCGTACGCTCCAGGCAAGGTCCATCGCTCGGAAGGGCTTCTGCAGGAATTCCACGCCGTCGTCCAGCACGCCACGGTGGGCGATGACGTTGGCGGTGTAGCCGGACATGAACAACGCGTGCAGGCCGGGGCGGTGTTGGGTCAGTTGTTCCAGGAGGTTCTTGCCGTTCATCTCGGGCATGACCACGTCGGTCACCAGCAGGTCGATCTCATGGCCTTCGTCGATCATCTCCAGGGCGGTGCTGGGGCGTTCGGCGGCGAGCACGGTGTAGCCGAGCTTCTCGAGGGTTTCCTGTCCCAAGCGGAGAATCGCCGGGTCATCCTCGACCAGCAGAATGGTCTCACTGCCGGTCTGCAGCATGGCCGTCCGGGTTTCGGTGGGGGCGGCAGGTTCCTCGCCGTCGCTCTGGGGCAGGTAGATGCGGAACGTCGTGCCCTTGTCCGGCTCGCTGTAGACGTTCACGAAACCGCCGTTCTGTTTGACGATCCCGTAGACCGTCGCCAGTCCGAGCCCGGTTCCCTGGTTCTGCGGTTTGGTCGTGAAGAACGGCTCGAAGACCTGCTCGAGTGTCTGTGCGTCCATGCCCGCACCGTCGTCGGTCACGATGAGAACCGCATGCTTGCCCGCCCGGGCGTAGGCATTCTGCCGGACGTACTCGGCGTCAATGTCGGCCGACGCGGTTTCGACGGTAATGGTCCCGTTCTGCTCGATGGCATCCCGGGCGTTGACCACGAGATTGGCGAGGATCTGATCCACTTGGGCCGGGTCCATGCGCACCGGTCCGACGTGGTCCCCGGGGAGCCACTGCAGATCGATCTCTTCGCTGATGAGCGGTTTGAGCATGCGGAGCATGTCCGGGATCATCTGGTTGAGGTCCAGCACCTGGGGGACGATGGTCTGCTTGCGGGCGAATGCCAGCAACTGGCGGGTCAGGTCGGCCGACTGGCGGGCAGCCTGGCTGATCTCATTGATGTACTCCCGCAGCGAGCGGGGCAGATGCTCCTCGTGGAGGAGAATGTCCGAGTAACCCAGGATGGTCTGGAGCTTGTTGTTGAAGTCGTGGGCAACCCCACCGGCGAGTCGCCCGACCGCTTCCATCTTCTGGGCCTGGAGCAGCTGGGATTCGAGGTTGCGGCGCTCCTGCTCCTCCCGCTTGCGATCGGTGATGTCGTGGGCGATGGCGTAGGTCAGCCCCTCTTCAGCGATCGGATGCGAATTCCAGTGCAACCAGCAGATGTCGCCATTCTTGCGGAAGTAGCGGTTCTCGAAGGACACCACCTTCTGGCCACGTTTAAGCTGCTCTTCGATGATGCGCCGAGTTGCTTCCAGATCGTCCGGATGCACAAAGTTGGTGAATGGCTGGGAGAGCAGTTCCTCCTCGGAGTAGCCCAGAATCTCGGTGGCGGCGGGATTGATCTGCAGGAATGTGGCGGTGTTGATGTCGGCCAGGCAGATCATGTCGGCCGACATGTCGCAGAAGCGGGCGAAGGCATCGCGTCGCTGTTTCTGCTCGGTGACGTCCCGGAAAACCATCACCACGCCGACCAACTGCCCGCTGCTGCTGTGCAGCGGCGAGGCGTTGTCGGCAATATGGCGGCGTGTTCCGTCATGGGCGATCAGGGTGGTGGTATTGCTCATCTCTACCGCGTGGTCACGATCGAGGACCTCCGCCACCGGCGAGTTCAGCGGCTCGCCGGTCTGGCTGTCTTCCAGGCGGATGACCTCGTCGAACGGTCGGCCGACCGCCTCGTCCAGCGACCAGCCGGTCAACTCCCGGGCGACCGGATTCATGCGCGTGATGCATCCGTCGGCATCGGTCGAGACCACCGCGTCGCCGATGGAATCCAGCGTCGTGGCGAGTTGCTCGCGGCTGCGACTCATCTCGGCATGGCTGCGGAGGGCGACCAGTACCGAGCCGGACATCATCGCCACCAGCACAGACTCCAGCAGGAATGGCTGGATCAGCCAGCCTCGCAGGGCTCCTTGCAGGAAAGATTCACCGTCGAGGATCCAGCGGAATCCCCAGACCATTGGCGTGTTGAACAGTTGGTAGCACAGTCCGACGACGGCTGCCCATCCCAGTCCGTACCACAGCAGCGAGCTCAGCCGCGAGAGGACCCGGTCGTGCGCCGCGCGAATCAGCAGGAAGGACGGGATCGCATACGACAGGTTCGCCGTCAGCGCAAACCATGGGGACAGATCTTTGAAGGTGGCCAACGACAGGATGCACGCCGGCAGGATCGCCAACGGCCAGCGGCGTAGCAGAACGAAGCCCATGTACCCGAAAACCCACCGGCCATCGATGAAGACCTGGGTATGCGGAATCTGGACATTCAGGCGGGCCGCGATGATTCCCAGCCCCGCCAGAATGGCCATCGTCGCCAGCTCATGCACCAGCGGCGATGGCTGGAGCAACGGGTTGCGGGTTCGGATGTCGACAACGGACTGCGATCGTCGGGCCATGCGCTGCAACTCCCTGCCCCCTGCGAACCGCGCTGCAGTAAAAGGTGGACAGAATCTGGTCGATCGGCCCGGGAGGTGCTTGCCCGATGGGTCGGCTCGACCAAGTCTGATGCTATCATATACTAGGGTTGCCCAAGGTCGGTTGTCCATCGTTCCGCCTCGTTTATTGTCGCCTTGTCCGCCGGGTCGCGCAATGCGTGACTTGCGAGCCTCTCTCTGCTATGTATGGGGGTGCATGGAAAGGGCGCATCGGCCGATCCGCTCGGCTGGGCCCTCGGAGAGGAAGGACAGCAGAATGATCTTCAATCAGCGAGTGGTGGCGATCGTCCCCATCAAGGCCCACAGCGAGCGTGTTCCGGAGAAGAACGTTCGTCCGTTCGCCGGTCGGCCGTTGTTCCATCACATTCTTTCCACGCTCGAGGAGACCTATCCGGTCGATGAGGTCGTGGTGGATACCGACTCGGACCGCATCGCCGCCGAGGCAGAGACGTTCGAGAAGGTGACGGTCGTGATGAGGCCCGATGAGTTGCGGGGCGATTGCGTGAGCGTCAATCGCATCATCGCTCACGATATGACGCGCGTCGACGCGCAGATCTACCTCCAGACCCACGCAACCAACCCGCTGCTGAAGGAGCAGACCATCTCCGAGGCCCTTCGGCAGTTCGGGCTCAGTGAGGAGCACGATTCGCTCTTCAGCGTCAAGCGTCTGCAGACCCGGCTGTACCGGGCCGACGGCAGCGCGATCAATCACGACCCGTCCACGCTGTTGCGCACGCAGGACCTCCCACCGGTGTACGAGGAGAACTCCTGTTTGTACATCTTCACTCCGGAGAGCTTCCTCGCCGCCGGCCGGCAGCGAATCGGCAACCGAGCGATGATGTTCGAGACCGACCGGATCGAGTCGATCGACATCGACGACGAGTTCACGTTCGGCCTGGCGGAGATGCTCGCCCGCTACTCTCACGAAGCGAGGGGGCCGCATTGAGCCCGATCATCCAGGTCACCACGCACCCGTTCGGCGCCAGCGGGCGTCGGCCTCGGGAGGTGCTGGAGTCTTCCGGGATGACGGTGCGCTACAATCCGCACCAGCGACGTCTCAAGACGTCCGAGGTGGCCCGGCTGGTTGCCGACGCGACGGCCATCGTCGCCGGTACCGAGCCCTACACCGGCGAGATCATCGATGCCTGCCCGCATCTGAGGGTGATCGCGCGCGTGGGGGTGGGTCTGGACAGCGTGGACCTCTCCGCCGCCCAGCGCCGGGGGGTGGCGGTCACTTATACTCCCGAAGCCCCCGCCGACGCGGTGGCCGAGCTCACCATCGGGCAGATCCTCAGCACCCTCCGACGCAGCCAGGAGTCCGACCGGTCGGTCCGCCAGCGCGCGTGGAACCGCTACATGGGCCAGCTCGTGCGCGAGGTCACCATCGGCGTGCTGGGTGTCGGACGAATCGGGCGGCGCGTGGTTCGACTGCTCCAGCCGTTCTCCCCGAACCTCCTGGCGTGCGACATCGAGCCGGATCACGAGTTCGGCCGACGACATGGACTGACGTGGGTGTCGCTGGAGGATCTCTTTGCGCGGTGCGACTTGGTGACCGTGCATGTTCCGCTCACGTCGCAGACGCATCATCTCATCGACGCGGAGCTGTTGGCGGCCGCTCGGCAGGGATGCATGCTGGTGAACACCTCGCGGGGAAAGGTGGTCGACGAGGCTGCCCTGGTCGACGCCCTGCGGGCCAATCGTCTCAGTCGGGCCGCGTTGGATGTCTTCGAGGACGAGCCCTACGATGGTCCGCTGGCGCGCATGGAGAACGTCGCACTCACCGCACACATGGGCGCCAGCGCCCACCACAGCCGATATCTCATGGAACTGGGCGCCGCCGAGGATTGCGTGCGTGTGCTGGCCGGCGAGCCGCCACGGCACTCCGCCTTCGAAGACGGTGCCGGGGTGTTCGAAGGTCGCCGGCAGCGCCGAACCGCAGCCGATCGTACGACGCCCAGCGGAAAGAAAGGCAACTGAGATGACAACGCTGCGCGAGCGACTGCGAGACGGGCAGACGGTCATCGGAAGCTGGGTGAACACCGCCAGCCCGATCGTCGCGGAAATCATGGCCGGCGCGGGATTTGACTTCCTCGCCGTCGATGCCGAACACTCGGCCGTCGAGGTGCCCGCCGCCCAGCAGCTTTTCCAGGCCATCCGCAGCGGATCGCCGGACTGCACGCCGCTGGTTCGCCTGCCCGGCTGTGAGTACGACGTCATCAAACGCTACTGCGACGCCGGCGCCCAGGGCGTGGTCGCGCCGCTGGTGAACACGCCCGCCCAGGCCCGCGCGGTGGTCGATGCGGTGAAGTACCCGCCGATGGGTCGCCGCGGAGTGGGCTTCTGCCGGGACAACGCCTACGGGGCGAATTTCGACGAGGCTGTGGCGTCCGCCAACGATCGCACGCTGGTGTGTGTGCAGATCGAGCATATCGAAGCGGTCGAGAACATCGAGGCAATTCTCGCGGTGGACGGCATCGACGCGGCGTTCATCGGCCCGTATGACCTGTCTGCGTCGATGGGCCTGACCGGCCGGACCGACCATCCGCGCGTTCAGCAGGCGTGCGATCGCGTGCTGCAGGCGTCGCTGGAGGCGGGCGTCGCGCCGGGGCTGCACGTGGTTCGGCCGGACCCGTCGGCCGTCATCGAACGGGCAAGGCAGGGATATCGGCTGATCGCCTACAGCCTGGACATCACCATGCTGACCACCGCCTGCCGCGACGGATTGGCGGCGATAGGGGACGGTCTGGACGGATTGGTCTGAATCATGCTATGGTGACGCCTCAGCCGAGGGTCGGCAGACGCATTTGCATGGATGCAGGGAGCGTATCGCGAGCATGGGAGTATTCAGTCCGGGAAGTCCGTTGCGGGAGGCCTATCGGCGGTGGGTTCCTTCCGCGATCCGCAGACGTGTGCATGCTCGATACGAGTCACTCCTGCGGGCCCCCGACATGATCGAGCCCCGAATCACCGGCTGTCTGGGGCTGGCGATCGAAGACTGGTGGAACGATCCGGCGGCCCGTCGCATGGCTGAGCGTTTGCGACAGTTGCGGGGCCGATATGCGGGGCGGCGATGTGTGATCCAGGGAAACGGGCCCAGCCTCAACGAGATGGATCTGGAGGCCTTCGCCGATGAGTTCGTCTGGGGCTCGAACCGGGCGTATCTGCTGTACGACCGGATCTCGTGGCGACACGCGTTTTATGTGGGCGTGGATACCCGGGTTATTCCGGACATCGCCGATGAACTGATGGTCTGGATCGCCCGGCTGCCGCGGACACAGTTCTTCTTTCCGTATCGGTTCCGAAGCGGCGGAGTGCTCCGAGGTGCCCCGAATATCGTCTGGTATCCCGAAGTGGTCCCGCGGGATAATCCGGTTGGGGGCAGGCCGTTCTCGCGGTCCTGTTCGAGGTGGGTCAGCTCGGTGAATACGGTGACACTCGCGGCTCTGCAACTGGCGGCACACATGGGCTTCAGCCCCATTTACCTTATCGGCTGTGACACGTCGTACACGGTTCCGGATTCGGTACAGATCGAGGACGACGACCCGAAGAAGCTGGTCTCCACTGACGACGACCCGAATCATTTCGATGCATCCTATTTCGGTGCGGGGCGACGGTGGCACGATCCGCAGGTCCATCGAATGATCGAAAACTATGAAGTGGCCAAACGGGTCTGTGATCAGCTTGGCGTGGAGGTGTACAACGCCACCGTCGGTGGGCAGCTTGAGGTGTTCCCCCGCGTTGACTATCAAAAGGTCTTCGGCTAGAAGGGTCAGCGATGCGCACATACGATCCAACCAGGGCATTGGGTGCGATCCATGTTCCCAAATGTGCCGGAAGCAGCGTGCAGAAGGTGATGAAACGCTGGTTTGGCCGTCGGCTGTTGCGGCACTATTTCAACGAGCAGACCAATGAAATGCCCATGCATCATCGCCTCCAGCGCGGTTGGTTCTCGCCCAGTGAAGCCGGTGTCTGTGTGTACGGTCATTTCAACCGCAAACGCGGGTTCGGCGTGTGGGACTATTACCCGGACATCAAACAGTTCGTCACCATTCTGCGCGATCCGTTCGAGATGGCGGTCTCCAACTACTTCTACGCCCGTCGGCTGGGCGAGAAACGGTACTGGAAAGGTCAAGCCAAGCCCTATCGCTTCGACAGCCTTGGGGATTACCTTCAGAAGATGCGACAGAGCTTCTATCTGAATTACTTCGCCATTGAGCTTACTGAAAGCAACTGGCGGGAGCATATCGAGCAACACTTTATCTGGATCGGTGTGACCGAGAATCTGCAGGATTCTTTGGATATCATCGCCGAGAAGCTGGGCAAACCGCGAAAGCAGGTCCCGGTCATCAACGTCAGCCCCAGGAACGAGGAAGCGACCGACGAGATGCGTCGGGAATTCCGCGATCGGCATGCACTGGAGTACCAGGTGTACGACCATGCCCTGCAACTCCATCGCCACGAGATGGCCCGTAGAACCGGTGAGCCCGTGGAGGCAGAATGACTCCCGTTCCTGTAGCCTCTCTCAAGGAACTTCCCCCGCCCCCGCCAGGCTGTGAGGGGTGGCCATGGACTCAGCAGAGCGATCCGGTTCCGAGCAAACCGCTGGGTGGTGGCGATTGGCCTTCGATCAGCATCGTAATGCCCTCGCTCAACCAGGCGGAGTATCTGGAGGAGGCGATCCGTTCTGTTCTCCTGCAGCGGTATCCGAACCTGGAGTTCGTCATTCGTGACGGCGGCAGTACGGACGGTTCGGTGGAGATCATCCGGAAGTACGAGCGGTGGATCTCTCACTGGGTCTCTCAGCCGGACGGCGGGCAGTCGGCTGCCCTCAATGCGGGGTTCGATGAGACCTCCGGGGAGGTGTTCAACTGGCTTTGCAGCGATGATACCTTTGCGCCGAACACCTTGGCCTCAGTCGGTCGGGAGTTCGCAGCCGATGTTGGTCTGGACGTGCTGCTGGGATGGGGCGTGGTTGAGTTCGTGAATGATCCCGATCGAAACCGGATTGTCAAACCGGAGTGGGACCGCGTTCGCGACATGCCCTTCCGAAATACCGTGCCACAGCAGAGCTGTTTCTTTCGTCGTATGGCGGTGGCCCGGCGCCCTTTACTGGACCAGGCGCTTGAGTACTGCATGGACTACGACCTGTGGTGCCACCTCCTGGCCGAGGGGCGAACCTGGCGATTGATTCCGCAGGTGCTTGGAACGTTCCGAATGTACGGGGACAACAAGACCTCTCACCCTACGCCAAGACGTTTGGATGAACTGGAAATTGTCCACCGCCGTTATCGTCGCGAATGGATCCCCTTGACGATGTGGTACCGGCGCATCATGTACCCCGTGGACGTTTGGGCATCCCGCCGGCCGGGACGGTATCGCATGCGGATCAAGCAGGCGGTGCGGTCGGTGTTCATCCTTCTGCTGGGCCCGTGGTACGGATTCCGCCTCTGCCGCAGGATCTCTTGGCCGGTGAACGCCAGTCCGGCACCCCGAGAGGTCGGCGAATGACCATCGCCGTATACATCCCGTCCTACAACCAGAAGACCTACCTGCGAGAGG
>CAZYIH010000014.1:15959-20614 GCA_964646915.1 uncultured Planctomycetaceae bacterium | reverse complement strand
ATGACCATCGCCGTATACATCCCGTCCTACAACCAGAAGACCTACCTGCGAGAGGCCATCGAAAGCGTGCTCGCCCAGACGCGCCCCGCCGACCAGATCATCGTTGTCGACGACGCCTCCTCCGACGGTTCGGTCGAGATGATCCGGGGCTACGCTTCCCGGTATCCAGGCCTTTTTACGACGGTATTTCACGAGCAGAATCAAGGCGTTGCCCGTACCCGTATCGACGCCCTGCGGGCCGTCACCTGTGACCTGGTCACCTACATCGACGGTGACGACGTGATGGCCCCCGAAAAGCTCGAGACCGAGCAGCGCACACTGGCCGACAGCGACGCGCAGATCGTGTTCTCCAACTACGGTTACATGTCCGAGGATGCGCGGCAAAAAGGAAGGATATGGGTCTCGGCCGATTCGCCGCCGGAGGGCGATGTGTTCGTCGAGACCGTATCCCGGCGGTTCCCCCGGGGCACGCTGTTCCACAACGAGCTGCTGCCGATTCATTGCCTCCGCGAGGTGGGCTTCCATGACCCGTCGCTGAGCACGTTTGAGGACTACGATCTTCGCATCCGACTCACCCGGCGGTTCCGCACGGCCTACTGTCCGCACGTGAGCGTCTGGGTCCGCGAGCACGCCGGCCCGAGGCTCTCGAAATCATCCTGCGAAGAGCATTTCCGCAACGTCCTGCGGATCGCGGAAAAGAATCGGCCTCTCTGGAGCGATCTGCCCGAGGACCAGGTTCGCCGCATCGAAGCCGGACTGGATGCATTCCTGGCCCGGCTCGCGCGACGGTCGGCCGGCCAGCTGATCCGCGAGGGACAACGCGCTCGCGCCCGAGCCGCCTGGCGGGAGGCCCGCCGACGTGGGGCTTGCCCGCTCCAGCTCGCGACGGACCTGCTTGTCTCCACATTGCCCGAATGGGGCCGCGAGGACATCCTGCCCTTCGTGAAGGCCAACCTGCGCCGCGGCAGAGGCGCTGTAGGCCGAGCCCTGCGGGGCGTCCGACGCCGTCGAGAGGAGGGCGGGACATGACTGCCGACCCCGCCCCCCGCCAGGCCGCCCAGGGCGAGAATCTCGTGTTCGTGGTCTCCCAGCCCCGGGCCGGGTCTACCATGCTCCAGCGCATGCTCGGGGCTCACCCCGAGATCCACACAACTCCCGAGCCCTGGACGCTGCTGGGGATGCTGTACCCCCTCCGCCACGAGGTGGGCAAGTGCGCCTACGACCTGGACCTCGCACGGCAGGGGCTTTGTGGTGTGTTTGCATCGCAGCCCCAGGCCGAGGACGCCTATCTCCGCGGGGTGGCGCGCATGGCGGGCTCGTTCTACGGAGAGTTGGCGGAGGCTGCGGGCAAGGGCATCTTCCTGGACAAGACGCCGCGATACTATTTCATTCTGCCCGAGTTGAGGCGAGCATTTCCCGAAGCGACGATCATTCTGCTGTTGCGGAATCCGCTGGCGGTGCTCATTTCGATGGTTCGAACCTGGGTGAGCACGCGCCATCTGTATCGGCTGTTCCGTTGCGGGTCGGATCTGCTCGAAGCGCCGGCCCTGCTGGCAGAGGCGATCGAGACGCTCTCCGATCTCCACGTGGTGCACTACGAGACGCTCCTGGCCGATCCGGAAACGACGCTGGCGGACCTCTGCGCCACGATCGGGGTTAAGTACGATCCGTCCATGGGCCGCTACGGGGCCGTCAGGTCGAACGAGAAAACGCTGGGTGACCACAGCGAGACGCTCAAGGTCGGCCGACCCGACCCGGGCAACGCCGGCCGCTGGAAAGAGCACCTTTCCAACGCCCAGCTTTGGACACTGGCAGACGATTACCTCGACGTACTTGGCCCGGAAACACTGGCGGCGCTGGGCTACGATCATGGTGAGTTGCGGGAGCTGCTGGACGCCCGCCGTCCTCTTTGGTTGCGTCGCATACCAGCCTTCTCGCTGATGACCGCTGTGGGGGGCGAGAGCTATCACATGCCTCGCTGGAAGAGGGCTGCCATTCTGGGCGTGCGTGCGATGGCGGAGCTGGGCCCGGCCGGCTTTGTGGCCAAGGCGGCCGAGAAGACCTGGCGGCGCTGCTGTGGCGGCCCAGCAGATTCGTCGGACGCTAGCTGAACCGGCGAATGCAGTCGGCCAGTCCGCCCCAGAAGTGGCGGGTCGGTCGGCCGTGGAAGTGGAGGTCGGCCCTCGCCGCGTTCCACGTCGAGGCCAGGAACATCCGGATCGGTTTCGAGCGGGAGTAGCCCTTCGCCTCGGCCTGGGCGGCCGCGTAGCCGAACAGCCATCGCCCCGGCGTGCGTCCGAACCGATTCTGCAGCATGTGGCAGGCTTCCTGGTAGGCCTCGCTTCGGCGGGCGAGAGTCTTGGTGTCCTCGTGCACCCGCGAGCAGGCAAGCACCGTATCGAGAAAGTGGAACCGCGCCCCGCCCGCGATCAGCCGAATCCAGTACTCGTAGTCCATGCAGAACTGCAGGCTCTCGTCCAACAGGCCCCATCGCTCCGTCACGCCTCGCCGGAAGAACACTGCCGGCTGACAGAACGTGCATGTCTCACGCAGGCGATCCAGCGAGACCGGCTCCACCGGATACGCTCCCACCACCTTGCCGTCGGCGTTGATGTGATCTGCCCGGCCGAACACGACGTCCGCTTCGGGGTTCGCCTCGAACGCATTCCGCGCTGCCGCCAGCGCGCCGGGGGCGTACACGTCATCGGAGTTCAGCCAGCCGATGATGTCGCCGCTCGTGACGGCGATGCCTTTGTTCACCGCATGCGCCTGGCCGCGATCGGACTCGCTGACCCAGCCGACCCGGTCGTCGTATCGCCGGAGGATCTCGACGGTCTCGTCGGTCGATCCGCCGTCGACGACGAAATACTCCCGGTCCTCCACGTCTTGCGTGAGGACGCTGTCGATGGTCTCGGGAATGAATCGCCCCTGGTTCATCGACGGGGTGATGATGGACATGCTCAGCGTCATACGAAGCCTTGGCTGCACTGGCTGGGAAGACGCCCTCCGCGGGGCACGCCGCTATCCTGCCATCGGCGGGGAGGCCGTGTCAATGTCCCCCTCAAAGCCGGCCACATTTCAGCGGCGTTTCCCACGTGCAAACCCCCGCCCGCAGCGTGTATACTCGACGCGTCGTTGCTGCTGCGGGCCCTTCGGGAGTCTGCGGGTGTTTCGACGTCGCCCCGTCGCGAGCGGTGGGGCAAGCCCTTACGGGCGGATTGGACCCCGGTGTACGGGCCGGGGGAACGGAATCGGATGTTTTCCGCGGGCCGCCGCGGTTGAGTTGGAGTTGTCTCCGACATGCCAGACAAAACCCCTCCTGCCGACGACACGTCGGCCGACCAGACGCCCGCTGCGCCCGCGCCGGATGACCCGTCGAACCGGACCGACGATTCGCGCGACGACAAGGACGACAGGCAGAAATCCCAGCCGCATAAGCCCAGCCTTGTGGCCCGGTACGGACTGATGCAGTTCGTCGGGCAATTCCGCCACAATCTCGACGAGATGCCCTCCCGCGGAACCAAGGTCGTGCTGCGCACCGATCGCGGCGTCGAGCTCGGCGAGGTCATCGCCAACGTCGTGGACGAACAGACGGACATCCCCGCCCAGCTCCCCCGCTCGCAGCTCGAGCAGTTCATCCGCGAGAATGGCGGCAACGAGTATCCGTTCCGGCGGACGGGCAAGGTGCTTCGTCTGGCGAACAAGCAGGACATCATCGACCAGCGCCACCTGGACAGCAACGCCCGCGACGAGGCCGTCTACTGTCGTAAGCAGATCGCCGAGTTCGGGCTGGACATGAAACTCGTGTCTGTCGAGCACCTGCTGGGCGGTGAGCGCATCGTGTTCTACTTCACGGCTGAGCATCGCGTGGACTTCCGTGAGCTGGTCCGCACGCTGGCAGGGCAATACCGCACACGCATCGAGATGCGACAGGTCGGCGCACGCGACGAGGCCCGCCTGGTGGCCGACTACGAACGGTGCGGCCAACGGTGCTGCTGCCAGCAGTTCCTCAAGAACCTCAAGCCCGTCTCCATGCGCATGGCGAAGGTGCAGAAGGCGACGCTGGACCCGTCCAAAATCTCAGGCCGATGCGGACGATTGATGTGCTGCCTGCGATACGAGGACGACACCTACCGCGACCTGAAAAGACGACTGCCTCACAAAAACACCTGGGTTCGCACCGAGGAATGCTGCGGGCAGGTCAGAAACTGCCACATCATCACCCAACTGGTGGAATTGCGGCTGCAGGATGGAACGTCCGAGGTGGTGCCCAATGAGGCGATCATCGAGCGGGACATGAAGGAACCGCCTCCGCCCGAGCAGCGACCCGCGCGCAAGCCCGACCGGGCCAAGCAGAAAGAAGACGCCGGCAAAAAGCCCTCCACCGAAAGCTCGGACCAGGGCAAAGCCGACCCCGCCAAGCAGACCGCCAAGGGAGGCCCAGCCGACCAGGGCGAGGACAAACCCAAGAAGAAGCGCCGACGCCGACGGAAGAAGAAACCCTCCGGTGACGGTCAGCCCCAACCCCAGAACCAGAAGCAGGGCGGCGACGGCGGTGGCGATGGCAAGCCCAAAAAGAAACGTCGCCGACGTCGACGCAAGAAGAAACCCTCCGGCGGCGGGAACCGGTCCGGGGGCGAGGGTTCGGGTGGCGG
>CAZYIH010000014.1:12269-15859 GCA_964646915.1 uncultured Planctomycetaceae bacterium | reverse complement strand
GGCGGTGGCGGCTCGGGCGGCGACGGGTAGGTCGTGTGCGGTTTCAGACGTCGAATTCAGCCACGACCGGGGCATGGTCCGACGGCTTGCCGCGCGGGTCGTCTTTTGGCGCGGCGTGGCGCTCGTTTCGGTCCACCCAGGCGTCTGTGACGCGCTCGGCCAGCGCGGGCGTGGCGAGGATGTGGTCGATCCGCAGCCCGTCGTTTCTGTGGAACGCTCCGCGGCGGTAGTCCCACCAGCTGTAGATGCCGCCGGCGGGGTGAATCTTGCCGAAGGCGTCCACGAATCCCCAATCGGCGACCTGTTGGAGGGCGGCGCGCGCTTCGGGATGGGCCAGCACCGACTGTGCCCAGGCGTCCGGGTTGGCGATGTCCGCGTCGCGAGTCGCCACATTCAGGTCGCCCAGCAGCGCCACCGGTTGGGAAGGGTCGGCCTCGGCGGCGAGCTTCGCGCGAAGTCGTCCCAGCCAGGCGAGCTTGTAGGCCCATTTTTCGCTGCCGACGACCGAGCCGTTCGGCACGTAGGCACTGTAGACGCGCACGCCGGCGATGTTCGCTCCCACCAGCCGGGCCTGCGGGTCGGCCGGGTCGCCGTCCAGGCCGTTCTGCACGTCGTCCGGCGGGATCTTCGAGAGAATCGCCACGCCGTTGTAGGTCTTTTGGCCGTGGCAGACGGCGTGATAGCCGGCCTCGGCGATTTCCTCGACGGGGAACAGCTCGTCGGTCACCTTCAGCTCCTGCAGGCAGAGCACGTCGGGCTGATGGGCGTTCAGCCAGTCCAGCACCCGCCGCAGCCGAGTGCGGATCGAGTTGACGTTCCACGTGGCAAGTTTCATACCCGGCGATTATACTCGCGAAAATCACCGACTTCACGCGTCGTCGGCACAAGCGAACTCCAGCAGGACACCCAATGAGTGAACAGGTCACAGTAACGTTTCAGCCCACCGGTCGACGTGTGAGCGTCCTGCGGGGCACGACGGTTCTCGAAGCGGCCGGGTTGGCCGGTCTGGCGCTGGAGACGCCCTGCGGCGGCTCGGGAACGTGCGGAAAGTGTCGCGTCCGGTTCACCCCAGACGCCCCGGAAGCAACTGCCGCCGATCGAGAAGCGCTGGGGTCGACCGTCGAGGAAGGCTGGCGACTCGCCTGCCGAACGCCCCTGCAGGGCGATGCGACGATCGAGATTCCCTCCTCGTCGCTGATTGCCTCGGGGGCGCAGATTCTCACCCGCTCGGAGGGGCCCGCCGGCGAGGTGGCCTCGGCCATTCGCCTGGTCACGGTGGACCTCGATGAACCCACGCTGGAGGATCCCGCTGCCGACCTGCAGCGCCTCATGCGGGCGACCGGACCGTTCCGGGCGGACCTGGCGAGCCTGCGGGCGATTCCGCCGGTGCTTCGCGAGAGCGGGTATCGCGGGACGGCCGTCCTGGCGGACCATCAGTTGATCGACTTCATCCCCGGCGACCCGAGCGGGCGCTGCTTCGGCGTTGCCATCGACGTGGGCACGACCACGCTGGCCGGGGCGCTGCTGGATCTGTCCGACGGAACTGAATTGGCCGTCGCGGCCCGGCTGAACCCGCAGGTCCGCTTCGGCGACGATGTGCTTTCCCGCATCGTCTGCGCGGGCGACGATAAGGGCTCGATGGCGGCGATGCGATCCGACTTGCTCGAAGCCCTCCGGCAACTGGTGGCGGAACTGGCCGACAGCGCCGCCGTCGAGCCCGGGGAAATCTACGAAGCCACCATCGCCGGGAACACCACGATGCAGCACATCCTCTGCGGGTTGGACCCCACCCCGCTGGGGTTGGTTCCCTTCGCGCCGGCTGTGGCCCGGGCGCTGATGTTGCGGGCCGACGAACTGCCCGTGGGAATCCACCCGCGCGGGGCGGTGTGGATCATGCCCGTGATCGGCGGATTCGTCGGCGGCGATACCGTCGCGGGGCTCATCGCCACCGATCTGCCCGCCGGGGAAGTGCCGGCCTTGCTGGTGGACATCGGCACCAACGGCGAGATTGTTCTGGTCGACGGGGGCGGTCGGCTCATGGCGGCCTCGACGGCGGCGGGGCCTGCCCTGGAGGGGGCTCGCATCTCGGCCGGCATGCGAGCGGCGAGCGGCGCGATCGAGAAGGTGCTCTTCGACGGCGACGAACTTCGCGTGAGTGTCATCGGTGGCGGCGAGGCGGTTGGCCTGTGCGGCAGCGCGCTGATGGACGCCACAGCCCTGCTGCTGGACACCGGCGTTCTCAACGCCGAGGGGCGCATGCTCGCCGGCGATGAGCTGCCTGCCTCCGTGCCGGCGGCGCTGGTGGAACGCCTGACCGAGGTCGACGGGATCCGCGCCTTCCGGCTGGCCGACCGACAGGACGGAGGGACGGTCCTGCTCACCCAGAAAGACATTCGCGAGCTGCAACTGGCGGTGGGGGCCATCCGGGCGGGCATCGCCATCCTGCTGCGGGGGGCGGGCATCGAACCGGGCGACCTGCAACGCGTGTGCATCGCGGGGGGGTTGGGCAGCTTCATCCGTCGCAGCTGCGCCCAGCGGATCGGGCTGATCCCGCCGGAAATTCCGCACGAGCGGATCCACTACGTCGGCAATGCAGCCCTGCATGGGGCGCGGGCGGCGCTGTTGAGCACGGGCGTCCGTCAGCGGGCCGATGAGCTGGCGCGCGGCGCGGAGCATGTTCAGCTCTCCCAGGACCCCGCCTTCCAGATGGAGTACATCGAGGCGATGGTCTTCCCCGAGAGTCAGTAATTCACCAACTCGACGGCCACGTCGCCCAGGCGTGGTGTGTCGTCCGCTTTCTGCAGCGCCGGCGGTCGACGGTCGCTGGGATAGCTCCACAGCACGCGGGTCTCCTCGGTGTCCACATCGTGCCACATCGTGCCACTCAGGGCGGCGCGGTTGTGCATGAAGCGGATCTGCGAGAGGAACAGCCCCCCGTCGACCAGCTTGTCGATCGCGTTGGCAATGCTCTTGGTGTGAGGGGCAACGACCACCGCCCGAAGCTGTCGCATGCGGTACGGACAGATCTCGTAGGTGCGGATCCGCTTGAGTACATGGCTGACCAGGTCCAGATCGCCGCTGCCATACAGCGTGTCGTACGAGCTGGCGTGGCCGAGATAGGCGAACTCCCCGGGCAGGTACACCAGCACGGCGGTGCAGGTATGGACGCCGAAGGTGACGATGGTCTCGCCGGTGCGGGCTTTCTTGAACTCGTCCATCTCGACGATCAGGCCGGCACGCGGCGGAGCGACACCCCGGCCCAGTGAAACCGAATGCCGTCGCGCCTCGTTGATCAGTTTGTCGCGGAAGGTCGTCCCAAGGCGGCGGTATTCGTCGGTTACGACTTCGGCTTCGTCGATCTTCGCGATCAGAAGCCATTGGCTGTTCATCATCGGGCAGACGTCGAACGAGCTGATTGCCAGAACGCCGCGGTAGTCGGTGACAATCTTGTGGCCTCGTCCTTCGCTGAACTTGCTGCGGATGTTGTCGGCTGATAGGTGCTGTTTGAGGATGCTCGAATCCCGGCGGAAGCGGGAGTCGGTCAGCATCAGGCGGTCTTCGTTGACCAGGAAGACCTCGCCGGTCTTTCC
>CAZYIH010000014.1:4137-12169 GCA_964646915.1 uncultured Planctomycetaceae bacterium | reverse complement strand
GTCATGATCTCTCCCCGCAGGAAGCCCGAACCCCGCATGGGCCGAACACCTATCCAGTCCATCGGATTTGGGCCCGGAGATATTCAGGCAGCGCGGCGAAACGACGTGACAACTGCCCTCAACCGGCCTCATCTCTGTCGTAAGCAGGAGCCTCCAGCACATATCTGTAAGCACATACAATAAGGGCAACATTATCGTCTATGGCCCTATTGAATGCGACAAAGATGTAATACAGCGTGCAGTAAATCACATAAATGTCGCACCGAGGGGCCGGCCTGGATGGTGTGCTTGATCTGTAAGTCTATCTCATGCATAGGCCTGAGAAAATGTGTCCGCTTTGGCACGCGGAGTGCTTTGGTAGGGCCGGAGAGTTCCAGTGACTGGCCGGGTGGCCAGTCTTGGGAGACGCACCATGAAAGACGGCATACGACAACTCAACGCGGCTGTGTGGGGCGGGCTCGTGGTCCGCGATTCTCGCCGCGGCTGCAAGGGAGGCCGAGATCCCACCGGGCAGGGATGACCCGACGCAGCAGGACAAACTGGCAAACAGGTACTTCAGGATTCAGGAGCAAGAAAATGAAAAGACGAGCACTGTGGTTGATATTGATGACAGCCCTGTTGGGCATTCCACTGACGGCGATGGGGGCCGACGAGAAGCCGCCCTCTCCGGAGGCCATCAAGGCCGCCTACGAGATGGCCGGTACGGACGCGGACACCCAGGCGGAACTCAAGAAACTCTACGACGAGACCGAGGGTTCCTCGGCGGCTTATAGGTCAGTGGACACGCCGAAAAAGGATGCCATTGAAGTGACGGTCGCCGGGGAGACCACGAACGTCACCATCTACCGTGAGAAGACCGACACGGAGAAGCACGAGTTGATTGGTGCGGTCCTCTGGACGGCTGTGGCGGCGTTCCTGGTGTTCTTCATGCAGGCGGGCTTCGCCATGGTCGAGACCGGGTTCACCCGCGCCAAGAGCGCCGTGAACATCATCATGAAGAACGTGATGGACTTCTCGATCGGGATCATCGCGTTCTTCATCATCGGGTTCCACCTGATGTTCAGCGGCGACAGTGAATCGCTGTTTTTCCTGGGCAACACGCAGGCCGCCGACTGGGGCATGACGTTTTTCATCTTCCAGGCGGTATTCTGTGCCACGGCAGCGACGATCGTTTCCGGTGCGATGGCTGAGCGGACGAAGTTCGTCTCGTACCTGGTGTACTCCGCGATCATCAGCGCCATCATCTACCCCGTCAGCGGGTCGTGGGCGTGGGGCGGCCTGCTGGACGGTGGCGGCTGGCTGGAAGCTCCCGATAACGGTTTCCTCCAGGGGCTCGGTCTGCCCGGGTTCAGCGACTTCGCCGGTTCGACGGTGGTCCACTCGGTGGGCGGCTGGCTCGCCCTGGCCGGTGCGATCGTCCTGGGCCCGCGGATCGGTAAGTATGGCCCGGACGGCAAGCCCCGCGCCATCATGGGTCACAACATCCCGCTGGCAGCGTTGGGCGTGTTCATCCTGTTCTTCGGCTGGTTCGGGTTCAACCCCGGTTCCACCACCGAGTTCAACATGTCCCTGGGCGGGATCGCGGTTACCACCGGCCTGGCGGCAGGAGCGGGTGGCATCCTGGCGATGCTGACCTCCTGGGTCATCAGCAAGAAGCCCGACGGATCCATGACGCTCAACGGCGTGTTGGCCGGCCTGGTGGCGATCACCGCGCCCTGTGCGACGGTCACCCCCGCCTGGGCGGTGGTCATCGGAGCCATCGGCGGCGTGCTGGTGGTGCTGGCGGTCATCTTCATCGACAGCGTCCTGAAGGTAGACGACCCGGTCGGTGCCGTCGCGGTCCACGGCGTCTGTGGCGCTTGGGGCACGCTGGCGTGCGGCCTGTTCAATACCCCTGACGACAACGGCGTAGGCGGCATTCTGGTCGGTGGCGGTCCGCATCAGTTGATGACACAACTGATCGGCGTCGTCGCAGTCTTTGCCTACGCATTCGGGGCTGGGTTGATCATGTTCCTCGCCATCCGGTTCACCATCGGCCTGCGAGTGAGCGAAGAGGAAGAACTCCGCGGCCTGGACGTCGGCGAGCACGGGATGGAAGCCTACACCGGGTTCCAGATCTTCACCACAACGTAAGCAGCGGCCCTGGCGAGTGCGGCGGCGAGACCCGTCCCGCCGTCGCACTCACGCCAGACCCGACGGAACCCATCCGAACCATCCCAGAGAAACGCCAAAACAAGGAGCAACAAAATGAAGCTTATCACCGCCTACATTCAGCCCGAGAAGCTCAGCGACGTCAAGCAGTCTCTCTACGCGGCTGAGGTCTACAAGATGTCCGTCACCAACGCGATGGGGTGCGGGCAGCAGAAGGGCTACCACGAGACCTATCGCGGCGTCGACGTCGAGGTGAACCTCCTCAAGAAGGTCCGCATCGAGATCGGCGTCAACGAGCAGTTCGTCCAGAAAACCATCGACGCCATCATCGAAGGTGCCCGAACCGGAAACATCGGAGACGGCAAGATCTTCGTGATGCCACTCGAACGGTGCGTGCGAATCCGCACCGGCGAGGAGGGCGGCGACGCCATCGGCTGATTCCACCCGGCCGGGCGGATGAGCGCCTCCTCCTCCTCCTCCGCCCGGGCCGGGGTTTACTCCCGCCGCGATGTGGCACGGCCCGGCGGACAGAACGATTCTCCCGTCAGGATCACCGGGGCATCTCGCCCCATGAGTCCTGTACCTGGTGCCTCGGTCGGCCCGGCGATCCCCTCGTCGGGTCGGCCGAACTTTTTTGCGCTAAACACGGGACGTGACCATCGCTGTCGAGGCGGTGAGTGGCAGCCGGCGATCCCCTCGTCGGGTCGGCCGAACTTTTTTGCGCTAAACACGGGACGTGACCATCGCTGTCGAGGCGGTGAGTGGCAGCCGGCGATCCCCTCGTCGGGTCGGCCGAACTTTTGCGCCGAACACAGGACATGACCATCCTTGAGACGGGAGCACGTCATTGCATGTCACGTGGCGGAGCGTATCCTGTAGTGAGGGGCGGCGAATGTGGAAAGGGCACAATGTCCGAAGGCGACAGCGGAGACATTCAGGACCTCCAGCACGTTCTGGAGATCACGCGTCGGCTGGCGGTGGAACTGGATCTCCAGGCGCTGCTGGAGTTGATCATCGATCGCAGCGTCGAGCTGCTCGATGCCGACCGGGGCTGCCTGTGGCTGTACGACTCGGCCACCCACGAACTCTACTCCAGCGTGGCGACCGGCGTGGAGGAGATACGCTTCCCCGCCGACCAGGGCATCGCGGGGGCGGCTGTCCGTTCGGGGCAGGTGCAGAATGTCCCGGACGCGTATGCCGACGAGCGGTTCTATCGCGAGATCGATCGTCAGACCGGCTACCGGACGCGAACCATCCTCGCCTTGCCCCTGCGGGACTACCAGGGCGAGACGGTCGGCGTGCTGCAGATCATCAACAAGCACGCCGGGCCGTTCACCGCCGGCGATGAGCACCTCGCCGAGACGCTTGCCGCCCAGGCCGGCGTCGCGCTGCAACGCGCCCGCCTGATGGACCACTACGCGCGCAAGCAGGAGATGGAGCGGGCGATGGCCATCGCCCGGGAGATCCAGCAGAGCCTGCTGCCCCAGCGCACGCCCGAGCTGGGCGGGTATGAGTTGGCGGGGTTCAACAAGGCGGCCGACGATACCGGCGGCGACACGTACGACTTCCTCCCGCTGGACGACGGACGCTGCATGCTCACCGTAGCCGACGCGACGGGGCACGGAATCGGCCCGGCGCTGGTGATCGCCGAGGCCCGGGCCATGCTCCGGGCCATCGCCCGGAAAGACGCCGACGTCTCGACGGTGCTGGAGGCGATGAACGAGTTGCTGTATGAGGATCTGCGCGACGAGCGATTCGTCACCTGCTTCCTGGGTGTTCTGGACCCCTCGACCCATCGGCTGACCTACGCATCGGCAGGGCACGGGCCGATGCTGTTTTACTCGGCCGACCGCGACGAATTCGAGCAGGTCAATGCAACCGGGCTGCCGCTGGCGATTCTCGGAGACGCCGAGTACGACACACGGATCGAGCACGAGTTTGCCCCGGGCGATTTCGTCGTGGTGCTCACCGATGGGTTCTTCGAGGCGGACTCGCCCTCGGGCGAGATGTTCGGAATGGACCGCGTGATGGAGCTTCTCAGGGAGAATCGCGATCGCCCCGTGGATGAGATGATCGACCGCCTTCACCAGGCTGTCCGTGCTCATGCGGGCTCGCTGCCCCAGGGCGACGACCTGACGGCCGTCATTCTGCGTCGGGGGTGATCGTGGCAGGCCCGTCGGCGTCGGCGGGTCTATACTGCAGGGAGGCAAGACGGGCAGGGCCCCGGCTGATGCACGGAAGGAGCAGCATGACGAACACGTCGGCTGACACGAAACAACGGTTGTCTCCCTCTCGCTCGCTCATTGCGCTGGTGGGTCTGCTGCTGGCCGGCGGGTTGCTCGCCCAGAGTGTCGAGCCCAACGCCGTCACCAGCTCGGTCGACGATTCCGCGCTGACGCGCGAGCAACTTACCGACGCGCGCAAATCGCTGATCGACGCGAACGATCTGTCCGACCAGGCCCGCAAGACGGCGGCTGACCTGTACGACAAAGCCGCTGCCCACCTCGCGGCTGCCCACGCGACAGCCGACGAAACGAAGACCTACGCCCTGGATGAGAAAGAGGCGGCCGGGCGGATCGCTCGCTGGCAGGAAGCAGCCACCCGCCTGGCGACCACCCAGCCGATAGAGATCCCCGACGACGCCGACCTGGCGCAACTGCAGACCTCGCTGCAGCAGCACAAGGCGCAGCTGGAAACGCTGGAGAAACAGGCCAAGGCGATCGAGGACCGCATCGCTAATCGCCCGGATCGGCTGAAAGAGCTCCCTGCGCTCATCGCCCAGCTGGAGACAACGCTGGCGGGTCTGTCGCCGGCGGAGGCGCCCCCCGCCGACCCGAACATCCCGGAGGCGGTGAGCAAGGCGCGGTTGGTTGCCCGCAAGGCGCAGCGCCAAGCGACAGCCGCCCAGCTCGAAGCGCGGAAGAAGGAGCTTGCCACCTTCGAGACCCGCGGAAAGCTCATGCGGGCCGAGAGCAGTTGGCTGTCCCGGCGGATCGCCGAGACTCAGCGCAGGGTGGACGCCTGGCAGCAGGCCGTCACCGAGAAGCAACAGGCCGAGTCGCTCGAAACCGTCCGCGAGGCGGAGAAGGTCGCCCGCGAGGCGGCTGAGAAGCACCCGGTTCTCAGCAAGGTCGCCGAGGAGAACACCGAGCTCGCCGCCCGCAGCGTCGGGCCCGACGCGCCCCTGCAGAAACTCTCCGACGCTCGAAGTCGACTGGATCGCGTCCAGAAGCAGCTCAACGACCTGACCACCACGTTCGAAACACTTAAGGAAATGGTCGACAAGGTCGGGGCGACCAACGAGATCGGTCAGCTCCTGCGCAACCAGTTGGCGCTGCTGCCGGACACCGCACGGATCCGCTCCGAGATCGACACGCTCCAGGAGGAGATCTCCCAGGTGCAGTTGAGGCTGATCAGTCTCAACGATCGTCGTTCCCGCCTGGCCGACATCGACGCGTACGCCGAGCAGATTCTCGCCGAAGCGGGCAATGTGCCCGAGTCCGCGCCGCGACGCGAGCAGTTGTTGGCGGAACTTCGCCGGTTGCTCGAAGCCCGCAAGACGCTCGTGCAGAAGCTCATCAACGAGTACGAGCAGTACTACTCGCCGCTGCTGACGCTCACCGAGCAGAAACGCGTGCTTGTCGAGCGGACCGAGGCCCTGCGGGCGTTCATCAATGAGCGCGTGCTGTGGATTCCCTCGACCGACCCGGTGGGTCTGAGCGACCTGGCAGAGCTGGTCGGGGCGGTTCGACAGGTGGTTGCACCGTCGTTGTGGGTTTCGCTGGGCGAGGCGTTGCGGCGCGACGCGACGGGCAATCCGGTGGTCGTGGGGCTGGGCGTGTTGGTGGTTGGCGGGCTCATCGTGGGGCGCCGGAAGCTCTCTGGAATTGCCCGTCGGCTGGACGCCGAGGTGAAAAAGGACTACCCCGGCGCGATGTGGATGACGCTCTGGTCGCTGGTACTGGTTGTGCTTCTGGCGGCGACCGGCCCGGCGATTATCGCGCTGCTGGGTTGGCGATTATCCGCGGGCGGTCGTCCTGGCTCGGCGGCAGACGCGGCCGGTGTGGGGTTGTGGTTCGTGGCGATCTGCTGGTTCCCGTTGGCGCTGCTCCGCGGCATCAGTCGGAGTCGGGGGTTGGGCGAGGTCCATTTCCGCTGGTCGGTCGACGCGCTGAAACGTGTGCGTCTCTCGCTGGTTACGCCATTGCTGATCGGGCTTCCGCTGCTGTTCGTGGTGGCAGCCAGCCAGGTCGACGGCCAGGCCGCCGAGCGTGGCGGCGTGGGGCGACTCGCCGCCATCGTCGCGCTGGTGGGGCTGGGTGCGTATCTGGCCATCCTCCTTCGGCCGGGGGGCAAGGTCCACGAGGGGTTGGCGGTCCGCCGGAAGGACAGCTGGGTCGCGAGCCTCTGGCGCCTGTGGTACCTCTTGGCCGTCGCGGTTCCCGTGTCGCTGGGCGTGATCGCCGCGATGGGCTACTACTACACCACGCTGCAGCTCTCTGCCCGCCTGGTGGAGCAGATCTGGTGGATTCTCGGGCTCATCCTGCTCAATGGCGTGTTGATCCGCTCGGTGTTCATCGGGCGGCGCAGGCTGACCATGCGGGAGATCGAAACCCGCCGGGCCGTCCAGGAGGAGAAACGCAAACGCCAGGCCGAGGGCGAGGAGCAAAGCGATCTGGTAGCCGAGGTGGAACCCGAGCACGTGGACCTCGCTGCCGTCAACGAACAGACCCGCTCGCTGGTACGGTGGATCATGCTCACCCTGTTTGTGGTGGGCACGTGGATGATCTGGGACGACGTCCTGCCCGCGCTGGGCATTCTGCGTGAGGTGACGCTCTGGTCGGCCGGCGGGGCCAGCGTGACCCTGGCGCATGTGATCGCGGCGATCGTCACGATTGCACTGACGGTGGCGGCCGCCCGGAACGTCGCGGGCATCCTGGAGATTACCGTCCTGCAGCGATTCCACGCCGAGGCCGGGCTGCGCTACGCCGTCAACGCCCTGGCGAGATACGCCATCATCGTCATTGGCGTGGTGATGGCCTTCAACGCCATCGGTGTGGGGTGGTCGCAGGTGCAGTGGCTGGTCGCAGCGATGACGGTGGGTCTGGGCTTCGGGCTGCAGGAGATCTTCGCGAACTTCGTCTGCGGACTCATCATCCTCTTCGAGCGTCCCATCCGCGTGGGCGACATCGTGACGGTCGGGGGCGTGACGGGGGCCGTCTCGAGGATCCGCATCCGCGCGACGACTATCACCGACTGGGACCGCCGCGAGCTGATCCTGCCGAACAAGGACTTCATCACCGGCCAACTGATCAACTGGACGCTCTCGGATTCCGTTATCCGCGTGGTGATCCCGGTGGGAATCGCCTACGGATCGAACACGCGGCTGGCGCGGGATCTCATGCTCCAGGTGGCCGCCAAGGCGGAGCGCGTCCTCGACGAGCCGCCGCCGCAGGCATTTTTCATGGAGTTCGGAGACAGCACGCTGAACTACGAGCTGCGCGTGCACGTCGACGGTCTGCAGGACTTCCTCCGCGTCCGCAACGACCTGCTCAGCATGGTCGACGACATCTTCCGCGAGCACAACATCGAGATCGCCTTCCCGCAGCGGGACATCCACGTCCGCATGGGCGACGGGCAGATCCCCGTGTCGCTCAGACAGGACCAGCCTGACCAGCCGGGAAGCTCCGACAAACCCGTAGCCGACCCGCCCGAGGACGTCGGATAGGCAGAAAACGCGCCATGTCAACGGCGGAGTCAGAAGTGACATGACGGGTAAGCAAGAGTGTGTGGGGGCTTTTTTCGTAGCATGGGCTTCCAGCCCATGGATGCACGGCCTGGAAGGCCGTGCTACGGGCAGTCCGGGGGGGCACGCCCCCGG
>CAZYIH010000014.1:0-4037 GCA_964646915.1 uncultured Planctomycetaceae bacterium | reverse complement strand
CGCCCCCGGAAAATGGCCCACCTTTTTGCTGTCTATGCTGTATCGCTCTATTTGCCTCTGGCGGGAATTGTATCGTAGCCTGCATGAGGAAGAGTTGTGTCCGTTCGTGGAACGGGGCTCTTCCCACCCCGGCGCGGCAGCGGCTGCGCGGAAAGGGTCTCATGCGGATAGAAGGAATCGACAACACAGGTCCCATTCGCCCCGTTCGCGGGCCTGGGATCGGTCGGCACCTGGGCGAGTCTGCGCAGCGTGGGCAGGCGTCCGGGGCTGAGGCGCCCTCCGGGCCGCCGGTCGAGGATGCTCCGCTGGAGACCTACTCCCTCCGCGACGTGCAGCCCGCCGTCGCCCGACCCGATGACGGTCCGGCCAAGTTTGCCTCGTCCGACCAGACCGTCAAGATGTTCGCCAAGCTCTCGGGCTTGTGGGACACGTTCCGGGAAATGGGCGTCTTTCCGCCGCCGAAGAGCTACAACGGCTTCAAGGTGGTCACGCCCACGGAGGTCATGCTCCCGGACGCGTCCTCGCCCGAGGGCGAGCGGGGTGGGGGGCTTTCCGCTGCCGACGAAGCGGCCATCACGATGGTCGAGCACTTGCTCCGGCGGTTCGTCACCGAGAGCGAGGCGTCCGACGAGTCGGCCCGCGTCGAGGCCGACGCCCAGCTCCAGGCAACGACGTCGGACGGCCAGCGCGTGGGGCTGCGGGCACACGCCGAGCTGACGGCCGAGGCCCGGACGGCAGGCGGGCGGTTTGGTCCGCCGCCCGGTGAGGCGATGGAGGTCTTTCTCTCGCAGGCGGGTCCGCTGCCCGAGGGTCCGCTCGAGTTGGAGATCGACGTCGACCCCGAGCCCGCCGACCGCCCCGATGGCGAGTCCGTCGGCAGGGCGGTGAGCGTGTGGGGTCGCGACGAGCAGGGCGAAAAACGCCTGCTCGCCTTCGGCCGGGAAGGCCAGGGCGCCATCTACGTCGGGCACCAGGATACGCCCGAACCGCAGGTGGCAAGCTCGCCGGACTCGTCCCCGGCGGAGCAGGCTCATCGTAGCGGGCTGAGCCCCTACGAGCAGGCCGCCCTGGGACAGTTGGGGAACCTGGACCTGGCTGTGTAGGTCCGGGTGACGCTCGCAGGGCCGGGAGACGACGTGGCGAACTCCGCCGCGCCGCCGCCCGGCCGACGTGTGGGACGATCGGCAGCGCAGCAAACGACCCCGCCGGGACAACCGACGGGGCGTTTTCGTTTCCCGGCGCTGACGATGCTCAGAAGAGTCCGACGACCTCGCCGTTCTCGTCGAGATCCACGTCCATGAATGCGGGCTTGGAGGGCAGGCCGGGCATGGTGCGAACGGTCCCCAGCAGCGGGACCAGGAAGCCCGCCCCGGCGCTGATGCGGACCTCGCGCACCGGCACGGTGAAATCCCGCGGCACGCCCTTGAGCGACGGATCGTGCGAGAGCGACAGGTGCGTCTTGGCCATGCAGATCGGCAGGTGGTTCATTCCCATCTGTTCGTAGCGGTCCATCTGCTTCTCCGCCAGCGGCTCGTAGATGACGCCCCGGGCGAGGTACACGCGCCGGGCGATGGTCTCGATTTTCTCGCGCAGGGGCATCTCGGCTGGGTAGAGCAACCGGAAGTGCTTGGGCTGCTCGCAGGCGGAGACCACCGCCTCGGCCAATCGGGCGGCGCCTTTCCCACCCTCGGCCCAGTGGTCGGCAACCACCGCGGCAAACGCGCCGGCCGACTCGGCAGCCTGAATGACCAGTCGGGTCTCGGCGTCGGTGTCGGTGGGATGTCGGTTGATGGCGACCACTACCGGCACGCCGAACATCTCGGCGATCTGGATGTGTCGCTGGAGGTTGGTCACTCCCATTCCCAGCAGAGCGAGATTCTCCCGGCGGTAGGCCTCGTCCAGGGGCTTGCCCGGGACCACCCTCGGCCCGCCGCCGTGCATTTTCAGCGCACGGATGGTGGCGACCAGTACCACGCAGTCCGGGACCAGCCCGGAGTAGCGACACTTGATGTCGAAGAATTTCTCCATCCCCACGTCGGACCCGAACCCGCTTTCGGTGATGACGTAGTCCGAGAGTTTCAGGGCGATCTTGTCGGCCAATACCGAGCTGTTTCCGTGGGCAATGTTCGCGAACGGCCCGGCGTGGATGAACACCGGCTGACCTTCGAGGGTCTGCATGAGGTTGGGCTTGATGGCGTCTTTGAGCAGCACCGCCAGCGCGCCGGCCACGCCGAGGTCCTCGGCCGTCACGGCAGCGCCGGACTTGTCCATGCCGATCACGATTCGCGCCAGACGGCGGCGCATGTCGGTCAGGCCGTCGGTGAGTGCGAGGATGGCCATGATCTCCGAGGCGACCGAGATGTCGAACCCGGTCTGCCGCGGTCGGCCATCGGTTTTCTCGCCGAGCCCGACGGTGATGTTCCGCAGCGCGCGGTCGTTGACGTCCACCACCCGCCGCCACGAGACGCTGTAGGGGTCGATGTTGAGGCGTCTGAGCCCCATCGCGGCAAGGCGGTCGTCGTCGCAGCTGTCCTCGTGGAGGATGCGGGCGTCGATGGCGGCTGCCAGCAGATTGTTGGCCACCGAGACCGCGTGGATGTCGCCGGTGAGGTGGAGGTTGAGGTCCTCCATGGGGATCACCTGCGAGTATCCGCCACCGGCGGCACCGCCCTTGAGCCCGAACGTCGGGCCCATCGAGGGTTGGCGCAGACACACCGTCGCGCGTCGCCCCAGCACGCCCATTCCCTGCGTCAGGCCGATGGCGGTGGTCGTCTTGCCTTCGCCCAGGGCAGTGGGGGTGATGCCCGTGACGTCCACGTACTTCCCGTCCGGGGCGCCCGAGAGACGTTCGAGAATGCCCAGTTGCACCTTGGCCATGTGATGGCCGAACGGTTCGAGCTCATCGGCAGCGATGCCCGCCTCTTGGGCGATTTGTGCGATCGGTCGGGCGGCGACAGAGCGGGAAATTGCAATGTCAGAGGGAATTCTGTCCGTCATGGCGGCGATCCTCAGAAGCATGGTTCCGAAACAGAACGCCCATGCTACCGCGCGATGAAAAAACTGAACAGGTCAAACTTTTGCAGCCGGCAACGCTTACGCTCCAGCGCGAATGCGATGCTCCCAGGCCGCGAAAATCACGTTCAAGTGACCGCTCGTATCGGCCGATCTGGAGGGTGCACAACAAGGGGCAGGTCGAACCAGGGGATGAAATGCCGCGGGGCATTCCGACAGTTCACGGCGGTCGCGGTATGTCGCGATCCAGCCGGTCACCTGCTCTGACAAACCAGGCTGCAGGGGTGTTCACCAGTCGGGGTGACCTTCGACGAGACCAAGCGGAAACCGAGCTTCCGCACGATCATTCGTCCCGTCGGGCCAGGGGATCGGCCCGGCAGGGATCCCGCCCAATCATCCCTCCACAATGCCCCAGTGTGACCCCCTGCAGCTGACACTTTTCTGCCGGAAAGACCCTACAGGCCGATACGGGGTTTGCCGTATTCTCCCGCGATGAACCCCTGCCGTCCCAATCCGGTGCAAGCGGGTCAGAAAAAGTTCGAGAAAAAGCTCAATAGCGGGAAAACTCACCGGCGCCTGAGAGACGTGCAAGTTACCGTTGCCACGCCATTTGCCGAAATGACCTCGCTTTTGGTTTGATATGCCAAGCCCGATCTATACAGATACTCGGAAAAATAGGATTTTGACTGGAACTTGGGGGTGGTTTCATACGATAGTATATACAGAGCGAGCGAGAGGGACCGCCCGCCTGAATGGTCCCTCCAGCCGGTGAGGTTTCTGTCCTCCTTTCCCTCACCGGCTGTTTTTTTGCGCCGGCAGCGCCGAGGGCGCAAAACATCGGCCCGCCGGGTGGTGTCCGCAGCGGGCCGATCGATTCGTGACCATGTCCCCGGTTCTGGATCAGTGCGTCAGGGCGTATGCGAAGAGGTTCACGCCCAGGCGGATCGCGTCTTCATCGGAGTAGCCGCGATTGTAGGGGAAGCCCAGTTGCTCCCAGCCGTTGGACAGCCCCAGGGGCGAGTAGA
>CAZYIH010000013.1:25795-29174 GCA_964646915.1 uncultured Planctomycetaceae bacterium | reverse complement strand
CAGCCCGTCACCGAGACGCGCGCCGTCGCAGCAGCAATCCGCCCATTGACACCAGCAGCACCATCGTCGCCGGTTCGGGAATGCCCGTGATCGGGTAGATGAAATCCGCGATGAACGGCGACACTTCTGTATAGCCCTGCAACTCGCCGTAAGAGGAGTTCACGAATCCATCCTCGTCGCCGACGATGATGTCTCCTTTATCCACCGACAGGCTTGCCCCAAAGGAGTGAATCCCGGCCAGCAGCTGGTTCTGCGGATCGCTCGGATCGACGATCATCAACGCCCCGCCCGAATCACCCGGGGCAATGGAATATTCCAAGTCCAGCGGCGTCTGCTCGCCCAGCAGGCTGGCATTGGTGTTGCCGGGTTCATCGAAATCTGACAAGAGAATCGACGTCGCCACGCTGCTGGCATCCACAAACACTTCACCGTCCTGCTCTGGGCCGATCTGTCCGCCGCGCAGATCAATCATATTGGTGCCGGCTCGTTTTGTTCCGACTGAGTTCAACGTCCAACCAGTCGAGCCGACGCCCGTCCTGCCGTAGCCCACCGCCGTCGCCGGCCGCCCGACGGGTTGGGTACCGATCGGAGCCAGTGTCGCCACCGGAAGATCGTCGTATCCGCTCTGCAGCCTGAAGACGGCTACGTCGTTGCCGCCCAACAGATTGCCGGAGTTCCAAAGTGGGTGCACATGGACCTCAGACACGTCGGCTGCGTAAACATCGCCGGGGGAGATCGTCTCACCCGACCCCGCGCCGTACGGCCCGACGATGAATTGCCCCGGGGCAAGGCTGTCCACGACATGGGCTGCGGTGAGAATCCAGCCATCTCCGATGTGCGTGCCGGACCCCAGACCAACGATATCCCCGTCGCCGTTTACGAGCGTCACCTGCCCGACGGCTGCATAGGGAGACTCATTGGCGAGACCGGTGTGAACACTGTCGGCTACGTCATCACGCCGAACACCCGCAATCGCCGGTGAGACACAACACCAGAGAACTGCGCACGCAACCAGCGTACGAAAACATGCACGTAATGAACTCATATCCCTGCCTCCTTGAATGGTTTGTAGGCGTCCCCTGCATAATGACCCATTCTACCACATGTTTTCACGCACGCAACCCTGTTTCCGCACAATATTGTCTCCCCCGTCACATACGCGATTCGCATTGCTTGGCTTGGAGCACCAGTGGTCTGCTCCCGGGCACAGTCTTGAGCGACTGCCCCCTGGCCGATATGATCTGCTCGTTATCGCCCCGTTTGACAGTGGAATGGGGCACGGCGATCGGAGCCTCGACCCATGAGACGTTACTTCTTCGGACATCACCGTTGCGGCACGACCTGGATCCGCGACGCTATCCGCCGGATCTGCAAGGCCGCCGGCTCGCGGTACTACGTTTGCGGGGGAACCAATGCGGGCTTCCGCAACCACTGGTATCACCGCGACAAGTTCATCTGCTGCGTCAATGCCACACGCGAAGACCTCAAGCAAATGGCTGCCTCGGCCCGGGGCTTTCACGTGGTTCGCGATCCACGCGATGTGTTGGTCTCCGATTACTGGAGCCGCAAGGAATCCCACCAGGCCACTGACGATTGGAAAATCCGCCTGCGTCGGGAACTCCAGGAGATGCCCCTGCAGGAAGGACTGGTTCACATGCTGGACCACGCGACGTACTTCCAGCAGATCCGAGACTGGCCCGATCAGACGCCCGAAAACCTCCTCACCGTCCGCTACGAGGATCTGTTAGCCGACGAGCAAAGCCGATTCCGTGACATTCACGACCACCTGAAGCTGAACCTCTCGCCGGAGCAACTGGTGGACATCGTGCGGGCCTGCTCTTTTGAAACCGTCACCGGCAGGGCAAAGGGCATGGAAGCGAAGAACCACCATCGCCGCAAGGCGAAGGCCGATGATTGGAAGAACTACATCCCGCCCGGCAGCGAACTCCATGGCATCGTGCGGTCACGAATCGGCGGGCTCGTCGAACGTCTGGGCTACACCTGGGACCCCGAATACACGAGCTGAGCTGACTCGCTCAGACCGCCGCCTGCTGGGCGATCTGCGTCAGCGCGTCGGCCGCCGCGGTGACCTGCTCCAGCGTGGTGAACGGCCCGAAGCTCAGCCGACACGTGCCATGCGGGTGCGTCCCGATCGTCCGGTGCGCCAAGGGCGCGCAGTGAATCCCCGGCCGCGTGAGCACGCCGAAGTCCTGCTCCAGCAACCCCGCCAACTCGCCCGGAGAGACGCCTTCGACCGCCACGCTGAACACGCCCGTGCGATGCTTGATCTCGCGCGGGCCGAACACCGTCAGGCCGGCAGCGTCGGCCGTCGCGTCCAGGAACCGCTCGCAGAGGGCCACGTCGTGGGCACGCAAGGAATCCACGCCGCGCTCCAGAAGCCAGTTCACCCCCGCCAGCAATCCCGCAATGCCCACCGCGTTGTGCGAGCCGATCTCGTACCTGTCGGGCATGGTCGTCGGCTGGGTCGGAACCTCGGAGATCGTGCCCGTTCCGCCTTCCTTCATCGTCGGCAGGTCGTGCTCCGCGCCGGTGCGGATGTACAGCACGCCGGTTCCCAGCGGGCCGAGCAACCCCTTGTGCCCCGGAAACGCCACGAAGTCCGCCCCCAGCGCCTGCACGTCCAGGGGCACGTGGCCGACGGACTGGGCTGCGTCGATCAGACACGGAACCGCCCGGCTGCGGGCGATCGCCGCGACCTGGGCGATGGGCTCAAGTGTGCCGGTGACATTGCTGACATGCACGCAGGAGATCAGCCTCGTTTCGGGGCGAATCGCCGCCTCCACGTCAAGCGGGTCCACCAGCCCGGTCGACGGGTCGCACGCCACGAACTCCGGCGAGAGACCGCGCTGCTCGGCCAGGGCGTTGTACGGCCGAAGCGTCGAGTTGTGCTCCATGGCTGTGGCGATCGCGTGGGTGCCCGCCGGGGCGTTGTTCAGCAGTCCCCGAATGGCGATATTCTGCGCCTCGGAGCAGTTCAGCGTGAATACGATCCGCTCGGGCGACTCGGCGTTGATCAGCTCGGCCAGGCGGGCACGACACTCCCAGAGAATCCGCTCGCAGGCCTTCGCCTCGGCGTATGCGCCCCTGCCGGCAGAGGCGCCGCACTCCCGTGAGAAGTCCACCATCGCCTCGGCCACCGAGGCGGGCTTGGGGAAGCTCGTGGCCGAGTTATCCATGTACGTTCGTTCAGACATCATACCGCTATCCTAGCCATCGCCCGGGAGGGATGCAACTTGCCCAGATCCCAAGTCGAGGAGACCAACCCCAGCCGCAACGTTCTTCCTCGGCGCGCACCACCGTCGGGCCGTATACTGTGCTCGAACCCCTTGGCCGACAGGGAGCCATGGGTGGGGAGCAC
>CAZYIH010000013.1:0-25695 GCA_964646915.1 uncultured Planctomycetaceae bacterium | reverse complement strand
CGGTTGGCCGGCGGAGCGCAAGGTGCGAACACTGCGCAGCGTCGGGCTCAGTGCGAAAGGTGCCTGGGATCTCATCGAACTCACCACGGTTCCACTGGATGTCGCCCCCGAGGAGGCCGAGCCGCTGTGCCCCCATTGCCTGTCGTCGCTGGATCCGCTGGAACATCTCTGCCCCAGTTGCGGCGGACCTGTCGATGCCCAGGCCAACATGGATCCGATTCAGTCGATCTATGCCGCTGGATGGGCCTATCGCAACGCCGCCCAAGGCTCTCCCAACCGCATCATCATGGTCGCCATGTGGCTGCTCTTTGGCCCGGCAGCATTGCTTCTTGTCTGGGTGGTGCCCGAACTGGTCGCCGAGTTTGTCTACTCCATACGCAGCGCCATGACCGACGGCGATTTTCTGGGGGTCATAATGATTTCCCTCGGGACAGCGATCGTCATCGGGTTGGTCGCGGTCTACGCGGCCCTTCTGTACCGAGTGACTATGGGGTGTCTCCGTTCGCGTCAGGAACCCGGCGACGATTGACCGCGGCCGCTGCGCTTGACGAAACCGCGGGTCGTCCGTACCATCTTGTGGCCTTTGGATTGGAAGGAATCTCATGGCCTCATCAAACAAGAACGATGTCTTCGGCGTGGCAGTGGCTGGCTGTGGTACGGTCGGGGCGGCGACGTGCGGGATTCTCACCCGCGACGCGAAGCTGCTGACCGAGCGTCTCAGCCGACCGCTGGAGCTGAAGTACATCATCGACCTGGACTTCACCGCTGCCCGGGCTGCCGGGCTGGACGAGGAACTCTTCAGCGAAGACCTCCAGACCGCCCTGGACGATCCCGACGTTCACGTGGTGGCCGAGCTGGTGGGCGGCACGACCGTCGCCAAGGAAATCGTCACGCGCGCACTGCGGGCCGGCAAGCACGTGGTCACCGCCAACAAGGCATTGCTGGCGCATCACGGGCCGGAACTGTACGCCATCGCGCGCGAGAACGGCGTGAGCGTCGCCTTCGAGGCCAGCTGCGGGGGCGGCATTCCGATCGTCCGCGCGCTGATCGACGGGCTGGTGGCCAACCGGTTCGACGCGCTGTACGGAATCGTCAACGGCACGTGCAACTTCATCCTCACCGAGATGATGACCGAAGGCCTGCCCTACGACGAGGTGCTCGCACAGGCCCAGCGGGACGGGCTGGCCGAGGCGGACCCGTCCTTCGACGTTCAGGGCGTGGACTCGGCCCACAAACTGGCGATTCTCGCCTCGCTGGCGTACGGCGTTCGCGTGGACTTCGACCAGATCGCCATCGAGGGCATCGACCAGCTCCAACTGCCCGACCTCTCCTACGGCCAGGAGCTGGGCTACGTCATCAAGCTGCTGGCGATCGCCACGCGCCAGGGCGACGGGTTGAGTTTGCGGGTTCGCCCGGCGTTTATCTGGCATACCCATCCGCTGGCGTGGGTAAGCGGGCCGTTCAACGCCATCAGCGTGTACGGACATGCCACGGGGCATACCATGTACTATGGGCGCGGAGCGGGCGGCGCGCCGACGGCGTCGGCCGTGGTGGCGGACATCGCCTCGATCGCGCTGGACGAGTACCCCGCCGCCTTCGAGCGGATGGGGCTCTGGCCGGACAAGACGTCCCCGGCCCGCCAGCTGCCGCCCGAGGAAATCGAGTCGCGTTTCTACCTGCGGGCGATGGTCGAAGATCAGCCCGGCGTGCTGGCGAGGATCGCCGAAATCCTCGCCGAGTCGCACACGAGCATCAGCTCCGTGCTGCAGCACGAGCCGCCCCAGGAACATTCCGACTCGGTGCCCGTGGTGATTACAACCTACCGCTCGCGGCAGGGACTGATGTTCGAGGCGATCGACAAGATCAACGCCCTCGACAGCGTTCATCAGCCGTGTGTGTGCATCCCGATCGTCGAGGAGCACCCCGAACAGTTCGTGTAGGTCCGCGGGGACGACCCGCCCGATGAAAACCGCTGCCCCGCGCGCTACGCTTCCACGGAAGGTCCCATGAAATACGCGATCATCATCCCCGACGGTGCCGCCGACGCCCCGCTTGACGAGCTCGACGGCAGAACGCCGCTGGACGCGGCCGACATTCCGAAGATGGACTGGGTCGCCACCCAGGGCAAGCTCGGGACCGTCCGCAACGTCCCCAAGGGCATGGCGGCCGGATCCGACGTGGCGATCATGTCGGTTCTGGGCTACGACCCGCGCGAGTACTACACCGGTCGAGCTCCCCTGGAAGCCGCCGCCCAAGGCCTGAAGATCACCGACGAGTGGGTCCTGCGATGCAACTTCGTGACCATCGTCGACGGCGTGATGGAAGACCACTCCGCCGGGCATATCTCCACTGAAGAAGCCACCGCCCTGCTGGGCGAGCTCAACCGCATCCTTGGCGGCCCGCACGTGCAGTTCCACCCGGGCGTGAGCTACCGCCACCTGATGACCTTCCGCGGTGAGCTGAACGTGAAAACGACTCCGCCTCACGACATCCTCGGTGAAGTGGCGGCCCCCCACCTGCCCTCGGGCAAAAACGCCGACGCCCTGCGCAATCTCGTGGACCGCTCGCAGGCCGTCCTCGCAGGTCACGACGTGAACGTCGTCCGGCGGGACCTCGGCGAGAACCCGGCCACGAGCATCTGGCTGTGGGGCGAGGGGAAAATGCCCTCCCTGCCGAGCTTCTCGGAGGTGTACGGCCTTCGGGGCTGCGCGATCACCGCGGTGGATTTGGTCCGCGGGGTCTCCAAGCTCATCGGATGGGACATCATCGACGTGCCCGGGGCGACCGGCTACCTGGACACCAACTACGCCGGCAAGGGCGAGCGGGCCATCAAGGCGCTGGACTCCCACGACCTGGTCTTCGTGCACATCGAGGCCCCGGACGAGATGGGACACGCCGCGAACCTGCCCGGCAAGATCGAAGCCATCGAGAACATCGATCGCCACATCGTCGGCCCGCTGCTGGACCACTTCCGCAACGGCGACGAGCCATGGCGGCTGATGGTGCTTCCGGACCATCCCACGCCCATCGGGCTGCGGACCCACACCCACGACCCGGTCCCGTTCGCTATCGCCGGGGAAGGCGTCAAGGCCGTCCGCACCTGCCGCTTCACCGAGGCAAACGCCAACGCCGGCGACCTCCAGGTGGATCGCGGCTGCGACCTGATGGAATACTTCCTCACCGTACGCTGAAGCCCGCCGGCTGGAGCATTCCGCCCACAGGCGCAACGCGGGCCGCAACTTATTACGGGCCTGCCTGGCGCAACAACGGCGCTACAGCTTCAGCGGATCGAGAGAATCGTCGTCGAGGTCGGGCAGGGACGGGCCTTTCGTTCCGTTGGTCGGTTTGGGGGGCTTCTTCGGTTCGGGTTCGGGCTTGGGTTTCGGTGGCGTGGGTAGGCCGACGTCTCCCTCCTTCGGCGCGTGAGGCCGATCCGTCACGGCGGAGCTTTCACGCAGATCATAGCAGACCAGGCGATTGCGGAACCGTGCGATCAGCCGACCGTCCACCAGGGGCATCATCAGCGGCGTGGTGTACGAGCCGGAAATCGGCACGGTCCACACGTCCAGCAGGCGGAAGTCTTTCGGGTCGGCGTTGATGTACAACACGGTCGGGTTGCTGTGCGACTGGTCGGGCGTCAGCAGCATCCGCCCGCCGCCCAGAACATTGGCGCTGTTGCCGCCCCCCTTCGCCACGCGCCCCACCTCGCTGCCGTCGACCATCGAGAGACACACAATGTGGTCCCGCCCGCCGGGGAAATACGCATGGCCGTCGGCGATGGCCATCGGCGTGTTGTTCTTCGCGTAGGGTTTGGTGGTCCAGAGGACCTTGGCACCCTCCGGCGAAATCGCCAGACAGCGGATCCGACGCGTCTTTCTCCCGGCCGGGATCGAACAGAGCAGGCGGTCTTCGGTGGTCGCCAGCGGGACACCCGACGAGTCGCCCTCCACCGTCCAGAGCACCTTGCCGGTATTCGGCTCGATGCAGCGGATGGTGTCCCGCCCGGAGGCGAGGATGTACTCGCTGCCGTCGTGAACCCATCGGCTGGCGACCGAGCCCACCTGCCGATGGTGCCACCGCACCCGCCCGGTCTCGCGATCGAACGCTTTAAGCCCGTTCCACAGCTCGTAGCGGTAATGCTCGTCGCCGCCCTTGGTACGCACGTGGTCGCAGACGACGATCACGTCACCGGCGGGCACCACGCGCGTGGAAAAGTCACTCCGCGAGCCGAAATGACCGCCGCGGGCGATCAACGCACCCCGCTGGAACCGCAGCAGCCGGGCGCGCCGCCCGATGTCGCTCCGCCAGAGCGTTCGACCCGTCGCAGCCTCCACGCAGTACACGTTCCCCAGCGTGCCCACCGCGTAGACCTTCCCGTCGGCGATGCAGGGCGTCATCTCGGGCCCGGACTTATTGAACCCCGACCAGCTCAGCCCCTCCCCTGCGTACCGCCGCTTCCAGAGCGTCTTGCCCGTGCGGGCGTCGAAGCAATGAATGATATCGTCGGCTTCGATAAGGTTCAGTCGGTAGAGGTGCTTGTCCTCGGGGTTCTCGGCGACGGCCTTGCCGGCACCCCAGGCGTAGTGCTCACCGCTGGGTTCGTAATAGCTGAGATACACGCGGCCGCCGTCGATCACCGGGCTGGCCCAGCCGCCGCTGAGCGTCTCGAAACGAACCTTCTCCACCTTCCCCCGCGTGTCGGGGCCTCGCCCGACGGGGATCTGCTCGTCGCTCACCCACGCCAGCCTCGCCCGGTCGAGATCCTCCACCAGTTCCACGCTCCCCTGCCCGGAGCGTGCACAGTCCTTGGGCCCCATGTACCACTTCCAGCCGCCGGTGAGTTTGTCGGTGGGCGGCAGCGCCCGGGCAAGCGGAACGGCGTTGGCGTCGCCCTTGACCATCTCCTTGCTCTCGTCCAGGTCCAGCTCGCCTGTGAACGATCCGGCCAGGCCTTTGCCCCGCGAGTGAAGTTTCAGCGTGAGCATGAGACGGTCGACCTGCTTGTCGCCGGTGGGCACCGCCAGGGAGAGCTTCAGCCCATCGGGGCTGTCGTCCAGAATGAACACGTCATGCGGGCGATTGCTCACCGTCGGGGTGAAGGCCCAGGCATACGTGAATTCCCTGCCCCGGCGGGTCAGGAAGATGCGGAGAGGAATCTCGTTTCGCAGGGCCGATTTGAGCTCGACGCAGAAGACATCATTGGCCAACCTCGCTGCCGGCGCGGAAGCGGGCGGGGCAGGCAGCTTGGCGATTTGGGCTTTCACCCAGTCGCTCGCCGGCAGCAGCAGCGGCGTCTCGGGCGTCAGCCGATATCGCTCGACGCGTTTCCACGCTCCCCAGCCATCGCCGGCAGGTACGACGGCATGGACGGCCGACTCTTGGGGAGCCTGCTTCGTGAGGTACCAACCATCCGGTGAGAGCCCCGGGTTGATTCGCGCCAGCACGCGCAGAATCTCGCTCCGCTCCTTTGCCGAGGATGGCGAGTAGGCTGCCTCGATGGCCTTGGTCGCCTGGGCGGAGGTCTTCGGCGTGGTAAGTCGCTCGGTCACGGGGATATCGGAGAGCCTTGCCTTCTCGGCGTCGATCGAGAGCTTCAGACGCTCCTCGATCACACGGCGGGCGAAGAGATCCCGCCAGGCTGCCAGCCAGGACGCCGGCTGACCGCCGGCCGACCCCGCGACCTCGGAATAGAGCTTCTGGGCGTGATTGAAGTACTCCACGCCGATGTTGTGGTACTTCTCGTTGAGGCGGATCTGCTTCGCGTCATCCTCCGGGCGAGCATGGTGGCTGTAGAACCACAGCAGCGAACGGCACATCGGATCATCGGCGTCGAACTCTTCGTGTCGGCTGGCGAAATACTCCGCCAGGGCAACCCGTTTGCCCGCCGGCGTGTCCGGCGCCTCTGCCGGAATGGTCAACTCGCCCGGGGCCTGTTGGAGTCGCAGCGATTCCACATCCCCGGCGGCTGTGACGACCCAACCGGCGAGGATCATCGCTGTAAGAACGGTACGGTTCATATGCGTCGCTCCCGAGTGATTATGGACAATGTCGCGCAGAACGGACCCTTGTTCAACGGTTTGCCCCGGCCGGGGTTCCGCGAAACCGCCTCGACGCCGCCGGCAGCCCCCGATTGACACCAGCAGCGGGAGCAATCCGCGTGGCGAAAGGGCTTGCATTGCCCGTCTCGGCCGCTACGATGACGGTTTCAAGGCGTTCGGCGAAACGCTAACGCTGCGACCAACCCACACCCGATAGAAACAAAGGAAGCAACTATGTCTACGAAGATTAAAGAGATCAAGGGCAGGCAGATTCTCGACTCGCGCGGCAACCCCACCGTCGAGGTGGATGTCGTTCTGGAAGGTGGCATTCTCGGCCGGGCCGCCGTCCCGTCCGGTGCGTCGACCGGTGAGAACGAAGCGGTCGAGCTTCGTGACGGCGACAAGGACGTGTACCTCGGCAAGGGCGTCACCCAGGCCGTCGGGCACGTGAACAAAGAGCTCCGCGATCTCGTCGTGGGCATGGACGCCACCGAGCAGCAGGCGATCGACCAGGCGATGATCGACGCCGACGGCTCGCCGAACAAGGCGAACTTCGGCGCCAACGCCCTGCTGGGCGTGTCGATGGCCGTCGCCCGCGCCGCAGCCACCGCGCAGGGCAAAAGCCTCTTCCGCTACATCGGCGGCGACGACGCGGTGGTCCTCCCGGTCCCGATGATGAACATTCTCAACGGCGGAAAGCACGCCGACGGAACCGTGGACTTCCAGGAATTCATGGTCCAGCCCTGGGGCGCCGAGACGTTCTCCCAGGGCCTGCAGATGGGCACGGAGATCTTCCACGCACTCAAGAAGGTGCTCAAGAGCAAGGGCTACAACACAGCCGTCGGTGACGAAGGCGGCTACGCCCCGTCCCTCAAGAGCAACGACGAAGCCCCGGAGCTGATCCTCCAGGCGATCGAGCAGGCCGGCTACAAGCCCGGCGAAGATGTCTGGATCGCCCTGGACCCCGCCGCCAGCGAGATGGTCAACGAGGCCCGCGAGCGAGGCAAGGAAGGCTACTGCTTCTTCAAGTCCGACCCGGACCGCATCGCCACCAGCGACGAGATGATCGACATCTGGTCCAGCTGGTGCGAGAAATACCCCATCCGTTCGATCGAGGACGGGCTCGGCGAGGACGACTGGGACGGCTGGAAGAAAATCACCGACAAGCTCGGCGAGAAGGTGCAGCTGGTCGGCGACGACCTGTTCGTGACCAACGTCAAGTTCCTCCAGAAGGGCATCGACACCGGCTGCGGCAACAGCATTCTGATCAAGGTCAACCAGATCGGCACGCTGAGCGAGACCAACTCGGCGATCGACCTGGCCATGAATAACGGCTACTCTGCCGTCGTCTCGCACCGCTCGGGCGAAACCGAAGACACCACCATCGCCGACCTCGTCGTCGCGAAGAATACCGGTCAGATCAAGACCGGGTCGGCTTCGCGGACCGACCGGGTCTGCAAGTACAACCAGCTCCTCCGAATCGAGGAAGAGCTCGGAGACAAGGCCCAGTATGGCGCGTCGATGTGGAACAAAGGCTGAGAAGACCCCGCCGATCAAACCGATCGCCTCGGGACTGGCGTTCTGCCTGCTGGCTGGGCTGGGCGCCGCGATCGCCGCGGGCGTCGTGCTGCTTCCGCCCTATGCGCGGATGAAGCTCACGCAATACCGCCGCGATTGTCTCACAGCCAAGGTGGCCGACGAACAGGCCGCCCTGGCCGCCTATGATCGGATGATCGTCGCGGCCCCGCACGATCCGGTGCTCACGCAACGGCTGGCGATGAACCAGTTGGGCATGACGCCCCGGCAGGCGATGGTCGATCGGGTTTCCAGCGTGGAGACCCCCGGCGTGGTTCGCATCCGTCATACGCCCCGGCCGCCGCGCCCGAGCGGATGGATCATGCGAACCGCCCGACGCCTGCAAAAGCCACGCCTGCGACGAGGGCTGCTTCTGCTGGCGGGAATGAGCGTGCTGGCGGCTGTGCTGCTGTTCCTGCTGCCCGAGAGCAGACCCGACGAAGATACCTGATCGGCCGACGTTGACGAACGCACCAGAAGTCAAAACCCAAAGCCCCTCGATCCTCGGATCGGGGGGCTTTTTCGTGAGACACTGTATCTACGGCTGCCTCCTGCTTGCCATTCGCTATTGGCTATTCGCTAATCGCTGATCACCCTACGACAGCAGGTCGGCCGCCGCTTCGGGGCGGGAGAGTCGGCGGAGCTTTTTGAGTGCCTGCAGCTCGATCTGCCGTACGCGTTCCTTGCTGATGCCCAGCTCGCCGCCGAGCTGTTCGAACGTCTTGGCGGCGACCCCTTCCATGAGGCCGTAATGGTCGGCCAGCACGGTCCGCTCGCGTTCGTTGAGTTGGGAGAGCATCGCGTCGATACTCTCGCGGATTTCCGGGAGATTCATCTCGTTGGGGTCGTAGGTGCGGAGGCTGGCGGCGATGTCCAGCACCTCGTCGTTGCCGGTGGCGAAGCGGTCCAACTGGTAGCGTTCCTTCGGCACGGACCGGGCGTAGGTGCGCATGATCGCCCACGAGGCGTAGGTGGAGAACCGAAAGCCCCGGGCATAGTCGAACTTCTCGACCGCCCGCATGAGTGCGACGTTGCCGTCGGAGACCAGCTCGAAGAGCGTCTGCGGGCCTCGGAGGTGCTTCTTTGCGATGGACACCACCAGCCGCAGGTTCGAGCGGATGATGCGGTTCTTCAGGACGTTCGCCTGGAGCAGCAGCGACTCGACGGTTCGCAGGTCGGCCACCTTCGCGCGGGTCGGGTCGATCTCCTGCCGGGCGTGGTCGGCCCGGAACTTCAGATAGTTGTACTTGCGGAACAGGTCGCGTTCCTCGTCGGCAGACAGGAGCGGAACGCGATAGAGCGCCTGGAGGTACGGGGGCAGGTCCCGCGGTACCGCGGCGGCCTTGCTGCCCCCCAACGGTCGATCGCCGTCGACGGGGACGGTCTCCGGGCCGCTCGGCTCGTACCGACCGCCCAGAATGACGTCGTCGGCGTTGGGCAGGTCGAACTGCGGATTGTAGATGTAGCTGATCTCCCGCCGGGCGAGGTGCTCGGCCCGCGTGTTGTACACGACGCGATAGATGCTCCCCCGCGTGCGGGCGAACCGCGTGGCCAGCACCGACGCGGACACGCCGTTGAGAAACGCCCGATAGATCATGGTCCGATCGTCGTCGGCCAGCGGGTCGGTCATCTCGGGGAAGGCGGCCTGGGTGGGATTCCGCCGATCGTGCTGGCGGATCGTGTACCGGATCGTCTCGGTCGCCCTGCCGGTGCGCACGCTCAGCCGCCGGGCGACTTCGGCGAGTGTGCAGTCGGTGAAGTCGGTCATCCGCTTGGCCCGGCGGATGATGTCGGCTTTCTCGGTGGGGGTGAGCTTGGTGAACTTCGCCGAGCGTTTCACCTGCCGGCGATGCTGCTGCGTGAAACGTTTGACCGAACCGGCCAGGAACGCCACCCGCCGCCTGCCGTCGGGAAACACCAGCCGGCGTGCGGGCAGCCCGCCGCGGCGCCATCGTTGAATGGTCTTCTTCGAGACGTGGAAATGGTCCGCCAGCGAGGCCGTGTCGTAAACCTTCTCGGGATAATCACCCGTTTTGAGTTCCATGCTCGCGGACACATCGAGCATCAACCGGAGCAGATCGTGATGGATATCCTCGCCGCTGAGCGATCGACTGGTTGCCTCCCGCCCCCGGCCACGATAGCCGGTCAGGCGGTAGATGACGAACTCGTAGGGGTAGTGCTGGGATGGTTCGAGCAGGTCGAGAAGCTCCTCGGCGGCATCGACGCACAGCCGACGATTGCGCGAGGAAGCGGACTGCAGCTCGGAAGCCAGCGTCTCCATCGCCTTCGCACGATACGTCGCCATCTGCGCTCCTTCCCGAGAGCCAAGCCGCGAAGCAAGCGTTGGGGTGCTGTCTCCCCATTGCACCTACCAGTATGCGCGAGATCGCCGATTTTGGCAACCGGTTTCGCCGGCGACCATTCCACCTGGAGCGCATGACAGCGGGCCCGCCGCATGGCGAAGCCCGCTGATGAATCGTCTCAGATTGGTCAGGCCGTCGGCTCAGCCGCCCAGCATCGCCCGGACCTGGCTGATGTCGCTCTGGATTCTCCCGACATTGGCGCGCACCAGCGGCGACTCCGACCGGCCGGCGAGGGCTTCCTTCAACACGGAGTCAGCCTCGTCCAGCGGCGTGGTGCTACCGGCGATCTCGGCCTTGCCGATGTACGCCCGTGCCTGGGCACCCCGATACAGCCACTTGTACGCCCGATCGGCCCGGCTGATCGCCTCATCGAGAGAGTCAATCGCGTCCTGGTACTGCTGGGTTCCGGTCTTGCGGATCTGCTCGGTGGTGGGCTTGAGCAATTCGCGAACCTTGCCTGCCTCGCCGGGCGCGCCGCCCGGCCAGTACTCGCTGACCTGCTCGAGCAACTCCTCCACCTCGGAGTGCAGGTAAAGCCTCTCGACGTTCGACCGCCCAAAGGCCATCTGCACCGTCGCCTGCTGGGCCAGGGCGTCCACCCGTTCGGTCCGCAGGTCGCTCATGGACGCCAGTTTGTCATATCGGCCGTAATTTTTGCCCGCGGCGAAGTAGGCGTTGCCCGCTTCCTTCTCGGCGGCCGACCAGTTTTCCAGCGCCTCGGCGAGGTCGCCCATCACTTCGCTGCCGGCGGCGAGAGACTTCTGGTGCTCCTGGTTCAGCTCGGCCCGCTGTCGTCGGACGGCCTGTCGGCCGCCCATACCGTTGGCGTCGGTCCCTTCCTCACGCCCGGTGACGATCTTGTCCGCCGCCGCGATCAGCGCCTTGGCGATGGACTCCTTCATGGTCCGCTCGGAGAGCTTCATCCGCAGGACGCTCATCTCGTTGTCCAACTTGCTGATCTGCGTGTCGACCTGGCCGACCTGGTCCATGATCTCCAAGGCCTTGATGTCGGCTTCGTAACCCTTCTTGCCCGGGGCGCGGGCTTCGGACCGCAGGGCGCGGGCCTTGGCTTCGAGAGTGTTCTTCCTCTCCAGAAGCTTCTGCTGCTGGGTCTCCCGTTCCTTGATCTGGCTTGTGAGAGTCTTGATCTCGGCAGAGAGTTCCTTGGCGTCCGACTGGGCGTCGCTCTTCATGGCCTGGACGTCCTGGTCCTCCAGCGAGAGCAGCTTATCGTAATAAGCGAGGATGCCCTTCTGCTGGGTGACCGTCCCGAGGATGTCCCGCGCCTGGGAGACGCGTGCGTACGCGCCGTTGCGGTGCTGGTCGGTCCGCTGGCTGAGATAGTCGCCCTTGAGCTCGTAGATCCGCCCGAGAACCGACCGCGCCAAGGCCTGGTTGGCCTGGTCGGCCTTCGTGCCTTCCAACTCCTTCTCGATAAGCTCACGAGCCCGATCCAGCAGGTTCAGGACGTTCGGATTCAGTTGCTCATCGAGCACCAGTTGCACCGGGGCGTCGGGGGTCTGCCCGTCGGGGGCGCTCTGCAGTTGGTTCTCGTACTTCTCGGGGTCCACCTCGACGCCCTGAAGTGGAAGCATCTTCCCGGTGGCCGTCTCGACAACCGGCGGGGCCTCCATCAGGTTCAATGCCTGGTCCCGCAGACGCAGCGCCTTGGAGACCTGCTCCTGCAGGGATCGGTTCGCGCCGCGAACCTCGCCCTCCGAGCAGCCAGCGACCATGACCAGCCCTGCCAGCGACATCAGCACCGCGACACCGAGTGAGTTGATTCTATGCACGTCGTGTTCTCCCGTAATGCGTACGAATGGGTCTACAGCCGTTCCTGTTTTGTACCACGGGCGAGGGGCGTTTTCAACGCTGCTCAGGCGACGAATTCGCCTCGCCCCGGGCTTGCTGCTCATCGGGCAAGGCCGGGTTCTTCCACGAGTCAAGTCGTCGTGCGGCGTGGAGGCAGAACTGCAGCGCCGAGTGATCCGAACGCGCGGGTGCGCCGGCAGGAAGGCAGAGCATCAGCGCCCGGCCGGCCGTCTGCATGCATGCTCCGTCGTCGGCCAGATCGGCGCAGATCTCGGCAAGCATGTCCGTGGCGTTGGGCGAGCCCTTGTACGCCCACGGGCCGATCCGTCCATCGGCGGGCTGGGCCTCGAGCGGGGTCCATTCGCGATCGCGCTCATGCCACATCACCACGGGTTGAAGCTCGCCGGCCGTCTCGACGACGTAGACGCGGTAGCTGCGTCCCACGCGCCGCGGACCATGACCGGCCTCATAGCGGAAATCAAAGCAGCGAACCGGCCAGGATTCCTGTCGGCCGTAGGCGACATTCCGGGCCATCGGACTGTGGCCGCTGCGAATCAAGGCGAAAGAGCGGTACCGCATCGGCAGGTCGAACGGATCGGTGTGCGAGAACCGCAACTCGATCTCGTGGGCGTCGTGGGCCAGGCGGCGGGTACGACGGGTCTGCACAGCACCCATGACCGCGAAGAAAATCGCAGCCGCCACGAGCACGACCCACAGCAGCGCCGTCAGCAGGATCTCAGGCACGATCGCCCTCCGGCTTGATCAATCAGGAGGGAAGAGGCTTGTCGTTTTCGTCGTCTTCCTTCTCGCCGTCTTCGTCCTTGTCGTCGTCGCCTTCATCCTTGGGGCCCAGGCCCGAAGCGCCCCCGAAGTTCAGCTTGTTTTCGTAGGGGGGCTTGTACTTGAGGTTGTACTTCGGATGCGGCGTTTCGAGGTTGGATATCCACTGAAAGACGCGCTTGTACTGCGCGTCATCGCGGCTCTTGAAGACGGGGGTGTAGTTCTCCTGGGGGTTCTTGATCTTCGTCAGGTCTCGCGGCAGGCCCCAGTTCAGCAGCAGGGACTTCTGCGGGTCGCCCCGGTCAATCATGCGCCATCGACCTTTGGTGTAGCCGTCGAGAAGAACAAAGTTGGAGTAAATCAGCCGCGGGTCGCGTGTCTGGACGCCGATCAATCGCAGCCCGGCGTGTCCTTCCTTGGAGAACGCCCCGGGCAGGATGTTCTTCACCAACGGCCAGACGGTGCGCTCGAACTGGATAATGAACTCCGGATCGCGCGTGACGCGGATATCGTTCAGCAGCGGACTGTCCACCGGCAGGACTTCCAGCATGTAGGCCGCCTGTGCACGATTCCCGGCGGCGAGGAACTTCCGGTCGGCGTTCTTCTGCTCGAAGATCCCCCTGCCCTGCCATGCGTTGATGAACCGACGCAGGACCTTGTCGCGGAACTGAATCGGCGTCCGCTCGGTGATGACCAGTCGATCGTTCCTGTAGGTGCGCTTCAGTTCCAGCAGCCGAAGGCGGTAAATGTCTTCGGAGGGAATCAGCAGCTTGTCGATTTTCTTCTCGTCGCCGGTCTTGGTGTCATCCTTTTTGCCGTTCTCGTCGCCGCCTTCTTCGTCCCCGCCCTCGGCAGCCTTGGCTTTTGCCTGGGCGATCGGCAGCATAAGCTTGGCCTCTGCATGATCGGGTTTGATCTTCAGAGCAGTCTCGAGTTCCTTGACGGCCAGGTCGTAGAGCTTCTGGCTGTACGCCCATCGTCCGAGCTTGTAGCGGGCGGCGGCGGAGGTCTTGTCGATCTTCGCCAGGCGGGCCTTGTACTCATCGGTCGGTGTTGCCCGTTCCTCGACGGAGGCAATTTCGTCGGCCTTGACGAGGTAGGAAATCCCGCCCTTGACGACCTGGTAACCTTCCTTGACCTTGGTGACCTTCTCGACCTCGGCCGTCCTGCCGTCCTTGTACTTCAGGATGTACGTCGCCCCGAGAGAAGTGGACACCAGCAGGAGGACACTCAGCAGACCCAGCAGTTTCTTGGACATCATCTTTTCCTCGTTCCCGCGCATCATGCGCTGTCGAGTCGGACAGATGGGCGGGTCGATGGTTTGCCCGCCCCTGTATTTTAGTCGCCCGATCAGCCTTCGAGATTCACCGTCCGCCGGAAAAACCGGCGCAGGATTTGGAACGCCTTAGGGTTACGCTCTCATGCCGACAGGCCGATCGGCGGGCCAACACCAGAAGCGCCGCTTCGATGGCGCCCCCAGGCCGGCCTTGCGGGGTGAATCATGCACAGGTGGCGGTGGGATTCGAACCCACGTATAACGGATTTGCAATCCGTCCCCTTAGTCCACTTGGGTACGCCACCGGGTTGTCGTGTGACACAGTATACCGACGCGGGAACCGGCGTCAACGTCTCAGCCCGGATTCCCGAGATCGCACTCATTCGGGCAGTTTGCCTTCGACGGTCCGAAGCAGTTGGCGGAAGCGGTTCGCCTCGCCGCCCATCGTTTTGCTGATGGCCTGAAGCTGCTTGATTTTCATCCGCAGCTCCTCCAGCCCTTTGACGTTGTCCTGGTTGAGCTCGTAGAACGTCCGGGAGTACTCGTACTGAACCTCCCACCACCGCGGATGGTTGCGCGGGGCGCTGCGGATCCATTTCTCGTAGTTCTTCCGTGCCTTGGCCAGGTCCCCCAGAAGACGCTGCGAGCGGGCAAGCCCCAGGATGTTCGTCCCGTCGAGCGGAACCCGTCCCTTGAGCCAACGCTCGTAGTCTTCCAGGAACTTCTTCATGCGGAACTGCACAGCCGACATCGCTTCGTTGATGTCATCTTCGTCGATCGCGGCGTCCAGATCGTACACCGCATCGGACAGCAGCGTCAGCGAGACCGAGGTATACTCATTCTCGCCCGCCTCGGAGACGTACTGCTTGCCCAGCGAGAGCATGGTCCGCACATTCCCGCGGGCGGCTTTGACGGCATTGGCCATGTCGGTGAATTTCTTCTCGATCTCCGCCTGCCGCGCCTCAACCTGCTTCTGATCCTGGGCGTAAAGCTCCTCGTAGAGTCCCAAAGCCTTCTTGTAGTGCGGGTCGGGATCTTCCTTCGCCGCCCGGGCAGCGTACCCCTTCTCCAGCAGGGCGTCGGCGTACATCTGCTTGAGCGGGTATCGCTTCGAGGCCGACTCGTCGGCGGAAGTATTGTAGAGGTTCTCGGCGAACTGGGCGTAGACATCGCGATACACCGCCAGCTCACGCGGGTTCTTCTTATCCTTGGCCAGCTCGCGGATGTTGTCCCGCACTTCCTTGATGAGCGACTGGACCAGCCCGCGGGCCTTCTCCTCGCCGTACTTCCGGCGGAATTCATTGAACTCCTCGAAGGCGTCCTTGACCCGGTCGGTCTTCATGAGTCGCTCGATGCGGAACGCCGCCGCCCACCGCAGCACGCGCGTACCGGGCCAGTCCCGCGGCAGCTGCTCCATCAGATTCAGCGCTCGGCTGTCCTGGTTGAGCACTTCGCTCATGAGAATGGCCGACTCGAACATCGCCCGTGCCGCCCACTCCCGCATGTCCTTCTTCTTGCCCTCTTCCTCCGTCCGGGCGATCGCGGCCTTCGCCTCGTCGGCGAATTTCTGCATCGAGCTGATCAGCTTCCGTGCCTGCTCGGCCTGCACCGTGCCCTTGCCGAACTGCTCGATCACCTTCATCTGCAATGACAGCCCCCGATACCGCGCCTGCATGTATTCCGGCGTGGTGGTGGGCACATTCTCGTACGCCTTGACGGCACGGCGATAGGTCGTCTCCTGCGCCTGGCCGCGGAGCGTGTCGCCCAGCGACTCGAGCTGCCAGGCCAGGTCGAAATGCCACTGCGGCGCCTTCTTCGCCCAGGCGCCCTTCTCGGCGTCGAGGAAAAACTCCAGCGCCTCGATGAACTCGCGCTTCGTGCTCGGAGTCGGACGCTTGTTGACCATCTTGCGATAGATCTTCAGCGCGTTGGTCGCCGCGGTGAAGGCGTCCTCGGCCTGGGGATTCTCGCGGGCGATCTTGAGGTTCTTGCGGGCGGCGTCCAACTCGCGACCCAGCTTATAGTCGATGTACGCCAGCACCTTGCCCACCCGTGAACTGAGACTGGCCGACGCCTTGTCGCTGCGGGCCTGGATGGTGCCCATCATGGCTGTGACTTTGTCGTACACCTGGATCGCCGCGTCCTTCTTGTCGGCCTTCCAGAGCTTCTCGGCCTTGTTGAGCTCCTTGAGGGCGATGGAGAACACGAAAATCGAGGGCATGTTCTGATAGTCGGTGCGCCCCTGGTACTTCCCGGCGATCCGGTCGATGAGGAACTGCTGGACGGCAGGGTCGTCGTGCTCTTCGAGGAACTTCAGGATGGCCTGGAGGCCCTTGTCGGCGATCTTCTTCGCCTCGCCCGGATCGCTCTTTTTCACCGCGTCGGCCCAGGTCTCGTAGAGGTAGTTCCGCAGGATCGTCGCGTAGATCGACGCCTGGAGTCGGGCGTTCTTGTTCTTGCCCAGCAGCTTCGCCGTCAGCTCGGAGAACTGTTCGATGGCCTTCTCCGCGGCAACGAAATTCTTCTTCGCGTCGACCTGGGCCTGCTTCGCCTCACCGCCGAGATTCTGCTTGCGGTAGACCTCGCTTCGCTCGTGGAGATACTTGCCCCACTCGGCGTGGTTGCGCCCGATCTCGAAGGCCGCCTGCATGCGCACCGGCGCGTCGGCCTTCTCGCCGGCAGCGGATTGGAGATACTCGTCGGCCGACTTGTGCTGATGCAGCTCGCGACGGGCCATCCCGCAGACCAGCAGCGACCAGTATTTCACGCCACTGCCGGCGTCGCCGGTGGCGTACCGCTCCAGGCTGGCGATGGACCGCCGCAACGGCCCCGACGCCGACCGCTGGTTCGGGTCGCTCATTCCGTCGAAGAAATACACCCACCCGGCGCGATACTTGACTTCCTCGTCCACCTGCTTGAAATGCCGCACCCGCAGCAGCCCGGTATAGCCGCTGCCGGAGAGGTCGTCGATCTTGTCCTGCAGGTCCGCCCTCAGTCGAGCGACCATCACGACCGCTTCATTGGCGTGCTTCTGCACCAGGCGACGGTCGGCCTCGGTGCCGTAAAGGTACATCAACGCGGTGGTCTGTGGCTCGATGCGGATGGATCCGATGGCGCTGGCCAGGTCCAGCCGATCGCGGAAATACGTCAGCTGCGCCCGCCAGTCTTCGGCGTCCGCGGTGGACTTGACGACGTCCCTGAGCAGGGCAATCGCCTCGTCGACCAACTGGTTGCGGCGGGCCGGGTCCTCGAAGGTTCCGGTGGTTGCACGGGCGATCTTCGCCCTCGCCAAAAGGCGCTTGGCCGACGGGCTGCCCGTCTCGCCGCTCGAAGCCACCAGCCCTTCCAGCAGCTCGGTCATGCCCATCTGCTGGAGCTGGTTGGCCAGTCTGTCCTGGTCGAGCCGGTCGATGGCGGGTTTCTCCTGGGCCATCGCGCACGATGCCGCCAGCAACACCAACAGTCCTGTCCAGATTCCTCTTCGCCTCATACCGGTTCCTTATATACTCACACCCTGCCGCCCGCGATTCACACAGCAGGCAGGCGCGCAAGATTCATTCCGCCAAACCTTCGTTCTATCTGTCAGACACACCAAGACCCGGTCCGTTGGTACGGCGGTCCGCTCCGACGGATCTGCTCCGACATCGCAGCGTCCCGTCTGATCGATTGCTCTTCGCTCCGGGCCCGACCGCCAGGCCGCAATCAACCCGGGGCGCGGATGCCGATGCTCTTCCAGCCGGCCTTCACCGCCTGGTTGTACGCCTCCACCACGTGCTGCCAGGCCACATTCGTCCGCGAGATAATCCGCAACTGGCCCTTCTCGCCCACCCCGGCCAGGCGCGAGGCCAGCATTTTTCGCAGCTCGTCGGGCTTGCTGGTGGGGCTGTCGTTCTCCAGGGCAAACTCCACCTGGTTGAGGGCCGGGCCCCTCGGAATCAGCCGGAGCGTGACCGGATCGGATTCCAGCGAAGTCGTCGGCTGTGGACCGACATTGGTGGGCAGGTTGCCGGGAATCTGCCCCTCCGCCACGCGGAATGTGGTGGTCAGGATGAAGTAAATCAGCAACTGGAACGTGACGTCGATCATCGGCGTCAGCGGCGGCTGCATGTTCTTGCCGCCCTTGCCCCGCTTCTTGCGTTGCGGGACGTAGTGGACGGTCTGGTCTTCGGGGATTTTCTTTGTCGATCGTGCTGCCATATCAACCTCCCGCCACAAGGGCGGTGATTTTCATGTTGCCGACGCCCGCACTGGCAGCCGCGTTGATCACGGGCTGCACGTAGCTGAACGTCACTCGCTTATCGGCCCGGACTTCGATCTGGAAATCTTTCTTATCCACGCCCGCCTTGACGGCCGATTGCAGTTCCTGACTGAAGATCCGCGTCAGCGTAGCCTCGTCACTGATCTGGATGATCCCGTCGCCCTGCGGGCCGTGGCCGGCAATGTAATAGTGCTTGCCTCGCCGGGCCTCGCGGAGGTCGGGGTTCTTCTCATCCGGGGCCACCCGCGAAACCACGTTGACGATGACCTTATTGGTCATCTCCCCGGGCTGGGATTGGCTTTCCTGGGCGATGCTGTCTTCCGGCTTGGGCGGCAGCAGCGGCGCCAAGGCCGCCGAGGCAAACTGCGTGGTCAGGATGAAAAAGATGATCAGCTGAAACGTGCAATCGATCATCGGCGTCAGGTTGACCGATACGTCGCCGGCGGCTTCTTTGTTTTTCTTCTTCGCCATCGGACTCTCCTTCCTCTCCGCAGCCGCGAGGCCCGGAGATTCATGCAGACCGTCGGGGGACTACTTCTTGCCGCCCGGACGGAACGTGGAGATCAGCTCCTGGGAGATCAGCATCGCCTCACTGCTCAACGCGTCGATGCGGTTACGCATCATGGAATACACCGCCAAGGCCGGGATGGACACCGCCAGCCCCAACAGCGTGGTCACCAGCGCAATGCCGATCGAACCGGCGAGCTTGTCGGGCTTGGGCGTGCCACCTTCCTGGACGATCTTGAAGAACGCCTGGATCATGCCCCAGACGGTTCCCAACAGTCCGAGCATGGGCCCGATGTTCCCGATCAGGTTCAGCCACTCGATCTTGCGAAGCAGCTTGGTGGTGCGTTCCTCGGAGGCCTCTTCCATCGCCCGCTCCATTGAGGCGTACCCGTGCGGGGCCTCGGTCAGCGAGGCGTGAATAACGTAGCTCAGGAAGTCCGGCTGGGCGGCCGTCATGTCGATCGCCTCGCGATACTGCTTGTTCTCGAACATCGAGCGGATTTGCTCGGTCATCACCGGAGGAAGCATGTTCGTGCGGCGAATCGAGATGAAGTGCTCGATGATGATCGAGAGCGTGACGATACTCAACGCCCAGAGGATCAGGCCGATCACACCACCACCCGGCCAAACGAACACCTCGATCCAACTGTCGAATTCCTGTGCCTGTGCCAGCAACATCAAACTAGTTTGCATGCAACGGTCTCCTTGGTTGCTTCATACGCTGCGTCGCGCTGTCCGCGTCGACTCACCCGGTTCTCGCGAGCCCATCGGCCCGCATGTCAGCCTTACGACCTTACAAAGACTATGAAATTATGAATCCAGTGCGTCCAGGGCCTTGGAGGCCTTGGAGGCGAACTTGGTGTTGGAAAAATGCTCCTTGACGGCCGCGTATGCCTGGCGGGCGGCGTTGGGGTTGCCGAGCTTCTCGTTAACCTGCCCTGCCAGGTACAGCGCCTCGGGCGTCTGGGTGGATGCGGTGAAGAATGTCACCACCCGCATGAAATTCAGCCCCGCCTGGACCAACTCCTTGCGGGCGTCCTTGCTGTGATCGTGAATCACCAGCTGCGCCTTGCCCATCCACAGCAGCGCCGGGGCAAGGTCGCCCATCGGAAAACTCTTGGCCTTCGCCTGCAGACTCTTCAGCGCCCCGGAGGCCTTGGCGACGCGCTGGGCGTCGGTCAGCTTCGCGTCAGGGTCGCCGGCCTGGTCGATGATGATCGACGCGGCCTGGAGGACCTTGTCGGCATCACCGCGGGGCACGGCGGGCTTGGTATCCGAGCCGTTGCTCGGCTGGTCGTCTTCCTTGCCGTCGTCTTCGGCCAGCGTCCCGCCGGCCAATCGGGCGGCGTCCTCGCGGCGACCTTCCCGTTTGTAGAGATCCAGCAGCACCTGCTTGATCGCGTCGGCAAAGGCCCCGGACTTCTCGCGCTGGAGCTTTGCCTCCAACAGACGAATCGCCTTGGCGTTGTCACTCGACCCCTTTTTGCCCATCTCGGTCGGGCGGGCCTTGAGGAGGGCGGAAGCACCTTCGTGCTCCTCGACCAGTCCCAGCCATTCCTCGACGGCCTGGTTGATCTGACCGGCCTTGTTCATCGCGAGATACTTGCGATAGCGGATCAGCCGACGCAGCCATTTCTGGTCGGCCTGGCGGGCGGCCCGCTGATACGCCTGCATCGCCGCGGCGTATTTCCCGTCCGCGTACAACCCCTCGGCCGTGTTGAACGACGTTCGTCCGGTGAGCGTGATCTCCCGCACCTCGGCGACGTTGGACTTCACCTCTCGGCCGCCACCCAGACGCAGCGTCACCGAAAACCCATCGGCTCCGATCACCGTCCCGCGGCGCGGAAGCCCGCCGATGTTCACCTCGTCTCCGAGCGCAACGCTCGCCAGCAATACCACCGCCAGCAGCGACGTCCATCGGGCTCGTTGTCCGTTCATGTTCTCACCTTCGCGAGGACGCGATTACTGGGGATTGATGATCTTGAACTTGCCGCCGTTTTCCTTGGCGATCTTCTGCATGACGTCGACGGCTTCCTTTTCCTGCTGCCCGCCGTACAGGTACGTGTTGATGTGCACCTGTTGGCCGCGATTGCGACCCTTGATGGTCCGCAGAACCACGTCGTTGTCGGCAGTGAACACACCGTCGGTCAGCAGGAAGATGATCTTGCCGCGCTTCTGCCTGTCCGCCTTGGCAAGAACGTCAAACGCGCGGTTCATCGCCGGAATCGGGTCGGTCGGACCGGACGCGCGCTGCTTTTCGAGGAACTTGGCAGCCGCCTCTTTCTGATCGTCGGTGGCGTCCACCAGCGACTTGGGCGGGTTCTCGATGGTCGTTCCGTCGCCGAACAGAACGATGTGGAACGACTGCACGGGGTTCAACTCGGAGATCGACTTAACCATCTCGCGGCAGACCGTATCGAACGTACCGCCCATCGCCATCGAACCCGATCGGTCGATCAGGTACACGATGTGGTGGGCATTGCCGCCATGCCCGAAGAATTTGCCCTTCGGCCCGGCGCCGCTGCCGCCCGAACCGAGCCCTTGCTTGGCGAGCATGCCGCCGGCGGCACCTCCGCCAGCCAGGCCGATCATGGTCAACTCGGTGTCCGTTGAGTCGGCGTTGGACACCACCTGCGACTCGGAGCGGGCCCACTGCTTGGAGGTGGTCTCCATCTCCTGGGCGGATTCCTTCTCGGGGTTCGAGTCCCCCGGATTGATCTGCCCGCCCGGGTCGTCCGAGTAGACCTCAGAGTTCACAAAGACGTCCTCGCCGACCTTCTTCTCATTGGCAGCCCCGATGACGAGCACCAGCAACGCCATCATCAGGAACAGGCCCGCGTGGAAGAATACGCTGAGCACCCAGGGCATGAGGGCAGCCATCGTGGTCATCACCTGGCTGTCTTCGTCTTCCTCGTCGAACTCCTCTTCGTCGAGTTGGCCTTGTGGCTGGGCGGGTACGGGGGGCGGTTGGCTTCCGGGCACCTGGGGTTTGGGCAGATTCGCCAACCCCTCAGGGACAGTCACCTGCTTGCTGCAGTGGGGGCAATTCGCCTCGCTGCCGGGGGCCGCGTCGATACTCAGCAGCTTGCCGCAATGTTCGCATCGGAAATCTACTGCCATGGTCCGTCTCCTTCGCGATAGCCCGCCCGACTCGAGCCTGTCGACCCGCCGGGCGGAATGGCGATTACTGACCAGCTATGTATTTGTACCTGCCGCCGTTTTCGGAGGCAATCTGTTTCATGACATCCACCGCCACCGTCGGCCGCGAGCCGAGCAGCAGCGTGTGAATCCGTACGTGTTTGTTACGATTGCGACGGCGGATCAGTTTGGTCACTTCCGCATTGTCCGGGAAAGCCGCATCCGTGAGCAAGAAAATCACAGCCCCGCGGGTCTTGTCCCGTCGCCGTGAAAGGATGTCAAACGCCCGGGCCAACGCCTTGGTCGGATCGGTCTGTCCCGTGGCCTTCAGCGTGTCGACCCACTTGGCCGTCTGCAGCAACTCCTCGTCGGTCGGCTCGGTCAACCCCCTGCCGGGCGCTTCGTGACAGGTCCCGTCGCCGAAGAACACCACGTGGTATCGCTGGTAGCCGGGCTCGAACCCGCTGAGCGACCCGACCAATTCGCGGCACATCGTGTCGAACAGTCCGCCCATGGCCATCGAGCCCGAGCGGTCCAGCACGTACACCACGTCGGCCTTGCCGCCGGGGGCCCAGTTCGGGTCGCCCCCACCTTGGCCGCCAGTTGCGATGCCGAAAAATCCGGAGGTCGACTTACCCGGCGAGAACTCACCCGACTCGCCCGAAGACCCGCCGATGCCGATCATAGGCTCCGGCTGGTCGGGCAGCTTGGGCGTGTCGACAGGTCGATCGTCCCGCAGGTTGCTCGGGGCGTCGGGGCGGGGGCTGTCGTCGTCGAGGTCTGAAAGGTCGGGCGGCGTCGGAAGAATGGCGCCGTTCATGCTCGCCTCCTCGGCCGGCGTGAGAGAGGGCGGGTTGATCGGCCTGTCCGTGTCCGGAGACTGGGTCAGGACGATGGTCACCAGCAGCATGATCAGTCCCAGCGCCACGTGCAGCAGAACGCTGGCGACCCAAGGGAACGCAGCGGCGATCCGGGCGGTCACGCCCACGTCGGAAGGATGGAGTTCATCGGAAATCGGAGTCGCCGAACCGTCGGCGGAGAGATCCGCGGAGCGAACCTCATTACCGCATCGGGAACACTGCATCGGCGTTCCGTCCAGTTGACTCGGGTCCACCAGCCTGCCACATTCTTCGCATCGCAGCCGGGCTTTCATGGTACGCCTCCTTCCGTTGCTCCCCGCCGGGTCGGCGACAAACGTGTCGCCCCTTGCGGGTTGAACTCAAGGCATAGCCGACGATCGCAGCCGTCGGTGGCACCGTGGGATCGCTAAAAAAAGCGCAATCCGCAGGCACCGTTGAAAGCGTTGGAACGTTTCCGTTCCGTGTTGGCGTGACGGGGTGTTCCGACAACGAACACCTGCCACGAATGGCATGGCGGGCCTGGACAACGCAAAAACGTCGTCCGAGGTGGACCCGCTCGGGCTGGCCATGAAGGCCTGCCCGGAGAGAGTACTCGAACCGAGCTCCGCCGTCGGACGAACGTCCAACTAAGCGGATCTTTACACATATTTTATAGTCGGCTCACGAGGCGGAGTCAAGGAGAAAAAAAGACCTTCGACGTGCGGAAAACGTTTCGCCGGAAGTCTGCTATGCATTCCGGGGTCCTGCCGATATAATCACTGCCCCGCGAGGGTGGCGGAATTGGCAGACGCGCCAGGTTTAGGTCCTGGTCCCGAAAGGGGTGTGGGTTCGAGTCCCGTCCCTCGCAATCATCCACGTCGGGCGTTGGCCGGCATCCTGCTGCCGCCACGCCGATGGTGATGAGATTATTTGATCTCCACAGACTGCGGCGCGACGTCGACGGTTTCCTCGGAGATTTGTCCGCCGGCCCGTTGCTCCTGGAAGCTCAGCGTCGATACGTAGAAGAACCCGAACGCGAAGAGCACCAGGAACGGCGTGCCCACGCTGGCCCCACCGCCGGCGATGATGCCCACCACCGCACAGGCCGACATGTACACGCCGAACGCGAACTCCACCAGCGGCAGCCAGTGCGTCTTGCGTTTGCCCTTTTTGCGGACCGTCAACGCCGAGCTCGTCGCGTCGCCGTACTTGGGAGTCCGCACGAATTCGCTCTGTCGGCCGAACCATGCTTCCAACACCGCTTTGGCGTTCGAGACGCACAACCCCGCCCCCAATGCCATCATCATCGGCAGATACTTCAGTGTCGACCGCCAGTCGTGTGTGAGCTCGTACTGCGAAGCAAGGTAGAACACGCTGGCCGAGAGCGTCGCGAGCGTGAACACCGCCAGTTCAAAGACGGTCCGCAGGGCGGCCCCCTCCGCCCACGGCAGCGTGCGGAGGTACATCGCCGGGAACATCATCAGCACCATCAGAAGCATCGAAAGGTGCATCGAGAAGGCGGTCAACTGGAAGAACGCCTCGATCTTGACCTTCAGCGGGAACTTGCTCAACAGGACCTTGGGCAGGACTTTCAGTGCGGTCTGCGCGCCGCCCTTGGTCCAGCGGAACTGCTGGGCCTTGAAGGCGTTCATGTCCGGGGGCAGCTCAGCGGGGCTGGTGAGATTGGGCAGGAAGATGAACTTCCATCCCTTCAGCTGGGCGCGGTAGCTCAGGTCCAGGTCCTCGGTGAGGGTATCGTGATGCCACCCCCCCGCATCGTCGATCGCCGCTCTTCGCCACGTGCCTGCCGTCCCGTTGAAGGCCATAAACCGCTCGCTGCGGTTGCGGGCAACGTGCTCGATGGCGAAATGCCCGTCGAGCAGAATCGCCTGCGAACGGGTCAGCAGGCTGCGGTTGCGGTTGAGGTGAGCCCAGCGGGTCTGCACGACGCAGACGTTCGGGTCGGTAAAGTAGTGGATCGATCGCTTGAGGAAGTCTTCCTCGGGCAGGAAGTCCGCATCGAAAATGGTCACGAACTCGCCGGTGGCCTGATCGAGCCCGGCCCGCAGTGCGCCGGCCTTGTAGCCGACACGGTTGTCGCGGTGGATGTACTGGATGTCGAACCCTTTTCGGCGATACTCGTCCACCACTTCGCCCGCGATCTGCCCGGTGTCGTCGGTGCTGTCGTCGAGCACCTGGATCTGCAGCTTCTCGCGGGGGTAGTCGATCCGGCAGGTCTTCTCGATGATCCGCCGGGCCACGTTCCGCTCGTTGTACATCGGAAGCTGAATGGTGACGCGGGGCAGTTCGTCGAAGGGCTCAGCCGTCTTGGGCTTGTTGTTGCGGTGGCGGTAATACAGGTACACCAGCACGTAGCGATGGAGGCCGTACATGCTCACCACAACCAGCGTGAGGGTGTAAATCGTCGTGAAAAGAGTTTGAGCGAATTGTGCCCAGTCCATGCGCTGTGATCCGTTTCCGTTTCGAGCCCGGTGGAGAATTCCCCTGCTCGGGCCCTGATGCCTGAATGACGTATTCTACATGCTATCGCTACAAACCGTCAAGGTGCGAAATGGCTGGGATTTACCGTCTTTTTTGTCGCGTCGAGGTCCGGCCATCGCCGATGCCGACGGTCAGCCCGGCGATGAACTCCCGCTGCAGGGCGAAGAACAGCACCATCACCGGCAGGATGCTCAACAACGTGCCGGCCATCAGTACGCCGTAGTTCTGCTCGTAGAGATTGATCATCTGGTTCAGGGCGATCGGCAGGGTGAACTTCTCCGAGGTGTTCAGGATAATCTGAGGCCACAGGAAGCTGTTCCACGTGCCCATGAACGCCAGCAGGCAGAACGCCCCGATCATCGGGCGCGAGACGGGAATCGCGATGTTCCAGTACACCCCGAACTCGCTGCAGCCGTCCACGCGAGCAGCCTCCATCATCTCGTCGGGAATCTGCAGCATCGACTGGCGGAACAGGAACATCCCGAACACGCTGACCATTCCGGGTACGATCAGCCCGATGTGCGTATCCACCAGGCGCATCCCGCAGATCAACTCGTAGAGTGGGGCGAGCATCACCTGCGCCGGAACGCCGCCCGCAGACGGTTCG
>CAZYIH010000012.1:0-31493 GCA_964646915.1 uncultured Planctomycetaceae bacterium | reverse complement strand
CCTTCCGCGCCTGCCAGATCTCGTCGCGATGGTTCACCGCCGCCCGACCGATCCGGCCGGCCTGTCGCGTGCGCTCGCACGGCTCGCCATTGCGATCGACCAGGGCAAACTCGCCGGCCTCCCATCCGGCGGTGCGGGCGTTCCAGCACCACATCCCGAAGCCCCGGAAGCCGGCAGCAAGATAGCTGAGCATCAGTTGGGTCATCACCCCGCCGTCCACCGTCGAACCGGGCCAGACGTCCTCCATCTGCGGATAGAGATTGGCCTTCCCGCCCGAGAGCTGCTGCGGGCCTCCCGTGGATTCCCACGTCGCCGACCAGCCTCCCTTGAACCAGTCTGCCACCATCGACGCCTGCATGTACACCGGACGGGCAACCTCGAACCCCACCTCCTCGAAGTGCCACGCCAGGTGGATGCTCGGATAGAACGACCCGCCCTCGGCCATCGCCGAGGCGATGCCCTCCATGTCCGTCGCGCGGGACGCGAACGGAAGGAACAGGCCCATCTCGCCGCCCGCCCGGCCGACGGAGTTGGGGTCCTCCTCGCGCATGGCAGCCACCCTGCGCTCGATGTGCCGGATGTACATGTCGGCCTTGAACCGCAACACGTCGCGCAGGCGGCGGTACTCGCGCTGGCGGGGGATGTACATGGTCCTGCTTCCGTGAGGGCTCTGGAGGTTGTCCAGGGCGAATTTCTTGACATCGTCCCAGTCGTCCCACTTTTTGGGGCGATGATGGCCGGCGTGATGAAAGTTCCAGGCGTCGGCGACGGCTTCGATGCTGCCGTAGGTGTCTTGGAGCCAATCCATGAACTCGTCGGCGAACGCCGGGGAGAGCGAACCGTCGAAGCTGAACTTCTCGCGGAACTCGCGTTCCAAAGGCCGACCGCCGTCTGCGTCGCACTCGCGGTCGATGCGCTCGCGCATGACCTTCTCCTGGTGCTCCAGCCAGCGGGGGTCATCGCGGACCTCGCTGATCGGCGTGTCCGGATCGATCCCGAGTTTTTCCAGCAGCTCGCCGGTGGGTTCCTCCCAGCCGGCTTCGTCGTACCACCAGGGAATGATTCCCTCGTCCAGCGCCAAGTGCATCACCGCCCGGCGGTCGCTGCCCGGACAGAGCATGAGGCCCTTGAGGCAGGTAAAGCCCAGCTCCTTCATCGTGCGGAAGTGCGAGCGGATGTCCTCCATCGACATCCCGGGCCATTCCACGAACACCACGCCGACGGGCATGGGCGCCAAGGCGCGGAGTTTGCGTTGCATGGGGGTTTCGTGCAGCTGGTCGTAGAGTTCGCTGAGGAACTCGTCCTTCGAGGACATACGGAAATGCTCCCAGGCCCATCGGGCCGGCTAAGGGGGGGGACAGAGAATGCAGAAAAGCCTCGGTGCCTCACTACAGGTATGGGGTTCTTTGATAGCCGAGCCCCGGGAAGTTGTCAAGAAAAACGGACGTTTCGTCGCCTTTCTGTTATGCTGTGTCGCGTCCTGGGTGATGGCTCAGCCGAGGCGGGCGCGAATCGCCTCAGGCCGCGATGAACTGGAGATTTGTTCGTGAGTGAACCGATACAACTAGAGTTGAAACGTACGGAAGGATGTGACGACGTGCCCCTGCCGGCGCCGATGTCCGAGCACGCTGCCGGCATGGACTTATGCGCCGCCTGCGACGAGGACGTCGCCCTTGAACCCGGGCAGATCAAGCTGATCCCCTGCGGGTTCACGATGGCGATTCCCGCCGGATACGAGGCCCAGGTCCGCCCGCGAAGCGGACTGGCGCTGAAGCACGGGATCACGCTGCCCAACGCCCCGGGCACGATCGACGCCGACTACCGCGGCGAGGTCCGGGTGATTCTGCAGAACCTCGGGGCCGAGACGTTTACGGTGGCCCGGGGAATGCGGATCGCCCAGATGGTGATCGCACCGGTGACGCGAGCCGAGGTCGTACTCGTCCAGCAGCTCGACGAAACCGCCCGCGGCGAGGGAGGCTTCGGGCATACCGGGGTCTGACGGGTCGCGAAGGCAGGACAAACCAACAGGCCGTCAACGGACGGACGGCCGGGAGTAGAGGACGCCGGATGGCTACCAGGCGAATGAAGAAAACACGCACGGACGAGATTCCCACCCTCAAGCCCTCCAGCAGGAAGGGCAAGTGGACCGCGCCGAACGAAGGCGACGGCGACGCCCCCCCCGGCCCGACGCAAAGCCCCTACTGGACCTACTGCTTCGTCGCGTTGCTGACCGGCGTGGTGATCCTGTCCTGGCTGAGTCTGCTGACCTACTCGCCCGCCGACCCGCCAGGAACCGTCGTTTACCCCCCTGCCGACCCGGTGAACAACGCAGCCGGTATCGTCGGGGCCCATCTGGCCCATACGCTGCGCTACTGGCTGGGCGGCGGCGCGTACATGGCCTTGCTGTTCGCCACCATCGCCGCGACGATCATGATGCTCGGGGGGAAGGTCACCGACGTCGCCTGGCGTCTGGCCGGCGTGACGGTGCTGGTGGTGACGACGGCAGCCGCGATCTACCTGGCCTCGGACCCGTCCTGGCGCAGCGGCATCGCAGGCAACTGCGGGGTGATCGGGGCATCGGCGGGATTCTTCCTGGAAAGTCGCTTCGGCGATATCGGCGGCTGGGTGGTCGTCTGCGTGATGCTCGCGATCGGCCTGCTCCTGACCGCCGACGACTGGGTCCTGGAGATTCCACGCCAGGGCAGGAAAGTATGGGACAGGTGCGCCGACCACATGCAGCGCCGCCGGCAGCAGTTGCCCGACGACCTCAATGCCGCCGCACGCGCCCGCCAGGGGGACGTCGCCAAAGCGACCAAGCCCGCGCCGCCCGTCAAGACACCCACCACAGCCAACATGCCCGACGACGACGAGAAAAAGCAGGGCATCCTGCCGGGCTTCCTCAAGGGCAAGAAGGACAAGGGCAACAAGGGTGGCAGGAAGAGCAGCAAGAAGACCGTGAAGGTCTCGCCGGCTGCCGAGTCGGCCAAGCCCACCGACGCCGAGGCCGGCAAGTACGCCCTGCCCTCGGAGACGCTGCTGGCTGAGCCCACCGGCGGATACATCGAAGAGCAGGAAGCCCACGCCTCCGAGCGGGCAGGCATTCTCCAGCAGACGCTGGACAACTTCGGCGTCGCCGCACAGGTCGTCGGCCACATGACCGGGCCGGTGATTACCATGTTCGAGCTCAGCCTCGAACCGGGCGTGAAGGTCTCCCAGATCAGCAATCTCGCCAACGACATTGCCCGCGCGCTGGCTGTGGCGGGGGTGCGCGTGGTCAGCCCCATCCCGGGCAAGGACACCGTGGGCATCGAGGTGCCCAACCTGGAAAAGGAGATCGTCCGCATCAAGGAGCTGATGAAGCTGGCCCCCGAAGCGGTGAAGAAACTCCACCTGCCGCTGTTCCTGGGCAAGGACGTCGCCGGCGAACCGATCGTGACCGACCTCGGTGCCGCCCCGCACATGCTCATCGCGGGCACGACGGGCTCGGGCAAGAGTGTTTGCATCAACGCGATCATCATGTCGCTGCTGATGACCCGTCGCCCGGAGGACGTGCGGTTCATCCTGGCCGACCCGAAGATGGTCGAGATGGCCGCCTTCGAGAACATCCCGCACCTGCTGTGCCCGATCGTGACCGACATGCGCAAGGCCGAGGACATCCTCGAATGGGCCTGCGTCAAGATGGACGAGCGGTACGCCCTGCTCCGCGAAGCCGGCGTGCGGAACATCGCCGGGTACAACCGCCTCTCCAAGAAGGAACTTTACGAGCGGTTCCAGCCGTCCGACGAGGAGGAGAAGAAACGCATCCCCCTCCGCCTGCCGTACTGGGTGGTCATCATCGACGAGCTGGCGGACCTGATGATGATCTCCTCCAAGGAGGTCGAGGGTTACATCATCCGCATCGCCCAGAAAGCCCGGGCGGTGGGCATCCACATGGTGCTGGCCACCCAGCGTCCCAGTGCGGACGTGGTGACCGGCCTGATCAAATCCAACGTCCCGTCGCGGGCGAGTTTCCGAGTGGCTTCGCGGCAGGAGTCCCGCATCGTGCTGGACCAGAACGGTGCCGAGGTGCTCATGGGTCAGGGCGACATGCTCTTCCTCGCCCCGGGATCCAGCACGCTGAGCCGTTCGCAGGGCACGTTCGTGGATGACCGCGAGATCCACAAGGTCGTCAAGGAGCTTCGCAAGCACGGCGAGCCGAGGTACAACAACGAGTTGGTCAAGCTGCACTCCCGCCCGCCGGGCGACATCTCCGACGAGCGCGACGAGATGTTCAACAAGGCCGTCGAGGTCGTCCTCCAGGCCCAGCGCGGGAGCGTCTCGCTGCTGCAGCGGCGGTTGCAGGTCGGCTACGGCCGGGCCAGCCGCATCATCGACCAGATGTCCGAAGCCGGGCTCATCGGAGAGCACAAGGGCTCCCAGGCCCGCGAATGCCTCATCACCATGGAGGACTGGGAATCCATGAAGGCCAACATCGCGGCCGACCAGTCCGGGGAGAACTCGCTCAACGGCGAACCCACCAGCGCGTAAACGGGTCCCGCAGGCGTCTGGCCACGTCTGTGGTTGATGTTCGAGCGACACATACGCCGCAATACGCTACCGCCATGAGCGAACCGCCAACCAACCCGACCCCATCCGACTCGCCGGAACAGGCGTTCGACCCGCCCGAGTTGATCGAGCCGGCCCCCACCGTTCCACTGCACGTGGCGTGGATCGCCGGCGTCGAGACCAGCGAACGCCTCGGCAGAACGCTCCAGCCGCTGGCCATCGGTCTGCTGGACGAGCTGATCCGCCTGACGGTTTTCTGTCCGCACGGGGCCGACCTCCCCTCGCTGCCGAGCCCGCCGGTGGAGGTCATCCACTACGCCCCGCCACGATGGTGGCAGCGGGGTCGACGCGGCGCGGCGCGATTGGCCGATCTGATGACCATCGCCGGGGTCGACGTCCTCCACGCCCTGGACTGCACGATCATCCCCCTTACGCGCAAGCTCGCACGCCACACGCACCTGCCCTACGTCCTGAGCACGTACAAAGCCGGCGAGTTCGGGCCGGTCACCTCGCGCCTGGACGCCGGTGCGCGCGGCATTCACACCACCTCTCAGCCGTTGCATGAAGAAGTGCTCTCGCGCGGGCTGATCCCGCCCGAGAAGGTCCACCTGATCCGCCCGGGGGTCTATCCGGTCAAACGCCCCACGTGCTTCTCTGAGCCCAACCAGGAACCCGCCGTCGTCGTGGGCGGGCGGCTCGATCGGCTGGACTGCTACCATGCGGCGATCGAATGCTTTGCCCGCCTGCGCGAGAGCGGCCACGCCTGCGCGTATTTCATCGTCGGGCGAGGGTCGGCCGAGCCAGCCCTTCGCACGCGGGTCGAGGAGTTGGACCTCCAGGCGGAGGTCACCTTCTGCGACCCCCTCTCCGCCACGCAGATGGCGGGCATTCTCAGAAGCGCCGACCTCTACATCTCGCCGGCTCCGACGGACATGGTGGACATTCAGGCGCTGGTTGCCGCTGCGGTGGGCGTGCCGGTAATCGCGGCCGACGAGCACGTCAGCGACTTCCTGATCGACGGGACAACCGCCCGGCTGGTTCCGCCCGCCGACGCCGGGGCGATGTTCGAGGTTGTTCAGGACATGCTCAACGACCACGCCGCCGCCCGGCGATTGTGTACCGACGCGCTGGCCTACATCCGCCGGAACCATTCGCCCGCGAACATGGTCACCGCAACGGCGTGTCTCTACCGGGGGCTCACCGGCGGGCTCGGATGCGCCCGTCGCGAGGTGGAATAACGGTTCGCCCGAGGGGCGGGGCTATTGCGGCTCGGTCGCCTCAGCCTGCAGGGTGGCATCCTTGTGGACCTGGCGATGCGCCAGCACCAGCCACACGCCGCCGACGATGATGACCACGCCGCCGAGGATGCCCTGGAGGTTGGGCATTTCGCCGAGCAACACCAGCGCCAGGGGCAGCACGAACACCGGCTGGGAGAAGTCCACGATGCTCGTGTACGCGATAGGCCAATGGCGGTATGCGTGGAAATTCAGCGTTCGACTGAGATAGGACACCAGGAAGGCCGCCCCCAGCGTTGCCGACCAGTGCGACGGATCGGCCGCCGAGTAGTCCAACCGACCGGTGGACCACGCCCACGTCGCCACCAGCGGAACCGCGAAGATCATCCGCCAGGCGGTCAGGGCGCCGACCGGGATGTCGTGGACGATGCGTTTGGCGAGGATGAACTGCGAGGCCCCCATCACGCACCCCCCGAGCGTGAGCCCGACGCCGAGAATCTCCCCGCTGGGTCGACCGGCCACCGCCCCGACGCCGCCGGCGATGATCAGCCCCACCGGCAGCAGTTCCCACCGGGAGATGCGCTCGCCATAGAAGACCACCCCGCCCAGTACGCAGAGCACCGGCAGCATGCGTCCGAGGGTGGACGCGAAGGTCGGATCGATCCGTTCCAGGCCCGCCCAGAAGCCCACCGCCCCCACACCGTTGAGCAGGCCGATCGCCAGGACCGACCCCCACAGATCGCGGCGCAGCAGGATGTGACGGATCTGGCCGGTCACCAGCAGCATGAACACCGAGAACACGCTGCCGGCCACCGCGAAGACCAATGCCCATCCCGGCGCGCCGCCCATTCCGGGCATGGCGTACTTGCCCAGCGGATACATCGTGGCGATGCACAGCGTCGCCCCGATCGAATAGGCGAAGCCCTTTCGGTAGTTCGTTTGCGGCGCAGCGTCCGGCGGGCCGACCTCGACCGGCTCAGCCGGTGACATCGACGCCGAAGGCCTGCAGCATCTTCCCGAGCTTGTCTCGATTCGCGTCATCCAACGATACCATCGGAAGACGCAACTCGCCTGCGCACTTTCCTGCCATGGAAAGTGCCGCCTTGATCGGGATCGGATTCGTCGCAAGCGTCAGCATGCCCTTGAGCAACGGGAAGAGCTTGAGGTGCTGCCGGCGCGCCTCGTCGGCCCGGCCGGCGAGCATCGCATCGGTGAGTTTGCGGATCTCGCCCGGAAGCAGATTGCCCACCACCGAGACCACGCCCTTGCCGCCCACCGCGCCCATCGGCAGCGTCAGCGAATCGTCGCCCGAGAGAATCGTGATATCGCACTCGGCCGCCAGTTCGCTGACCGTGTCGAGCTTGCCGGTGGCCTCCTTGATGGCGACCACCATCTCGATTTCCTCGTACATCCGGAGGATTGTCTCGGGTGTCAGCTCGATGCCCGTTCGGCCGGGAATGTTGTACAGCACGATGGGCAACCCGACCTCGCCGAGACGCTGGATGTGGCGAAACATGCCCTCCTGCGTGGGCTTGTTGTAATACGGGTTCACGATCAGTCCGGCGTCGGCACCGGCCTTCCTGGCGTGCTCGGTGAGCTCCACCGCCTCGGCAGTGCTGTTGGAGCCCGCTCCGGCAATCACCGGAACCCGGCCGTTGACGCGGTCCACCGTGAACTCGACCACTTTCTTGTGCTCGTCCGTCGTCAGCGTCGGGCTCTCGCCGGTGGTTCCACACGGGACCAGCCCCTGGATTCCGCCGGCGAGTTGTTCATCAATCAGCCGACCAAAGGCGTCCCAGTCCACCTGATCGTCCTGGAACGGCGTGACGATGGCGGTCATGGCTCCCTGCAGTGTCAATCCGTCAGACATATCGTTACCTCATCCGTGGTTCGGGGTCGTGTTACTCTCGTTGCGAGCGAACCCATTATAGACATGAACGGGCAAAACGCCAGTCGTCATCGCCCGCGCAGCCTGTTGCGGAGGGCGTCGCTCACTCAACGGCCGTCTCGATCAGTGTCTTCATCTCGCCGACCGCGTTCGCCAGACCGACCATGACCGCGCGGGCGATGATGCTGTGGCCGATGTTGAATTCGGTGAATCCTTCGATCGCCGCGATGGGCCGAACGTTGTTGTACGTCAACCCGTGCCCGCCGTGGACGACGAGCCCCTCGTCCAGCCCTTTATCCACGCCGATAGCGATCATCGCGACCGGCGCGAACGACGCGGCTTCCCCGGCAAGCCCGCCCTCCAGGAACGCGTTGGCGTAGGCTCCGGTATGCAGTTCGATCGCGTCACAGCCGGCGAATCGGGCAGCCTCGATCTGCTCCGGTTTGGCGTCGACGAACGCGCTGACGATGATCCCGGCGTCGCGCAGGGCGGAGGTAACCTCCGTGAGACGCTCGCTTTCGCCGGCAGCGTCCAGCCCGCCCTCGGTGGTCACTTCCTGGCGATTCTCCGGGACCAGCGTGCACTGATCGCACTTCAGTTCCAGTGCGATCTCCACGATCTCGGGATCCATGGACATTTCCATGTTCAGCTTGCACCGCACCGTCTGCCGCAACAGCCTCGCGTCGCGGTCGTTGATGTGCCGCCGATCCTTGCGGAGATGGAACGTGATGCAGTCGGCCCCGGCAAGCTCAGCCTGACAGGCCGCCCAAACGGGGTCCGGCTCGACCGTCCGCCGGGCCTGGCGAATGGTGGCCACGTGATCGATATTTACACCCAAACCAGCCATGGAAGTTTTCTCCTTTCCCAAAGCGTGCATTGTAGTCACCGACGCGTCCCCGGCCAGTCCCAAATCCGACTCATTCAGAGGCAGCCGCCCATCTTGCCCGGACGCCAAGCTTGACGCCCCATCACCTTGCGAAGAGAATGACAGCCATGAAACCGATGACCGTCGTGAAAGTCGTGGTGGCCGTGGTCGGCCTGGGAATCGTGGGGTACTTCGCCTATGACGCCATGCAGGGCAGAGGGCTAATCGACGAGTACAACCGCATCGTCGAGGAGTACTACAACGAGCAGGAGTATGAGAAGGCTGCCGAGGCGTTCGAGGATCTCCTCGCACGCGCCGACGGCGAGCTGCGGGAAACCGTGCGCGACGACCTGATCCAGACGTACAAGGACCTCGGCGACGATGCCGGCAGAAGCGCACGGGAAAGCGCCGATTGGTACCGCAAGGCCTACCGGATGGACCCCGATTCGCTCAACGAGAAGCAGAAGAAGGCGATGCGCGTCTTCGAAGGCCGAGACGATTCGGACTCATGAGCCTTCTGAACGCCTATTACTTCCGCCAGCACAGCTACACGATCGTGCCGCGTCACCTCCGCGAGGAATGTCATGGGTAGAGTCACCCGCAAGCTGCGCGCCGGCCTGAGACGTCTCAAAATGATGCTGGCAGCCGTCAGGCAGATGGGAGTTAAACGCCAGATGGTCTGGGTCTACCAGATGGGGAAGGTCGCCTCCAGCAGCATTTACGTGAGCCTTCGGCAGATCCCATCACTTGATGTCTCGCACGCCCACTGCATCAGCCCCGAGAACATCGCCCGCGTTCGCGAGTCCCACCGCCGCCGAGGCATGGCCGAGTCGGACCATAGCGTGGGAACCCGGCTGTACCGTCACGTCGAGAATCGCAAGCCTGAGAAAGACGTTCGGATCATCACGCTGGTTCGAGAACCCGTCGGTCGGAATATCTCAGCGTTTTTCCAGAATCTCGACGTGTTCGAAAAGACCGATGCAGCGCACCGGAAACTCCCATTGCCCCAACTGATCGACGACTTTATGGACCAATACGATCATGACACGCCGCTGGCCTGGTTCGATCGGGAGATGAAGACCGTCACCGGCATTGACGTGTATGCCCATCCCTTCGATCATGAGCAGGGCTGGCTGGAGATCCACTCGGGGAGGTGGCATCTGCTGGTGATGCGACACGATCTGGACGACCGGATCAAAGAGGAACGGATCGCCGAATTTCTGCGGATCCCGCCATTTGAGCTCGTACGGAGCAATGAAGCCCACCGAAAGGACTACTCCCCCGCCTACGCCGCCTTTCTGGATGAGGTCGCTCTCCCGGAGGAGTACGTAGCGGAAATGCTCGATTCTCAATACGCCCGCCACTTCTTCAGTCCCGAGGAGCGTCGTCGCCTGCGGGTTCGCTGGACTCGATCGCAAACCGAATGCCAGAGCGAGAACCGCTGCCACGAAGAATCGCGCGAGGCCCATCCCGAACCCACTAAACAGGATTCCTCCGGAAACTGAGACTTTTTCTCACCCGGGCCTCACGGGCCGGTCACTCGTAAGGAGCTGTGGATCAGCCCTTTGTGGGCTGCGCGAGACGGCCTGTCCCGGGCGGTGAGGACGCTGGCCCCGCGCGGAGGGAAAATGCACTTGACGAATGGGCAAACTCATGCATAATTATTAATACTCCGCTCAGGAGTTGTACCCGGGAAGTACACGGACCTGGGACAGAGGCCGACGCATGGTGGCATGAGGGTGCCGATACCACGCGGCGGCGGACGTCCCGCTGACGCATCGTGAAGAGAGGGTTTTACGGTCCCCTTGGGACCATGGCTCCGCGGCTCTTTTGAGAGAGTCCGCGTTACAGCTGTGGAACGGACCGCTCACCTGTTTTCCTCAGCCCACAAAGGATTTCCATGCCCACGTTCCGTGTACGCGGACCATGGGGAACACTTTTTGATCCGTGGCTGGTGCTTCCACAAGGAGAAGCACGCCTTACATTGAGGGAGACGTAACTATGAACATGAAGAAACTGGCAACAGTGGCGGCCGTCATCGGCCTGTTCACCGGCATGGCGTCGGCGGCACCGCTGACAGGTACCTACAAGAGTCCGGATGTCGGGAATGATATGCTGAACGGCATGTGGACCGAGCGATACGATGGCGGAGGAGAGGGTCAGCCCGGCAACACGCTCGTCGCCCTGAGTTTTGATGGATACAATCTGGGAGCCGAGTGGAAGCTAACGTCGGCTACTCTTGACTCCGTTGGGTTGCTCAGTGATACAGGGCTAACGCAAACCTACCAGACGTTCTATACGGGTGGATCGCTGCTTCTCACTGACCAAGGGCCTTGGTGGAACTCGGACGACGATGGTGGCAGTACCCAATACGTGGTGGACGTGACCAGCTTGGTTATTCAGACCACGAAGATCATCGTGGGTGGCCAGGAGGAGACCTATACCTCCATCGTGTCTCTGCAAGGCGATTTTGTCGACTACACCGGCTACAGCGTTTCTTTCCTCCAAGCGGCCGCCGTGCCCATGGGGAGCGTGCCGGCGTCAAACAACGGCGCTGAGGGAAGTTGGGGCTACATCCAGAAGATCCGCATGCAGATCATCCCCGAACCGGCCACCATGAGTGTGCTGGCGCTGGGCGGACTGGCGGTCCTGCTCCGCAAGCGAAACGTCTGATACTCCTCGACCTGGGCACGTAGACACTATCGGCCGCCCGTGGCGGTCTTGTCGGACGCTCCTTGGCGCCGGCAGGACCGTTGCGGGCGGTCTCTTTACGCGCGGACGTTGCTCCGCCATCGCCCTGCCGCTATGCTGGGGCCGTTCGCATTCTACCTGCAGGAAACGGAGACACGCATGGCCGCTGAGGACACCCCCGCCAAACGCCCGAACATCATCGTCATTCTGGTCGACGACATGGGCTTCTCGGACATCGACTGCTACGGATCGGAGATCTCGACCCCCAACCTCTCGCGGATGGCCCGGGGCGGCGTGGTCTTCCGCCAGATGTACAACTGCGCCCGCTGCTGCCCCACCCGCGCGAGCCTGCTGACCGGTTTGTACCCCCACCAGGCGGGCATCGGGGCGATGGTGAACGAACTTCCCTGGCCGCAATACCAGGGCTACCTCAACGACCGCTGCGTCACCATCGCCGAGGCGCTCGGGTCGGCTGGGTACCGCACGTTCATGTCCGGCAAGTGGCATGTGGGGGGCGGGTACAACGTCCAGAAACCCGAAACCTGGAGCCCCGGCGACGCCAAGCACCCCACACCGAACCAGCGAGGTTTCGAGGAGCATTTTGGTACGCTCTGCGGGGCGGGCAGTTACTGGTATCCGCCCACGCTCTCGCGCAACGGCGCGTTCGTCAAGCCGGAGAACCAGGAGTTCTACCTGACAGACGCCATCGCCACCCACGCTTCGGAGATGATCGGCCGGGCGTGTGAGTCCACCCCCGATCAGCCGTTCTTCTCCTATGTGGCGTTCACCGCGCCCCACTGGCCTCTCCACGCGCCCCAGGCGGACATCGAACGCTACCGGGGCCGATACGCCGGCGGCTGGGACGCCGTCCGTACCGCCCGCCACGAGGAGCTCAAGGGCAGCGGCATTCTCGACCCGAAATGGCCCATCAGCCCGCGCGATCCGGAAGTGCCCGCATGGGAGGACATCCCCGACAAAGACTACCAGGACGCCCTGATGGCCACCTACGCCGCCATGCTGCATCGCGTGGATGCGGGCATCGGACAGATCCTCCAGACGCTGGAAGACCGCGGCATCGCCGAGGACACGCTCGTACTGTTCCTCTCGGACAACGGCGGCTGTCACGAGTTCATCCAACACGAGTCCAGTTGGGCCTCGCGCCTGCAGCGCCAGACGCTCGAAGGCGAGGACGTCACCGTGGGCAACGCGCCCGGCCTCATGCCTGGCCCGGACACGACCTACCAGAGCTACAACCGCCCGTGGGCCAACGCGTCCAACACGCCCTTCCGCCTGCACAAGCACTGGGTACACGAAGGGGGCATCGCCACGCCGCTGATCGCCCATTGGCCCGGGCGCATCAAGCAAGGCCGACAGACCGACCGCCTCTCGCACGTGGTGGACATCATGACCACCTGCCTGGACGCCGCCGGGGTAAACTACCCGGCCGAGTACGACGGAAAGCCCATCACCCCGCCGGCCGGCGAAAGCTTCCTCCCGACGCTCGACGGGGCAGAGCAGGACACCTCCGACCGCCTGCTGTTCTGGGAGCACGAGGGCAATCTGGCTGTTCGCCACGGCCGATGGAAGCTGGTCCAGCAATGGGAGAAACGCCGGTGGGAGCTGTACGACATGGCCGAGGACCGCACCGAACTCAACGACCTTTCGGAAAGTAAGAACGACGAGGTCTCGCGGCTGGGCGGGCTCTGGAGCGAGTGGGCCGATACGATCGGCGTGGTCCCACGCGAACAGGTGATCGCCAGCTGGAAGAAGTAGCTCGCCCACTGCCAACATTTGGAAACGCCGGCTGGCGAGGCTATAATCGCCCGCTTCCAGACCCCGTGCCGAGCCGCATGAGGAGCACCATGACCGACCCCGACATGCCGCCCCTGACGCTGTACAACACGCTCACCCGCAGCAAGGACGAGTTCGTGCCCATCGAGCCCGGCGTGGTTCGGCTGTACACCTGCGGGCCGACCGTGTACAACTACGCGCACATCGGCAACCTGCGGACGTACGTCTTCGAGGATGTCCTGCGGCGCACGCTCGAAGCGTGCGGCTACGAGGTGCGCCACGTGATGAATGTCACGGACGTGGGGCATCTCACCGACGACGCCGACGCCGGCGAGGACAAGATGGAGAAAGGCGCCCAGCGCGAGGGCAAGAGCGTCTGGGACATCGCCCAGGAATACTGGGACGCCTTTCGCCATGATCTTGATCGGCTGAACATTCTAGAACCCACCACCTGGTGCCGCGCCACCGAACACATCGCCGAGCAGATCGACCAGGTCGCGGCCCTGGAGAAGAATGGCTGTACCTACACCGTGCCCGGCGAGGCGGTGTACTTCGACACAAGCAAGGTGGACGACTACGGCAAGCTCGCCCGGCTGGACATTGAAGGTCTCCAGGCCGGCGCCCGCATCGAGATGTCCCAGCACAAGAAGAACCCCACGGACTTCGCGCTGTGGAAGTTCAGCCCGACCGACGCCCAGCGCGCCATGGAATGGGACAGCCCCTGGGGCGTGGGTTTTCCGGGTTGGCACATCGAGTGCTCGGCGATGGCGGTCGCCCATCTGGGCGAGCGGCTGGACATTCACTGCGGCGGCGTGGACCACGTGATGGTGCATCACACCAACGAGATCGCCCAGGCCGAGTGCGCCCTGGGGCACAAGTGGTGCAACTGGTGGCTGCATGGCGAATTCCTCACGATGCCCGACGCCGGCAAGATGAGCAAGTCGGCCGGCGGGTTCCTCACGCTGGACTCGCTCGTGGAGCGTGGCTACCCCCCGCTGGCCTATCGCCTGTTCCTGCTGGGGGCGCACTACCGGCGGCAACTGGCGTTCAGCTGGGAGCAGCTCGACGCGGCCGTCAGCGCTATGAACCGGTTAAAACGCGGTGTGCTCGCGCTTCGGCCTCATCACCATCAAGGCGATGAGCCGATAGACTCCTACATGGTAGACTTCAATCGAGCCATCACCGACGACCTGAACATGCCTCGCGCCCTGGCGACGATGTGGAACGTTCTGAAAGATTCCGCCGAGAGTAAGGGTCGGTTGTACGCCACGCTGCTGCACATGGACCGCGTGCTCGCACTGGGCGTCGCCGAGATGGAGGCGGCCGAGCTGGACTTCTCAGAAGAGCAGATCCGGCAGCTTCTGGACGAGCGCACCGAGGCGAGGAGCAACCGCGACTTCGCCCGGGCCGATGCGATCCGCGACGAACTGGACGCCAAGGGCATCGAGATCATGGACTCGTCCGAGGGCACGACCTGGCGGCGCAAGTAGCATTCCGCGGAGGCTGATCGCGCCTGCCGGCATATTGAGAACGTCGTCGAGGCGATCTCCTAAGCTCAGACAGTTTTCGGGGTTCGATCGCGGCGGGCGATCTGCTCTAATGGGTGCGTGACCATGGATGATACACATCGCGTACTCGGGATCGACCCGGGGTTGAACATCACCGGATACGGGGCGGTGGATTTCCGCGGCAACGACTTTTCCGTCGTCGAGGCCGGCTGCATCCGCACCGACTCGCGCGGGAGCATCGCCGAGCGGATCGAGCAGATCCACGCCGATCTCAGCGAGATCATCGCCGAACTTGCCCCGCACACCGTCGCCGTCGAGAAACTCTACGCCCACTACGCCCACCCGCGGACGGCCATCCAGATGGGCCACGCCCGTGGCGTGATCCTCTTGGCGGCCCGGCAGGCGGGAATCGCCGTGCGCGACCTGCCTGCCACCAAGGTGAAGAAGTCGCTTACCGGCCAGGGGCACGCCTCGAAGGGCCAGGTGCAGCGGTCGATCCAGTCGGTCTGTCGGCTGGAAGAGTTGCCCACCCCGCCGGACGTCGCCGACGCGCTGGCGATCGCCCTGTGTGCGGGCCGAACGGTGATGACGATCTGACAATTGCGAGCTTCGCTGCTTGCAGTATCGTTTGGACTCTGTTAGCTTGACGTCAACAGGCCCGTCCGACGGCGTCAGGGAAGGCTCCCCCGGGCAGGTGGGCCGGCAGAATCGCAGAATCGCAGGATCGCACATGATCGCACGAATCGCAGGGAGGCTGGAAGAAATCCGCACCGACGCGGCACTGCTCGACACGGGCGGCGGGCTGTGGTACGAGGTGCTCATCCCCTCGTGCGATACCGAACGCCTCTCGCGCAAGCTCGGCGCGGACGTCGTGCTCCACACGATCCACTACTTCGAGGGCGACCCGTCCCGCGGCCAACAGACCCCTCGGCTGATCGGCTTCCTCGCCGAGGACGACCGGGCGTTCTTCACGACCTTCACCACCGTCAAGGGAGTGGGCATCCGCAAGGCGTTGCGTGCCCTGGCACGCCGCCCCAGCGAGGTGGCTGCCGCCATCGAGTCGAAAGACGCCAAGTTCCTCAAGTCGCTCCCGGAAATCGGGGCGCGCATGGCCGAGCGGATCATCACCGAGTTGCATGGCAAGGTGGACATCTTCGCCGGCGACCTTCCCGCCGGCGGCGAATCGGACACTCCCGCCATGACCGAGGCCGCGGCAGAGGCGCTCAGCGTGCTCGTGCAGCTCGGCGAGAAGCGCGCGGACGCCGCCGCCCTGATCGACCGCGTATTGGCCGTCGACCCGGATGCCGCCTCGCCCGAGACCATCCTCCAACACGTCTACAAACTGAAGGCCGGTGGCAGCTAGATCGCCCCCGCGAACCCATGGCCAGAGAGAAAATCATATCCCAGCAGAGCACCGGCATGGAGGACGAAACCTTCAACGCCGCCCTGCGCCCCACAACGCTTGAAGACTGCATCGGCGCCCCGGAGCTGATGGAAAAGCTGACCATCTCCATCACCGCTGCCCTGCAACGGTCCGAGCCGATGGAACACGTCCTGCTGCACGGCCCGCCGGGGCTGGGAAAGACCACCCTGGCGTACGTCATCGCCCACGAGATGGGCACGACGATCAAGGTCACCTCGGGCCCGGCCCTGACGCGACCCAGCGACCTGATCGGGATCCTCACGAACCTCGAAGAACGCGACGTCCTCTTCATCGACGAAATCCACCGTCTCTCGGCGGCCGTCGAGGAGTACATCTACCCCGCGATGGAGGACTACAAGGTCGACTTCGTGGTGGACTCGGGCATGCACTCGCGGACCATCAACCTTCCGCTCAAGCCCTTCACGCTGATCGGGGCGACCACGCGGGCCGGTCTGCTGAGCCCGCCGCTGCGCACGCGGTTCGGGATCAATCACCACCTGGAATTCTGGTCGGAAGAGGATCTGCTCTCGCGATGTCGCATGTCGGCCGACATGCTGAAGGTTCCCTACGACGACGATGCCCTGGCCCGTCTTGCCGGTCGGGCGCGGGGGACGCCGCGCATCGCCAACCGCCTGCTGCGCCGCTGCCGCGATTACGCCCAGGTGAAGGGAACCGGGCAGTTGACGCCCAAAATGGTCAACGCCGCCCTGAAGCTCGAGGGCATCGACGAGGTGGGGCTCGACGAGCTGGACCGCAAACTGCTCCGCACGATCATCGACATCTACCGAGGCGGGCCGGTCGGAATCGAAGCCGTCGCCGCCACGCTCGGGGAAGAGACCGATACACTGGTGGATGTCGTCGAGCCGTTCCTGCTGCAGGCGGGCCTGCTGGCGCGAACGCGACGTGGCAGGCAGGTGACGCTTCGGGCGTACGAACACCTCGGGCTGACCCCGCCGGCCGAGATGGACGGCGACAGCCGACTGCCCTTCGACTCCGACGAGTCGCCCGGCAGCTGACCGAACACCCTCCGCAGCGAAAGGACGCGTGGATGAGGGCAGTCAATCACAGCTCAGGCGGACTCACCAGCCTCCTGCTCGCCTTGGTCATGCTGGCCGGGGCGATGCTCCTGCTTCTCTGGGTCGAGGATCGGCCCCACGCCTCCGCGGCACAGGACGCCAACACCCCTGCCGCCGCTGCCGACCAGGCCGTCGAAGCATCCATCGACACCGCCCAGCCCTGATCGCCGCCGACTCCGGGCAGAGAACACTCCCGGCCGGTTGCTCTACAGCCCCCACGCCTTCGCGAAGGCGGCGAAGGACCGGTCGTAGGTTTTCTCCGCCTCGGGCGGGAAGCAACAGCCGGGCAGTTGTTTGCTCTTGAGATGATACTGAATGCAGTCGCAGCAGACGCCCTGCTTGCCGCAGGCGGTGTAGGTGCAACTGCAGGATTCCAGGTTCCGGTCCTTCTTGCACTCCATGGGAGCTCCCTTGCGTGGTTGGCCGAAGTCTTTGAACTCCCGACGCCTGCCACGGGCACGGCGCGGAGAAGACTTCGTGCGATCGCTCTATTCGTCGTCTTCGATGGATCCGCCCAACTGGGACATCGCCGCCAGTTGCTCGCGATGCATCAGCCAGCGGAGCTTGGTCTTAAGGCCGCTCTTCTTGTCGGCCAATTGCACGCACCCGACGCCTGCCTTGCTCAGCGACGTGCCGATGTCCTCCGCGCCGGCAACGAGATACGCCAGGCACCGATCGATGCTTGGCGCGTGCCCGATGGCGGCAATCACGCCCACACCCTCAGCCAGCTTTCCGAGCATCCGTCCGGCGAACTCCGCGGGCGCTCCGTCCGGCAACAGCGACCGGTCGTCCAGCGTCCGCTGCACGCCGTGCACCTCGGCGACGATGTCGGCCGTCTGGCGGGCACGCAGCAACGGACTGGTGTAGATCGCCTCGATGGTCAGGTCCATCGCCCGGATGGCCTCGGCCGTCCTGCGCGCCTCGCCAAAGCCGGCGTCGTTGAGTGAACGCTGCTCGTCGGGCGTGTTCTGGTCGGCACTGTCGGCCGACGCGTGTCGGATGAAAAGCACTTTCAACGCCATTCCGTCCTCCTTGAGGGGCGCATCGCCCCGCGGACCATGAGTGATTCTATCCCCCCTCGACGACGCCCGTCCACCGCGGCGGCGATTCGATTCCGAGAATTTTCCGGAAAATCCTTGAACCTTCCTGCCGATACATGCAAAGTACTTTGTAGTACAAAGTATTTGGCCTGTATGAGTCCCGGGCTGGTTCGGTGGGGATTGGCCGTGAACGAACTGATCCAACGAAGCCTTTGTCAAACTCGCCGCGGCTGGTGGCGACGACGGGCAAGCCTGCGGAAATCAGCGGACAGCAACAAGCGGGAGACACACATGGATTCACGAAGGGCAGCCGACGAACTGAAGGTCATCCGTCACCTCATGGAACGCCCGGTACGCTACACCACCCAGAGCGGGTTGGCGGGCGTGCTGGCCGGGTCGGCCGCCCTGTTGGGGCTGATGGCCGATGCGTTCGTCACGCGACGGTACGATCCGCGCCACGCGACGCTGGCAAATCTGCTGATCTGGGGTGGCGTGTTCGTCGTCGCCTTTCTGGCAGCGGTGATCTGCACACGCCTCCGCGAGCGGAAAGAGGGCATGCCCTTCTGGTCGGCCGCCAAGAAACGCATCGCGATGACCATCCTCCCGCCGTTCGTCGCCGGGGTCGGGCTGACCCTGGCGATCGTCTTCCGCTGGTGGGTCGGGTACGGGCCGAACATGTGGGGACTGATCCCCGCGATCTGGATGACCTTCTACGGCGTGGCCTGCTGGCAGGTCGGGGAGTTCTCCACCACCGAGCTGCGCTGGCTGGGTGGCGCCTTCGTCCTTTCCGGGCTCGTCGCAGCAATCCTGCCGCACGCCGGACCCGTGCCCGTGCTGGCCGAGATGGGTCGGGAGATCGAAATGCCCTACTTCACCGTCGGGCTCACCTTCGGCGGGTATCACTTACTCTACGGAACTATCGTCTGGATGCGACACGGCGGCTGACAACCCCGGATAACACGTGACCAAGAAACCGCACAACCAAATCGATGAGACGATCCATCAGCGTACGCGCCTGGCGATCATGGCGTCGCTGGCTGCCGTCGAGGCGCTGGACTTCGCCGAGCTCAAGGCCGAGCTGGGCCTGACCGACGGGAACCTATCGACACATCTGTCCGCCCTGGAGCGGGCCGGTTACGTGAAAATCAACAAGAGCTTTCGGGGCAAGAAGCCCCACACCTCCGTCTGCCAGACCGCCAAGGGGCGCAAAGCGATGGAGAACTACGTGCAACTTCTACAGGGAATTCTGGACCAGGCCAAATAGGGCCGCCGAAGGGAGCAAGTGAGATGAGCGTGAAACGGTTCGTGGCGATCGGGTTGATTTACGGGGTGGTCAGTTTGGCCTGGATGATGTTGGCCGGGTCGGTAGCGTTCCGCACGCACGAGTTGGATCGCTCTCTCTCGGGGGAGATGACATCGCTGTGGGGCCCGAGGCTGATCGCCCAGGCTGCCCCATTCTGGACGATTGCGCCCGACAACATTCAACGCGACAACCCGGATCTCAAAAGCCTCGTGGTCCCCGCTGCCAGCGACATCCGGGCGGACATCGCCCACGAGCATCGCGACAAGGGCCTGCTGTGGTACAGCACGTTTACGGTGGATTTCCGGTCGACCTATCGCTTCGAACCCAGCCCCCCCGCCGGAGCCGACACCGACGGGACCGTGCACTTCGACCTGCCCCACAACATGGCCCCGTTGGACCTGGCGGTGCTCGTGGATGGTAACGCGGTGGAGCTCCCGTATGAGCAGCGCGTCAACGGTCGGCTGAGGATTCCGATGGATCTCACCGCGCCCCACACGCTGGAGGTGAGCTATCGCGGCAGCGGACAGGACTTCTGGGCCTACTGCCCCGGCGATGTGCACTCTCACCTCTCCAATCGACAGACCTGGGGCAAGGATGGCCTGCCCGTCGGCAGCAGCATGGGTGAGCTGAGAAACTTCACCCTCGCCGTGCACACGGACTTCACGGACATCGATTACCCCTCCGGCAGCCGAAGCCCTTCCTCGCCCGCCACCGTCACCGACGACGGTACGACGTCGAAATGGGCCTTCGAGAACGCCATCATGCAACAGCCGATGGGCATCGCCATGCCGCACCGTCCCAACGCCGGCCCGATCGTCTCGCGGATGACGCTGCTGGCGCCGGTGAGCCTGCTGTTCTTCTTCACGGTGGTGTTCACCGTGGTGGTGCTCAAGGACATCCCCCTGCACCCGATGCACTACCTCTTTCTGGCGGCGGGTTTCTTCGCGTTCCACATTCTCCTGGCGTACCTGGCCGACCACCTGAACATTCACCTGGCGTTCTGGGTCTCGGCAGCCGTCAGCGTGTTGCTGGTGGTCAGCTACCTCCGACTGGTTGCCGGCGTGAAGTTCGCGGTGTTCTACGCGGGCGCCGCCCAACTGGTGTACCTGGTGGGTTTCTCGTACGCGTTCTTCTGGGTGGGCATGACGGGCCTGGCGGTCACCATCGGGGCGGTCCTCACGCTGGGTGTGCTCATGCAGGTCACCGGCCGACTGGACTGGTCGAAGGTGTTCGCAAAGCCCTCGCCGCCGCCGCTGCCCGCGGAGGATCCCGGCGACGGCTGGACGGACGCCGCTGCCGCGGGGGTGGAATTCGACTGACGCAGGGGGACTAATCGCGGCCGGGGCGGAAGGACGGTGGTTCTTCCGTCCCGCGTCGCGATCGGGCAATGCCCGCCAGCAGCGCCGCCGCACCGACGGTCGGCCAGAGCAGCCACGTCCATATCGGCCGGGTCAGCAGCGTCTCGCTTCGGGCTCCCAGTGGCCACGCCCGCAGGGTCGGTACGGCGTGGAGCATCGCCCCGTGTCCCTCGGTGACGAACTCCAGCAGCATGTACGTCAAGGCAGGCCCGCCCAGAGCCACCAGAACCATCGCGAGCAACACCATCGTGCGAGCCGACGGTATCCTCAGCCACACCCACACCGCCCAGACGATCGGCCAACCGGCAGCCACGTACAGCGCAACGCGAAGCACGTCGACGAGCCCCGCATCGCCCAGGGCAGCCGCGATCAGATAGAACGGAGTCGCCGATACCAGCATGGCCGGCGGTTCGAGCAGTACAGCCCGCCAGCCCACGCTCACGCCCGGACGCGTTCGGCGCCGCAGCAGCACGAGCGGATAGATCAGCCAGAAGAACGCCACCTGCCCGATGGCGAGCGTCCGCAGCGTGGGCAGGACCGCCGAGGTGGTATCGAAGGAGGATGGGTGAATCGCCCCCGGCCAGAGACCCGCCGCCAGGCCCGCCAGGCAGCACAGCGCGTGCAGCGCACCGGCGGGGCCCCACACCGAGCCCAGCCACTTCCGCGCTGCCGGGGTAGAAAGTTCGCTCACGGCTGTGCCTTTCGCCGTCGCGGTCATTCGCGGGACGTCAGGATATGGTCGTACCGCAGGTCGATCCAGTCCTTCCAGCCGCTGAGTCGACCGCCGCGCGCGGCGACCCATTCATCGAGGTTGCCCATCTTCCGCCCGGGCGAAACGATCCAGTCGCCCCCCTTCCGCGGGAACTGGCCCCAGCGGATCTCGGTGGGCTTGCGATGGTTGATCTGAGCGTAGACCTTCAGCTGGGGTTCCTTCTTCGTCCGCGGAGTCGCCCGCCAGTTGAAGTTCGTCACGTCCACCCACGTCACCTCGTGGCCGTAGGGTTTCGGCTCGAACAGTTGGATCAGCCGGATGGCCGACCGCAGGTCGGCGGCGTCCCAGACCCGACCGGGCTGCGGCGGGGCTGGGGCGACCCCGTCGATGCCGACATAGTGAATCCGCTGCTTCGTGGCCGAGGGGGGAATTTCCTCTTCATTGGCGGCCGTCCCGGATCGACCATCCGGCAGGCTCACGCGCCAACGGGGGACCTCGTTGTAGCTCACCACTCGCCCGCCGGTGCGATAGGTCTGCCCGTCGCGCAGGACCACGCCATCGGCGTCGACGAAGGTGTTTTGCCCCTGATAGCGCACCACGGCGACCGGCTTGCGGTACGTCGCGCGAACCTCGACAACCGCGAGGTTCGGATCGTTCGTGCGGCGCTTGCGGACCAGGCCGACATCCCGCACCCACGGATGAGACGTCGCCTGTTGGTGAATGCGTTGCACGAGGTCGGCATCGAAGAAGTCGGCCTCCTCCGGACGAAGCTCCTGGGCGATGCGACGTGCCAGCAGCGGGGGCATCTGCTCGGGACGGTCGACCAGCACGATGCGGTATCGCGGCGGGGACTGGCCGTTCTCTCCGGCGAGGATGCGCTGCTCGAGCCGACGCATGCCCCAGCCGGCACCGGCGGCCAGGAAAATGATGAGCATCATCCACACCAGCCCAGTCATTCGGCGACGGCGGCGCTGTCGGCGGGCGTCGTCCAGAACGGGCGACTCGGTGGACTTCTTCCTGCTCGCGCGACGCGTCGATTGGCTCTTGCTCTTGCCCGAGCTCGTGGCGCTGCTCGACTTGGATTTTGATTTGGTCTTCCGTGCCATGGTCAGTTGGTTTCAGGCGGCCTCCCTGCCGCCGGACGGCGGGTCAGGGCTCGCGTTGCATCGCCATCGCGACGATCGTATCCACCAGCGTCACGAAGTCGATGCCGATCTCGGCGGCCGCCTTGGGCAGCAGCGAGTGCGACGTGAACCCGGGAATGGTGTTCACTTCCAGCACCCAGGGGGTGTTGTGCTCGTCGAGGATGAAGTCCACCCGCGAGAGGTCGCGGCAGCCCAGCGAGTGGTGCGCCTCCAGCGCCTGCTCCTGGAGCATGGAGGTCACGGCCGGGTCCAGGCCCGTCTGGAAGCTGTACTGCGTGGTCGCCTGGTCGGAGTACTTCGCGCGGTAGTCGTAGAACGCCCCGTCCGGCTGGACTTCCAACACGGGCAGCGCCAACTCATCGCCCAGCACGCCGACGGTGAGTTCGCGTCCGGCGACAAACCTCTCGAGCATCGCGCGGCCGTGAAGGTCCAGAAGATCGCCGATCGCCTCGTCCCGCTGCGTTGGGTCGTGAGCGATGGTCACATTCACGCTCGATCCGCCATCGACCGGCTTGCACACCACCGGCGGCGGGAGCTGCTCGAGCCACTCGCGAACCATCGAGGGCTTGTGGAACTGCTCGATGACCATCCAATCGGGCGTGCGGAGGCCGGCGGTTTTGATCAGTTGTTTGGTGGCGGCCTTGTCCATCGCCAGCCTGCTGGCGCGCGGGGGCGAGCCGATGTACCGCAGCCGGCGCTGCCGGCAGAGCTCCTGCACCTCGCCCGACTCGCCGAACTCCCCGTGCAGCGCGATGAACACCACGTCGATGCCCTCGCGGTCCAGGGCGATGGTGTTCAGCGGGGCGATATCCTCCCGCCAGACGGTATGGCCGGCGGTTTCCAGTGCGTTGGCGACGGCCTCTCCGCTCAGCAGCGAGACGTCGCGCTCGGCGGAGGGTCCGCCCATCAGGACCGTGATGTTCAGCGGCCTGTCCGGACGGGACGGGAGTCCGTGGATGCCTTCCCTGGCTTGTTCGTCTTGATCCATGCTTACCAGACTTCGATTTCCAGCTCCAGGTAGACGCCCGCATTGTCGTGGACGACGTCCCGGATGGTGTTGATCAGCTTCAGCACGTCCGAAGCGGTCGCGCCCTCGTCTGTGAGAATGAAATTCGCGTGCTTCTGCGAGACATGCGCCCCGCCGACGCGACGCCCCTTCAGGCCGGCCTTGTCGATCAGCGCACCGGCCGACATGCCGCGCGGGTTTTTGAAGATACACCCGGCGTTGCGCCCGCCCAGCGGCTGGGTGTTTTTCTTGTAGATCCAGATCTGCTTGACCTGCTTGAGAATGCGTTGCGGGTCGTCCTCGGTGAGACGGAACTCCGCCCCGAGGATGAAGGCGGAGGTGATGTTCGTGGAACGGTAGGCGAAGGCCAGATCGTCGTGGTGGCGGGTGAAGATCTCGCCGTCCTCGGTCATGACCTTGACGGTCTCGACGCAGCTTCCGATGTCGCCGAACGCGCCGCCGGCATTCATCCGCACGCATCCGCCCACGCTGCCCGGAATGCCCGTGAGCCCTTCCAGCCCGCTGAGCCCGTCGCGGACGCAGCGAAGCACGAGGCGACCCATGTCCGCCCCGCTACCGGCGCGCAGGCCACCGTCCACCAGCGACGAGCGGAGAAACTCGCCCTGCCGCAGCCGAACCACCATGCCCTTGACACCGGCATCGTCGATCAGCAGGTTCGCGCCGGCCCCGAGGACATACAGAGGGATTTCGTTGTCCCGGCAGCGCACGACCACGTCGCGCAGCTGATCCACGGTCTCGGGTTCGGCGAGATAACGGGCCGCTCCGCCGATGCGAAACCACGTGAGGTCCGCCAGCGGAACGTGTTCCCTAACGATCGATTCCAATCCATCGAACAATGCCATCGGCAACTTCCCAGACGTTTCCCGCCCCCATGGTGACCAGAAGGTCGCCCGGAGCGAGGGTCGTTTGAAGGTGAACCATGATCTCATCCAGACTTCGCAGGTACATCGCCACGCCACCATGAAGACGAATCTGCGAGACGAGGTCCTCGGATGAAATGTAATCCTTCTCGCGGTCGCTGTCCCGCACAAAATAGATGTCCGGAACAAGGACCTCCTCAGCCAGCGCGAAACTCCGCGCGAAATCCTTCAGCAGGAACCGCGTTCGGCTGTGCTGGTGGGGTTGAAAAACGCACACCAGCCGACGGGGCTGATAGTAGTCCCGCAGGGCCCGCAGCGTGGTCTGGATCTCGGTGGGATGGTGGGCGAAATCGTCCACCACCGTGATCCCGCCGTTGCGCCCTTTGAGCGTCATGCGCCGGTAGGTGCCCGCGAACCGCTGGATGTGGCGGGCAATCTGCCCGGGTTCGAGCCCGGCGTGGTGAAGCAACCCCACCGCCGCCAGGGTGTTGTAGGCGTTGTGCAGCCCGGGCAGCGGAACCGCCAGATGGCAGAACACCCGCCCGTGACGGATGACGTCCATGCGGACGCGGCCCCGGTCCATTTCGAGGTTCGCCCCGCGCCAGTCGCAGCCTTCCTCCATGCCGAACGTCTCGACCTCGCAGACGGTATCGCGGACGGCACGGAGGACGTTGCGGTCCTCGCCGTTGACCACGAGCACGCCGGCTGGGTCCATCCGGGCCCCGAATGCGCGGAACGCTTCGATGATGGCGTCGAGGTCCTCGAAGCAATCGAGATGATCTTCCTCGATGTTCAGGATGGCTGCGTACAGCGGCCGGAGATTCAGGAAGCTGCGGTCGTACTCGCACGCCTCGGCGACAAAGTAGCGGCCCCTGCCCACTCCGCTTGGCCCGCCGAGCTGTTCGACCGTCGCCCCGACGATGAAGCTCGGTTCGGTCCCGGCGCGGTCGAGCACGTACGAGACCATCGCAGAAGTCGTGCTCTTGCCGTGCGTCCCGGAAATCGCCAGGCCCACGCGCTGGGCCATCAGTCGCCCGAGCATCTGGGAGTACTTGAGCACCTCGATGCCGCGCTCACGGGCGGCGGCGAGCTCGGGGTTGGCGTCGTGGATGGCGGCTGAGTATACGATCAGGTCGCACTCTTCGGGGATGTTCTCGGGGGTCTGGCCGATATGGACGTCGGCCCCGTTTTCGCTGAGTCGACGCGTGGCGGCAGAGTGGGCCATGTCCGAGCCGCTCACCTCCGCCTGACCGGCCAGGAGCATCTCCCCCAGCGCTCTCATCCCGCTGCCTCCGATGCCGATGAGGTGAATTCTGCGTCCTGCGAACGACTCTCCGCCCTGGTTTTCCGCCGGGCCGCGCTGAGGCTGAATCTCCATCTCGTCTCCCGAAAGTGCTTTCCCGCCGATGCGGCGACACCGGCGGCTTGGTAGTGTCCTACCTATCCTATCGCCCGACGGTGCACGGATTCTTTAACGAGGCCGGCGGGAGTGCTTCAGCGTGGGGCGTTCGCCCGGTAGACACGACGCGGGGAGCTCTTCGGGCGACTGCTCCAGGAAAGAGCGAGCTTCCCCGGATGACGACCGAAACGCGCCCGGCGGGGCGACTTCATTCGCCCGAACACTGCTCGATGCAGCGGTCGATGCGGGCGAGAGTTCGGGCCTTGCCGGCCAACAGGAGCGTCTCGTCGATCGACGGGCTGAACGCCTTGCCCGTCAGCGCCACCCGCAGGGGCTGGGCGACCTTGCCCATGCCCAGCTCGTTGGCCTGGCAGTACTCCTCCAGCGCCGCGTTGATCGCGCCGGCTGTCCAGTCCGTCGCGGCCAAGACGTCCTTCAGTTCCGCCAATACGCCGAATCCGTGCCCCTCGTTCTTGCGGAGGTTCTTCTTGACGGCCTTCGCGTCGTACTCGATGGACTCATCGGGCGCGAACAGCGCACCGCACTTGGCCGGGATGTCCTCGAAGGTGCGGAAGCCATGGCAGGCCTCCAGGACGCGCCGCAGCAAGTCGTCGTCACCGGCGGGGATGGGCGTCTGGGCCTCGTCCAGCCAGGTCTTGAAGGCGGCCAGGAGCGAGTCGGCATTCATCTCGGCGGCGGTGTCGGTATTGAACGCCAGCAATTTGTCGCGATCGAATTTCGCGTTGCTCTTTCCGACGCGTTCGGGCGAGAAGCTCTCGATCAGTTCCGCGAGGCTCAGCCGTTCCCGCTGATCGCCCGGGTTCCAGCCCAGCAGCGCCAGGAAGCTCACCAGCGCCTCGCTGAGGTAGCCGGCCCGGCGAAAGGCCCCCACTTCCACGTCGCCGTCGCGCTTGGAGAGCTTGCGCCCCTGCATGTCCATAATCAGCGGCAGGTGCACGTACGTGGGTTCGGCTACGCCCATCGCCTCGCGCAGAAGCTGATGTCGCCACGACTGGCCGAGAAACTCCTGCCCGCGGACGATGCAGTTGACGCCCATCAGCGCGTCGTCCACGACGTTCGCGAGGTGATACGTCGGCCAACCGTCGGCCTTGCGGAGGATGAAGTCTTCCATCTGGTCGGCAGGGACGGTCACCTCGCCGAAAACCTCGTCCACCACCGTCACGTCCCGATCCGGACAGAGGAACCGCACGACAACCGGTCGGCCGTCGGCGCGGGCGGCGTTCACGTCGGCCGGCGTGGGCAGTACGTCGGGACGCTTGTAGCGGAAATCGCGTTTCTCGGCGCGGGCCTGCTCGCGCAGCGCGTCGAGTTCCTCGGCGGTCTCGAAGGCGTAATAGGCGTGGCCGCCTTCCACCAGGCGATCGATCCGCTCCTGGTAGATTTCCAGCCGCTCGGACTGGCGATACGGGCCGGCGTCACCACCGGCAGCGACCCCCTCGTCCCACTCGATGCCCAGCCAGCGGAGGTCCCGGAGGATTTTCGCCTCGGCGTTCTCGTCGTGACGGGCCCGGTCGGTGTCCTCGATCCGCAGCAGGAAGCTTCCGCCGCTCTGGCGGGCCAGGACATAGCTGAACAGGGCGGTCCTCGCCCCGCCCACGTGGAGGGATCCGGTCGGCGAGGGGGCGAATCGCGTCTTGAAGGGGGTGCTCATGAAATTGTCCGGTTGCTTGGTGGGTCGCTTGTCTCGGGAACACTCTCAGCCGGGGCGGACGCGGCGGTCAGTCCTCGGTGATCTGGTCGAAGAAGCCCACGAAATCGTTGGGCTTGTCGCTCTTGAGCCAATTGATCGCCGTGGAGGGATGGCGGTCCAGTTGCCCGGTGATGGCGTAGGGCACGCGGTAGCCCCAGTCGATCTCGTCCAGCAGCGGGACGATGTTCTCGCCCAGCACGTCCAGAATGGGCACGAGCTTGTATCGCGGATTCTTCAGGAAGCCCAGCAACAGTTCCAGCGGGCAATTGCCCGCCCCGCGCCCCAGGCCGTACATGGTGGCGTCGAGGTAGTTGGCACCCTTGATGATGCCCTCGATGGTGTTGGCGAACGCCAGTTGCTGGTTGTTGTGCATGTGGACGCCGACCTCTTTGGTCTTGATGAACATGCGGTAGCGTTCCACGAGGTAATGGACGGTTTCGGAGTACAGCGCGCCGAAGGAGTCCACGATGTACACCGCCAGGGCGGGCGATTCTTCCTCGATCTGCTGGAGCGCCTCATCCAGGAACGGCCCGCCCTCCTGCGAGATGGCCATGATGTTGATCGCGCACTCGTAGCCGAGGTCTTTGGCGACCTTGGTAAGGTGAATCGCCTTGTCGACATCCTTGACGTAGGTGGAGCAGCGGACCATGTCCACCAGCGACTCATCGGCGGGCAGGAGATCGTCCGGGGAGGACTTGTGGGCGTCCATCATGACGGCCAGCTTGGTCACCTGCGGATCGACACCCTCGGTGGCGCGTTTGAGGTCGTCCTCGGAGCAGAATCGCCACGGCCCGAACTCCTCGGGATCGAACATTTCACGGGAATTGCGGTAGCCCAGCTCGACGTAATCGATTCCCGCGTCGCAGGCGGCCTTGTAGGCGGCCCGGACCGTTTTGAGGTCGAAATTCGAGTCGTTCACCAACCCACCATCGCGGATGGTGCAGTCCACTACCTTGATCTCAGGACGAAACATCGGAGTCGCTCCTTGCTGGATAATTGGTCTGTCCTTTCAACAGGGGTCCCGGAGTATACCACATCGTCCCGGCCGTCACAGCAAGAACCCGCCATTTGCTCGGCGTTTGCATGGTCGATCGCCGCGGACAGGCGCAAAATCGCCGCCCGAAGCTTGACAGCGTCCGCCCGCGCGGTAGAACCGCTCCCATGCCAAAGCCCTCCGACCAACCGCTTCCAACCGAAAACAAGCTCACCGATTGGGGCTTGCTGCGGCACTTCTTCCACTACATGAAGCCGTACAAGCTGCCCCTGCGCAAGGTCTACCTGCTGTACTTTCTCAACTCGTTTCTGAACCTCCTGCCGGCGATGAGCCTGCGATATTATTTCGACCTGGTCGTGGCGCCCAAACCGGTGCACCTGCTGGGCTGGACGTTCGATACCACCGGCTGGATGGACACCTGGGCCGAGAAGCTGCACTGGACGGGCATCTACTTCGTCGGCCTGATCCTGCTGATCGTGTTCGCCAATACCGTGGGCGTGTTCATGTGGCGCCTGGGCACGCGCGTCACGCAGAACCTGCTGCTGGACATCAAGACGCACATCATGCACCACCTCCACAAGCTCTCGCTGAGCTACTTCAACAAGGAGCAGACCGGGCACGTGATGACCCGCGCAGTGGGCGACGTGATGCAGATGCAGCAGATGCTCAAACAGTCCTTCGCCGTCTCGTACATGTGCCTGCACCTTCTGGTCGCCCCGCTCCTGATGCTGCTGATGAGCTGGCAACTGTTCCTGGTGGTGCTTGTCCCGGTCCCGGTGATTTTCTGGGCGATCCGTCGGATCCGCATTAAGCTCAGGCCGTTGTACCGCCAGCAGCGCGAGCGGCAGGCGCAAGTCAACGCCACCGTCCAGGAGCAGATCAGCGGCATCCGCGAGATCAAGGCGTTCGGGCAGGAGGAAGAAGCCCAGCGCGACGTGTCCCGCGCCAACGAAGCCTACCGCGACAGCGTCAACAACGCGATGCGCATCTTCAGCGTGAACCACCAGGTGCTCTATGGAACGCGAGACCTGGCCATGGTGATGCTCGCCTCGACCGGCGGGGCGATGATCGTCATGGGATGGGGCGACGTCAGCGTCGGGATGATCATGGCCTTCCTGCCACTGATGAACCGCTTCTTTGACCCATTCACGCGTCTGGCGGGCTTCTACGACGTCATTCAACGTGGGATGGCGTCGGCCGAGCGCGTCTTCCAGTTCTTCGACATCCAGCCCGACATCAAGGACAAACCCGGCGCCAAATGGGCAGACCTCGACGAAGGACGCGTCCGGTTCGAGAACGTCAGCTTCTGGTACGACGAAGGCACGGAGGTGCTCACGGATATCAACCTGGACGTCCAACCCGGCGAAGTCGTCGCCATTGTCGGCTCGACCGGCTCGGGAAAGAGCACCCTGGCCGCACTGATCCCGCGGTTCTACGATCCCCAGCAAGGCCGCATTCTCATCGACGACCATCCGCTGGATGAAGTCAAGATGGACGCCATCCGGTCGGCCGTCGGTATCGTGTTCCAGGAGAACTTCCTGTTCTACGGCTCGGTCGCGCAGAATATCGCGTTCTCGCGCCCCACCGCCGACCTCGACGAAGTCGTCCGTGCCGCGAAACTGGCGAACATCCACGAGTTCATCTCGCAACTGCCCGAAGGCTACGACAGCCACATCGGCGAGCGCGGCGTGACACTCTCGGGCGGGCAGCGCCAGCGAATCGCCATCGCCCGGATGATCCTCAAAGACCCCGCGATCATCGTGCTCGACGAAGCCACCAGCGCCCTGGACACCACCACCGAGGCAGCCATCCAGGAAAGCATGGACAGGCTCATGAAGGGGCGAACGTCGTTCGTGATCGCCCACCGACTTTCGACCATCCGCAGTGCCGACCGCATCCTGGTACTCGAACACGGGCAGATCGTTGAGACCGGCACGCACGAAGAATTGCTCGCCCGCAACGGTCGCTACGCACAGATGGCAAGCATCGCCTGAGACCCCGAGGAGCCACCGCATGACGGAAACGGAAACCATTCACATCGAACCGCCCTTCCCGCTCTGGCCCGACGGTGCTCCCGATGCCCTGGGCGACGAAAGCGACGATTGCCCCACACTGACGCTTTACCGATCGGCCGACCGAGCGACCGGACCGACACCCGTGATGGCCGTCTTTCCCGGTGGCGGGTACAACCACCTGGCCGATCACGAGGGCGAGCCCGTCGCACGCTGGTTGGCGGGGCTGGGCATGGCAGCCGCCGTGGTTCGCTACCGCGTTCGGCCGTACCAACTGCCCGCGGCTCTGCAGGATGCACGCCGGGCAATTCGCCTGCTGCGAGCGCGGAGCGATGATTGGCAACTGGACGGTGGGAAGGTCGCCGCGCTGGGCTTCAGCGCCGGGGGGCACCTGGCCTGCTCGATCAGCACCATCGACGAAGCAGACCCCGCCGACGACCTTGCCGACTTCCGCGCCAGGCCCGATGCGATGGTCGGCTGCTACGCCCCGGCCTCACTGACGGCGATGGGTCGCCGCGGCCCGCACGAATGGCTGCTCGGAGAGAACCCTTCGCCCCAACTGCAGCGGTACGTACAACTCGAAGAGCACATCACCTCGGAGAATCCGCCGACCTTCCTCTGGGCCACCGCCGACGATACGACCGTCCCTGCCGACCAGTCGCTTCTGCTGGCCCGCACGCTGTCTGCCGTCGGGGTCAGCTGCAGCGTGCATGTCTTCCCTCGTGGCCGACATGGGCTGGGGCTCGCGCTGGAAAACCCCCACGTGGCACGATGGACCTCGCTGTGCGAAGACTGGCTCCGTGAGATTGCATTCCTCCCCGGCCGCGAGTAGTCGTTCCGCCTGCAACAAGTTGCGGGTGAAACTATGAAGCAAGCCTCCTTCGAGTAAGATCGGGGTCGTAGCAGTAAC
>CAZYIH010000011.1:19481-31715 GCA_964646915.1 uncultured Planctomycetaceae bacterium | reverse complement strand
CGGGTGTTCAGAGCGAGAACGCGTAGGGCTGGCGAACCCGATGGACAAAGCCGCGAAGAGCTCAACCCCCGGGCGGACCGCTGCGGCCGATCTACTGCCTGGCCTTGTCCAGGGCGGAGAGCAATTCCTGCTTCGTGTAGGTTCCCACGAGGCGTTGGGGTTGGCCTTGCCCGCCGGCCGGGTACACCAACGTCAATGGCGGCGCGCCGCCGACGGTTTCTTCGAGGAAGCGGGCAGCCGGCGAGCTGTCGTGCGTGACGTCGGCCTTGATGAGCACCACGTCGCGGGAGGCCAGTTCCGCCGCCAGCGTCGGGTCGTCGTACGTGGTCATCTCCAGTTGGATGCACTTGATGCACCACGACGCGGTAAACTTCACGACGACGGGTTGGTCGCCCTGCTTCGCCTCGGCCAGACGCGCCGGGCTGAACGGTTCGAATGGCACCGCCGGCGGGGCGGGACGCGGGATGGCGACCACACCCCCAGCCACCACGAGCGCCACGGCGATCGCCCGGACCACGAGCTTCCTGCCCAGCGGCGCGTCGTAGCGCACCCAGCCTGCCCAAATCCACAGCCCCATCACGAACACCACTCCGAAGCCCACCAGCCAGAACGGATACGCCTCGCTGGCGAACGTGCTGAACAGCCAGACCGCCACCAGCAGCATGATAAAGCCCATGGCGTGCTTGAAATGCTCCATCCACAGGCCGGGCTTGGGGAGCTTCTGGATGAGCGAGGGAATCGACGCGAGCACCACGTGCGGGGCGGCCATTCCCACACCGATGGCCAGCACCGCCGCCGCCGCCAGCCAGGTCGGCTGGGTCTGGGCCCACAGCATGACGCCGGCGAGAATGCCGAAGCTGCACGGGGTGGACAGCACCGCCATCATCAGCCCCATCCCGAAGCTCCGCATGTGCCCGCCACCGGTGAACTTGCCCTCGGCTGCGGCGAGCTTCGAGGGGACCACGACGTTGAACACGCCGAACATGTTGGCCGCCAGCGCCAGAACGATCAACGCCATCAGCAGGCGGACCCAGTCGATCTGGAAATGGGCCGAGAGGTTCAACACCTCGGCGAAGGCGGCCGACAGCGCGGCGAACACCGCGAAGAATGCGATGATCCCCACGGCAAAGGCCAACCCAAGCGTGATATAACGACGCCGCGACTCGCCGGCCATCTCCACGATGCTCAGAAGGCGCAGCGGGATCACCGGCAGCACGCAGGGCATGATGTTCAGCGCCAGCCCCGCCAGCAGGGCAAGCGCCAGCCCGCCGATCACGCTGTAGGCCGGCGCGTCCTGGGCCGCACTCTCAGCCGCGCTTTCGGAAGACGCTGGCGAGGGGTGCGCGGCGCGGAGTTGCTCAGCCGTCATGGCCTCATCCAGACCGGCGGCGAGCTTCTCGCTCCAGTCCGGGTTTGGCACCGCCTCGTCTCCCACGCGAAGCCGCTGCTTGAGGGCAACTTCCGTGTTGAGGCAGCTGTCCGGCGAGCAGGCCTGCCCCGAAAGCGTCACCTGCACCGTGGCAAAGCCCTGCGTAGCCGACGGCGAGACGGTGACCGGCACGTACGCCACGGCTGTGCCTTTGTAAACATAGTTCACGAACTGCCCGGAAACGTACTTCTCGTCGGCGGGCCAACGCCGCTGACCGACCGACCATGGCCCCGCGTCGACGGAAATCTCGGCCGATCCGACGCGCACGGGGTTGCCCTTGGCGTCGACATTCTCCCCGGGAGCGGGCGAGTAGAACGCCCAGCCATCGGCGATGGTGATCTCGACGGCGAGGTGGACGGTCTGGTTGGGCTCGACGACGGTGTGCGACGGGATGACCCGCGCGGTGAGCTTCTCTGGCGGCTGGGTGGGGTCCAGTCCGAGCCCGCCCAGGCCGCCGAAGTCCGGGACCGGCGCGTTGGGCTGGGCGGCTGAGGGAACAGCCAACAGCAGCGGGATCATCGCCAGGATCATCAACCGGTGTCGCATGAACGTCTCCTTCTGTTGTGTCGGCCTGTGGTTGTGCGGAGGCCGGGGCCCTATCATCCAGTGTATGCAACGGGAGACGCGTTGTCGCCGTTCCATTGGCGGCGAGGCATATACCGGGCTTTCGGGGTGCGGTTTTTGCGGGTGGTCCTTCAGAAGACTCTTGCAATCGCAGGGATCCTGCTATACGAAATAGTTGTGGGAATCGGTCGTTTCTGACGGGACGAGTGTCGGCTGGCGGTGTGAGCGACTTGTGCCCGGGCCGGACACGATGCAAGGTGGAATGTGTCCTCAGGGGTTCGGGGCGATTCAGGTCGATTCTCCGCCAGGTGAAGCTTTGAACTGTCTGCCCGATACGCCAACGCTGCGCTGCCAAGGAGACCGGGCTATGCCTGTAGGCAGAGTGAAGTGGTACGACAAGACCAAGGGGTACGGCTTCATCGAATGTCCTGAGGGAGACGTGTTCTTCCATTTCAGCGATATTCAGATGGAGGGGTTCAAGGCATTGGCTGAGGATCAGCGCGTCTCGTACAAGATGCTGCGCAGCCCCGAGGGGCTCAAAGCCAAGCAGATCAAGCCGATGGACAACCGTGCGAGCGTGAAGTCCGCTGCCCGGTATCGCACGCTGCTTTGCATGACGGTCCGCGACGGGCAGCAAGAGGCCTTCGACGAGATGATGCGGGAGGTCCCCGCATGGTTCGATGAGTTCGAGCAGGACGTCGGGCTGCGGCGGATCGGTACGTGGCGGTCAGGCCAGTCGGCGGTGCGTCTGATCGAGTCCGATCGGCCTTACGAGCAGACCCTCACTCAGGCGGAAAAACACCCGAAATACGCCACCTTCCGCTCCTGGCAGGACGATCTGTTCGCTCTGCTCGAGGGCGAGCCGGCTGTGATGTCCCCGGTGCTCCCGGGCAACACCACCGAAGACTGATCCCCGCACCAGCGAACATTGCACAAGGGGAACCCGCCTGCCCGGCGGGCCGCACGATTCCTATCCCCCTTCTTGAACAAGATTTCCACTTTTCCGCCTGGGGCTGCCAGTCCAGCTGTCACACCCCTGGCCCGATACTACTCTCAAACACCAATGCGGCGGAGTCCGCTTGTGACGATGTATCGGAAATGCTGCCTCACCTTCCAGGGGGCAGAGGCGGCAGCTGCCCCGGGCGGGGATGGCCCACGGGACCGTTTCCGCCCTTTCTCTGTGCTGCCCACAGCGGTCAGTCGCGTCGGTACATCGCGTCGACGACGTTGCGGACGTATTGCTCGTCGGAGAGTCCTTCGTCGGTGTCGCCGGGGGTGGGCACGAGGCCGCGGAAGTATTCCGCCAGTCGGGCGAACAGCGTCAGCCGGGCGCCTGGGTCCAGCTCATTGCGGCGCAGCAGGGCCTGGAGTGCGACGGCAGCCTCGGCCGGGCGGATGCGCTGGCGGAGGCGACCGACGATGTGCGGATGCTGCAGGAGAGAGTTAAACACCCGCGGGCCGATCTGGTCGAGGTCCGGCGGCGGGGTCTGGCGTGTGAGCACGACGATGGTACCCCCGGCGATGTCGCCGAGGCGCTGCACGCGCCGGGTCAGAAGGCAGGAGATTCCGCCCACCAGGTATGTCAGCGGCAGGCGGTCGACGATCCGCACGACGTTCCGGGCGAACACCTGGCTGGGGCGCAGGTTCAGTCCCTGCTCGTCGGCGACGCGGATCTGCAGGACTTTCTTGCCGACCGTCTGGCCCCGCCAGAACAGCTCCAGCAACGTTGTGTAGAGAATCGGCAACAGGAAGGCACAGAAAAGGGCGGTCCCCTGGTACCACATCACGTCCGCCACCCCGGCCATTGCCATGGTCAACACAACCGCCATGGAGACGGCCATCACGATCAGCACGTCCAGCAGCCAGGCGAGCATGCGGCGCAGCGGGCCGGCCAACTCGAGCGAAAACGTGACCCCCTCGGGCGTTTCGATGCGCATGGTGTTGTCGGCCAATGGAATCATGCCACGGCCTCCTCGCGGCGCCCGGCCAGGCCGAACCAGACGATCAGGAGGACCAGTTCGACCAGTCCGAAGGAGATCTTGACCCAATAGGGGATGATCGGTTCGTGGTACTGGGAGAGAAACGCCTCGATGATGCCCGCCCAGACCATCAGCACCACAACGCCCAGCATCATCGTGAGGATGTCGGGCATGGTCTCGCGCAGTCGACCCGCCAGCGGCGTCCGGTCGCCCCAGCCGATCAGCGCCCCGCCCAGCGACAACCCCGCCTGCCCGGCCAGCAGAATCGCTGGAATCTCGATCGACCCGTGTGGCAGCAGCCAACCGGCCAGGAACTCGCCCTGCCCGGCCAAGATGTAGTCCAGGCAGATGCCCCCCAGTATCACCCCGTTGTAGAACAGCAGGATCAGCGTGCCGATCCCCCAGGTCAGCCCCAGACCGATCGCCCGGGCGGAGACCGAGATGTTGTTGGCCATCAGCATCGCCGAGAACGCACCTTCGCGTCCTTCGATGCCCTGATCCTTCTCGGATTCCTCCTCCGCCACCCGCTCGGACGGATCCATCTGCCCGTGCCCGAACGGCAGGAGGGTCTCCTTGGCCTCGGCGTTGACGCTCAGCAGGATGGCTCCCAACAGCGCCCCTGCCAGGGTGACCGTCACCGACAGCGCCCCGGCCCGCCAGCGCCGCCGGACGGTCTGCGGCAGCGTGCGGATCAGCCAGTGGATCGGCCTGAGGCGCGTCGCATGGCGTCGGCTGCCGTGAATCTGCGAATAGGCTCGGGCAAGCAGCGATTCGAGATGGGCTGCGAGCTTCGGGTCGGCCGCCGCGGTCTTGATCTTCACCAGGTCCGAGCCGGTCCGCTCATAGAGATAGTGCAGCTCGCGTGCGTCGCGAAGCGAAAGCTGCTCCATTCCCCGCCGCTCGATGCCGTCGAGCAGCTCGGCCAGGCGCGTCCATCGGGGGCGCTCCTCGCGGAGAAATCGGTCCAGGTCGATAATCACGCCGCAGCCGTCCCTTTCGGTCTAAAGCAGTTGCCGTTGTTTGATATTCACGTAGTGCGACACGAGTTGGGGGGCAAGCTTCTCGTTGTCCATCGTCAGCATCGTCACGCCCCGCCGCCGCAGTGAGCGATCCATCTCCACCAGTTGCCCCCATCGCAGGTGGCCGCCGAGGCGTTGGTAGATCTCTCCGACACGATCGACACCCGGGCCGGTGAACAACTGCCGTTCGTCCGGGCGGCGGACCATGCCCGCGACCACCAGGTGCTGCTTGGCGATCAGTTGCACGTTCCGCTGGAAATTCTCGGCCACCAGCGGGTCATCGAGATTCGTCAGGAACACCAGCAGCGCCCGGCGTCGCAGGCGGGTTCGGATGAACGAGCAGACCTCGTTGAACTCCGGCGCGACCGGCTCGGGATGGACCGTATACAGCGCGTCGCGACAGCGGCGGAAGTGCTCCCGCCCCGCCGCGGCCCGCAGGAAGTGTTCCACGCGGTCGGTGAAGGTCATCAGCCCCATCAGGTCGCCCTGCCGCTGGGCCGCCCGCCCGAGAACGAGCGACGCGGTGACGTATCGCTCCAGCAGCGGCTCGGGATTGTCGTGGTCCAGCGTGCCGTCCGACTTCATCGACGGAACCAGCCGCCCGCTGAGGCGAGACGCGTCGATCAGGACGTACACCTCCTGGGTTCGCTCGACCTGGTGGACCTTGGTGACCGGCTCGCCGCGCTTGGCGGTGGCCTTCCAGTGGATATTCTCGTAGCTGTCGCCCGGAATGTACTCGCGGAGCTTCTCGAACTCCCGTCCTTGCCCCACCTGGCGCACGGCGTGCACGCCCACGCCGCCGTGCTCCAGGAACAGCGCCGCGACGTTCTTGCGCTCCGAGAGCAGGTTGGGGTAGACGCGGACCTCGACGTTGATGGACACCGCCCGACGCACCAGCCACAATCCCAGTCGCGAGCGCGTCTGGAGGTAGATCGCATCCAGTGGATACCGTCCGCGACGGGTCGGGCGGCAGGGCCAATCGAGGCGGACGGTCTGTCCGTCGCCGGCCAGGAGGACCTCCTGCTGCTGCTCGATTTCGTCGAGCCCTCTCGGCAGCGACAGCGCGAAGGTGAGCCGACCCAGCCCCACCGGCGGCGTGATGCGCACGGAAATCACGCCGTCGACGTCACGGGTGAGTCGCACCACTTCGGCGTCGACAGCGGTCGCCCCGTCGAGGCGACGGATGCTGGTCACCGCGTCCAGGACGGCAGCGCACGCAAGGACAGCCGCCAGCAGTTGCACCACCGGCCAAAGCCCCCCCACCACCGCCGCGGCGACGGTGGTCGGCAGGAGGGTCGCCGCCACCAGCCAGATCAGGCTGTTTCGCGGAACGATCATCGCGGGACCGCCACCTCCTCGAGCAACTGGGCGATGACCTCGGCGAGGGTAAGTCCTTCGATCTCGAATTCGGGGCGCAGAATCAATCGATGCTCAAGGACGGCCGGCGCGAGACGTTTGACGTCGTCGGGCGTGACGAAGTCGCGTCCCTCGATGGCGGCCATCGCCCGGGTGGAAGCCAACAACGCCTGCGTCGCCCGCGGACCTGCACCCACCAGCACGCTGGGATGCTCGCGCGTCGCGCGGATCACGTCCACCATGTAGGTTACCAGTTCCTCGCGCACGGTCACGCCTCGCAGGGCGGCCCGCAGACCCACCAGCGTCTCGGGCGTGATGACCGCGGCGACCTGCCCGCTGTTGAGCGTCGCCTCGGGCGCCTCGGCCCCCAGGGAGCGATTCGCCAGGGCCAACTCGTCGTCTCGGCCGGGCGCGAGCATGGGAATCTTCAGCATGAACCGGTCCTTCTGGGCCTCGGGCAGCGGATAGGTGCCCTCGTACTCGATGGGGTTCTGCGTGGCGAAGACGGTGAAGTTGTCCGACAGTTCATGCGTGGTCCGGTCGATGGTGACCCGCCGCTCCTGCATCGCCTGCAGCAGGGCCGACTGGGTCTTGGCCGGGGCACGGTTGATCTCGTCGGCCAACAGGAACGTCGTGAACACCGGGCCCTTGACCAGCGTGAACTCGTTGTGCTGGAAGTTGAACACGTTCGTGCCCGTCACGTCGGCGGGCATGAGGTCGGGCGTGAACTGAATGCGATTGAACTCGCAGCCCATCGTGCGGGCAAGCGTCCGCACCAGCAGCGTCTTGGCGACGCCGGGAACGCCCTCGATCAACGCGTGCTGACCGGTCACGATGGTCACCAACGCCAGATCGATCACGTCGTGTTGGCCGATGATGACCTTCCCCACCTCCTCGCGGGCGGCGGTGAGGGTCTGCTGCAGCTGATCCAGATTCGGTTTCGACTCGTCCATGCGTCATTTCCTCTCACTGGCGATGCGCCGGAGCGTCTCGTACACGTTGACGATACTCCGGTGGTTGGATTCGTTCAGGTAAGGCTCGGCGGCGTCACGGAGCTTCCTGGCCTTGGTTTTCAGGTCGCCCCGGCCGGCGGGGACGGTTTTGTCCCACTCGTCCAGGCAGGTCTTCAGAAGGCGATTCCGCGGGACGCTGCGCCGCAGGAGATTCACCAGTCCCTCGTTGGCGTCGCGACCCAGAACGCGCCCGCCCGCGAGGTGGCGGGGCATCCGACGCGCCGGGGCCAGCCGGGCTGCGTTGCGCCAGACAAACAGCAGCGCCACTGCCGCCAGAACGCCGGCGGCAGGGGCGAACCCCGCTTCCCACGTCATGCGCGCCAGGCCGGGCGATTCGTAGATCCCCAGGTGCGTCTCGTCAATGACCACGTGGCGCTTGTCGCCCACCAGCGCCGCGATCGCCTCCAGCGGGGCAGCCCGGCTGATGGAGGCATTCGCCAGCCACCACGTGCCCCCCGTGATGATAATCTCGCCGCGATCCAGCGAACGACGAACCGCCACCGGCGAGGAGAGTTCGTCCCGCAGGAGGACCTCCCACGAATCGGACGGGTCCTGGGAAAGGTGATATCCCGGAAGCATCCGGATCGGCTGGGTCATGCCCAGCCGCGTCCCGCCGGCGGTGGGCTTGGCCTTGAGCTTGTAGGGCGGGTCGTACGCCACGAACCGTGGCGGCTGACCGGGAACCCAGTCCAACTGGTCGAACTCCAGCAGCATCGCCATCCACGAGTTTGCGTCGACGTCTTCGTCCGGCATCTGCGAGAAACGATGACCGGCCGAGTGCGGGTTCCGCGCCAGCCCCACCACCAGTCGACCGCCCTGGCGGACGAACGCATCGAGACGATCGCGCATGCGGTTGGGGTCCACCAGCGACCCACTGTTGGGATCCACTCCCAGGATCATCAGCACGGTCCGGTCGGGAGGAATTTCCTCCGGCCGGGGCAGGGGGCGGTAGTTTCTCACGACCGTCAGCCCGTCGATGCGCTGCAGCGACTCAGCCAGCACCCGCGTACCCAACGGATCGGCCCGCAACGACGAAAACGGCGGATACGACGGGCCCGTCTGCAGCCGATAGACCACCAGCTGCACGATTCCCACCACGAAGACCAGGACCACCGCGATCATCGCCACCACCAGAATGCCGCGCCGGGTTCTCATGCGGTGCGCACCTCCCGCTGACCCTGGCGGAATTCAGCCAGCAAGGCCCCGGTGGCCTCGTGGCAGCCGTACCAGCACCGCTCGAAGAGGCGAATGTTTCGTTCCATCGCGTCGGTGCGCGTCGGCTCGTGAAGGCTGTGACGGGTCAGCTCCCGGAGATAGTCGCGATTGGACTTGTGCTTTGCCAGACGCAGCAGATCGCGTCGCCCCAGGTACGCCAGATCCGAGAGGAACAGCGCCCGCAGCGCCAGGCGGGGCTTGCCTTCCTCCTCCAGGCGACGCGCCATCGCCAGCCAATCATCTTCGGGCAGCGCGTCGGCCGTCACCGACTCGTCGCCGACGTCGGGCTCGTCGGCTACGACAGCCACCACGGCAGCGGAGGCCGGCTGAACCGGCTTGTCGCGCATGCGTTTGACCACCACCCACGCAACCGCGCCGATGGCGATGACCACCAGGCCGATCGTGACCCACTGGACCGTGTCGCTCAGTCCACTTGGCCCGGATCGGCCGTCCTGCTGAATGGGCTCGGTCCGCTCCTCGTCACGCTCGAAAAGGCTCTCCAACCACTTCCAGAACGCGTCGATCTGCTTGCCGATCCATTCGCTGATCGCGTCCAGGAAGGTTGGGTCGGGCGAGCCGCTCCGCTGCTGCCGCCAGTTGTATTTCTGCTGCCGGAGGACCTGGTCGATCGCTCCGTCCAACTGAGCGGGCTGGACGGAAGGAGATCGCTCGATCGGGCCGGGCGCCTGGGCGATCAGCGGGGAACTCATCGCCAGCAGCGCGATCGCCGCCAGCAGAATGGTCGACCTTGCCGCCAGACGTCGCACCTGCGCCAGCAGATCCACCCCGCTGGTGCGGGCCTGGTCGTGGAAGGTGTGGGTGGCCATGGCGGCTTTGACCGTCATGTCGATCGCCAGCCAGGTCAGCACCAGCGATATTCCCAGCCACGTCGGGCTCGATGCCCAATCCGCCCAGCGCGACAGCGGCGTGTCCACCGCCAGCAGCGCCTCCAGCAGGAGGGGCAGTAACTGCCCGATGACGGCCAGGTTCACCAGAACCACCAGCGCCACCATGGGGACCACAACCAGCACCCATCCGGCGTTGGAGGCGGCGCGGCGTCGGCTGCGGGACCACGCCTCATTCCACGCCTCCCGCAGACCGCGTCGGCCGTCCAGGAGAATCGTCAGGTGCTGACAGAACGGATAGATCCAGATCATCGGCAGCACCAACAGAAAGGCGATCAGCAGCAGCGGAGTGGTGATGGCGGCTGCCAGCGCCTGGGTGCCCACCAGGCGGACCCGTCGGGTGAAGCTCCAGGGCTCGTCGTCGCGATCGCCGAGTTCTTCGATCAGCAAGGCCGCGAAGCGGTTCTGCCAGCACTTCGCCCAGACCAGCGAAACGCTGATTGCCAACGACATGCCCGCCAGCTCGCTCGTCGAGGCCCGGGTGCGGGCGAACAGCCCCCACGTCGCCAGCAGGGACATCGCCAACGGGAGCGTACCCACCAGGTACATCGCCAACGCCGTCAGGCCGCCCGTTCGCAGCAGGGCAATGGCGTCCTCCAACAGACGCATCGACCGGGCGATGGCAGCGAAGATACCGCTCACAGGATTCCCTCCGAAGGGATGTCCACCAGCAGCGCCGAGAGCACCTGCAACACCAGCGGCGCCGCGTAGTACACCACCACCCAGAGGAGGAACACGCCCAGAAGAAGCTGTCCGATCGCCACCACCCCCGGCGGCATGCGGCGTTTGGAGGCGGCCTCCTGCTCGGCAAACACGGCCAGACATCGCGAGCAGATCACCCGCCCGCCATGCTCGGTGACGCACTCACGGCAGAAGAACCGCCGACACTGCGGGCACCGGGCAGCCGCCTGGCGCGACGGATGGACGTGGCAGTGTTGGCGCGTCAGGGACGTCATCTCGCCTCCCGGAGACCCCGATACCGCACGACCTCCAGCAGGCCCGGAACGGCGATCGACAAGCCGAACACCGCCGTGATGCCCGCGAGATTGGACACCAGCCCCACGTCCTCGGACATTATGCCCGAGGAGCGCATACCCGTATCGGCCAGGAGGATCAGCCCGATGCAGAACAGCACAGCGCAATACAAAGCCGCGAAGAAAATCGGTTTCTTCAGCGACCGGGGCGTGGCTCCGCCGCGATTCGTGACTCCTCCGAGGATCGCGGCGAACAGCGCAACCGGCGTGGTGAGAACCACAAGATTGACGGCCCCGGTGCGGGGGAACAACCAACTGATCACGCCCAGGGCGGCTGTGGCGAGCGTGAACGAGAGCAGTACCGCATGCCCGCCGGGGGAGTAGGTTGCCCCGTTCTCGAAAGTCCTGCCGTCTTCGCTTGCCGCCGCGAAGCGACGATACGTTTCGTAGGCCTCCCCGGATCGCTCGCGGGCCTCCTCGGCGCTCAACGAGCCCTGGATCTGTTCGACGGCGGTCCTGATTCGCGGCAGCGCTCGCCGGGCCGACCGCATCGTCGTGAGGGAATACAGTTCCATCGTCTGAACCGGCGAGCGGACGGTGCACACGCACGTGCCTCCCTGCAGAAGGTACGCCAGCCAGACGACCGCCGTGATTGCCACCACGATCGCCAGGATGATCGAATCGTCCGCGTACGTCAGCCAGCTCCTCGCCAGCAGCACGGTAACCCCGCCAAGCAGGATATTCACCCCAAGCCCCGTGGGCGTGCGACGACAGGTAAGCGACTGCAGGTCGGCATAGCCGATGCGGCGGTAGTTCTCATGCGGAAAACTCCGCACCACCTGCAGGAGGTGGTCCGGGCCGAGGTACACATCGCCCCGCCGACGCATGGACAGCCAGCGTAACGAGCGAAGCCGAACGTATTGGTCTCGATCCAGAGGCATCTGGCAGGCTCTCAGTCTATGTACGGAAAGAACGTCACCCACGCGTTGCGGAAGATCAGGATCCAGGCGAAGACCTCCGCGCCGCCCAGCATGATCGCCGCGAGGCGTTTGAGCGTACCGGTGCTGCCGAACTTGCTCGACCGCTTCCAGGACCACAGCGCCACGAAGATGGCCGCAGGACCGGAAATAATCCACAGCCACCATATGAACACACCCAGAATCAGCGGCACTGCCGCGAGCAGAAAGGCGACCTCTTCATAGCAGACGCGACGGTGCTCGATATCGACCGCAATCTCCCGGTTCTCGCCGGCTGCGTCCAGGCAGGACGGGCAGATGTGCTTCTGTCCGAAGTCCAGATCGCACAGGGCACAGACGAATCGGCCACAGTAGTCGCAAGCGCGCTCAGCCTGGCGGTCCGGATGAAAGAAGCATGACGCCTCTTCCTGATCCAGGCGTTGTTTGCCCGTCTGGCCGGTGGCAGGACCGCTCAGCAGAGCGGGAAACACCATGACCGATACCGGTTGGCCGCACCGGGAGCAGCGCAGGAAGTCGTCGCCCCTCCAGAAGGCGGGCGAAATTTCCGCGTCGCAATTGCCGCACGTGATCGGAGCGTCCGCAGCCAAGGATTACCTCTTCTTTGTGTGGATCACGCGGGTCGAAGCGATCCGGTCGTGCAGAGCTCGCTTCTGTGAATCAAAGGCCGCCATGAGATATCCGATCATGAGGATCATCGCCGAGAGGATCTCCGCCAGCGCCCGCCCCAGAGCACGCAGATACGAAACCTTCGTGCCGTCCGGCCGCACGATGCGCAGGCCGCAGAGCAGCTTGCCCGGCGTGCC
>CAZYIH010000011.1:17672-19381 GCA_964646915.1 uncultured Planctomycetaceae bacterium | reverse complement strand
GATGATTCCGTCGATGAACTTGGCGGCGAAACGGATCCAGAAGCCCGCGTATGGAAGCGAGTAGGACGTCACCAGCGGAATGCCCTCGCGGACCCGTTCGACGGCGATGGGCTTGCACTCGCTGCAGACACGTTTTCCCTGGAGAACGAGAGTTTCTTCCTGGCCGACCTGTCGGCCGCAGAGGTCGCACCAGATCAGCGGACCGGTGGAAGACGTATCGACGGCGGTGCTTCTCGCCCGGACTTCCTCCAAGGCCAGCCAGTCGGGCATGCCCTGCTTCCACACGAGCGTACGGGCGTTGATCTCGCCCTGCTGAACCAGCGAGTCGAGCTCTTCATCGCTGATGGGTCCCCGCCGCTCGCCGTCGACAACATAATACCATTCCATGGTTGCCCCTTACGCAAACAGGTTTTGTTAGACGATTGTGGGGGCATGGTACCCCGATTTCGGTACTTCTGCCAGCCCAAAGCGAGGAAGTGTTGATCTATCGGAGCAGATCGGCAAGCGTATCCAGAACGTCGCCGATGACGATCTCGGGGCAGGAGGCGCCGGCCAGCACGCCGATCGTCAACGGCCGGGACGTCGGCAGCCAGCCTTCCCGCACGGTCGGGTGCGGATCGGGCGGATTGAATGTCTCGATCCTCTCCGCTGAGAGAATCGAGCGGGCGTCCTCGATGAAGAAGGCCGGGACGTACTGGCTGGCCAGCTCATAGAGGTGTCGCGTGTTGGACGAGCCCACCCCGCCGACGACAATCACCAGGTCGCAGCCGCCCTGGCAGAGGGCCACCGCCGCCTCCTGGCGACGTTGGGTGGCCCGGCAGACCGTAGGCTGAAAGAGCAGCCGCTGTTGCGCCTCCCCCAGGCCGAACCGATCGACAAAGGCTTGTTCGATGCGCCGGCGGACGCGCAGCGTCTCTTCGTAGAGCATGGTGGTCTGCGAGACCTGCGCGAGGCGGGCAAAGTCCTCGGGCGAGTCGGCGTTGGTCTCGTCGGTACTGAACACTTCACTGAATGGCGGCGTGCGGCCTGGCCGATCGACCTGGCGGCAGAAATCGTCCACGCGGGAGAGGTTCTGAAGGACCACGTACTTCCCGCCCGCCTCAGCCAGACGCGACTTGGTGACGACCGTCTCGTCGTGGTTCGGTCGACCGAAAACAGCCACCGCGTATCCGTCGCGGGCGGCGCGTTCCGCCCATGCCCACAGCCGACGCACGTCGCCGCAGGAGGAATCGACCACGTCACAGCCGATGGCCTCCAGCCGCCGCTGGATTCCCGGGGCCACGCCGAACGCGGGGATGATCGCGATATCCGAGGCGGTCAGGTGCTCCTCGAGCCGGTCCCGCTGGTCGGGCGTGAGAATCTGCACCCCCCGCCGGCGGAAGAAATCGTTCACCCATGGGTTGTGGATGATCTCACCCAGCAGCACGATCCGCCCGCCGTGCCCGCCCTTGACGGCCTGGTCCAACGCCGCCAGTGCCCGCTCGACGCCCCGACAGAACCCGAAGACCTTCGGCAGCCGAAGCACCCCACCGGGAAGACGCCATCGGCCGCCCGCATCCCGCACGCGGTCCACGGTGTCGCTCTGGAAACACTCCAGCCGCAGCGTTCGGTCGCCGGGTGATTTCGATTCATTCTCTGCCATGGGTCCTTGGTACCAGACGGCGGGCAATCCTGCAAACCCTGTGATGCAGCGGAACGATCGGAACGGG
>CAZYIH010000011.1:0-17572 GCA_964646915.1 uncultured Planctomycetaceae bacterium | reverse complement strand
CCAGACGGCGGGCAATCCTGCAAACCCTGTGATGCAGCGGAACGATCGGAACGGGCGCGATCGCGACGGGAGTCTGCAGCGTTCGCTGAGCAGGACGTTGCCGGCATTTCGCGATTGTCGACAGTTGGGGGCTCCCGGTGTGCGCGGATTTCCTGCAGCCGTCTTCTCGACTTTGTCGACAGACGAAACATCGTCGCGGTAGGTCCGCGCCTGGTTTCAACGGGAGAACTCGATGTCTCGATCCACACTCGCTGCCGTCGTTTGTCTGGTTACGCTTGCCTGTCTGCTTCCCGCCCGCGCACAAGACCCCGCCCCGCAGGCGCCGCCGGCTGAGCCGATGGAGTTCTACGAGCGGCTCGAGCAGCAGGACACGCTGACGGACAACTGGTTCACCCTCGGTCGACAGCTCACCGAGCGCGGCGTGGAGATCGGCCTGTCGGCAACACAGGTGTATCAGATGAACCTCCACGGCGGGTTGGCGATGCACAAACGCGCCGGGCGATACACCGGCAGCTACGATCTGGAACTGGCCTTTGACCTGGAGACACTGGCGGGCATTCCCGGAGCGTCCGTGTACGCCCACGCCGAGGGAAGCTGGTCGGACGGGCTGAGCCCCGGGTCGATCGGCGACCTGTTCGGCGTGAACGCCGATGCCGCCGGCGACCGCGCCATCGACCTGACCGAACTCTACTGGGAACAGGCGCTGCTGGGCGACAGGCTCATCCTTCGGGCAGGCAAGATGGACCTCACCGGCGGATTCGAGTGCAAGGGATGCGCGGTGGCATTCGATACGAGCATGTACGCCGGCGACGAGACCAGCCAGTTTCTCAACGGGGCGTTGGTGAACAACCCGACGATCCCCTTCCCCGAGCAAGGCCTGGCTGTGGCGGCCTACGTGAACCCGGTGGAGTGGATGTACATCGCCGCCGCCGTCGCCGACGCCGAAGCATCGGCCAACGAGACCGGCTTCAACACCGCCTTCCACGCCCCCGACCACGCCTTCAGCGTGATGGAGATTGGTGTGGTTCCCGAGATATCCTCGCCCAACGGAGATCTGGTGGGCGCTTACCGCGTGGGCGTGTGGCACGACGGGCAACCCAAGGCGAAATGGTCGAACCCCGCCGGCGGGAAGCGTGACGATATGGGCTTCTACGTGACGATCGACCAGCAGGTGTTCAAAGAGAACGCCGACCCCGACGACCTGCAGGGAGCCGCCCTGTTCGCCCGGTATGGCTACGCCCACGACGACGTCAACGAGATCGATTGCTTCTGGAGCATCGGGGGGCAATACCGGGGCGTGCTGCCCGGCCGAGACGAAGACGTCTGGGGCGTGGGGTTCGCCCAGGGCAGACTGGTCAAGGCGGCGGGCTTCGACAAATCGCACGAGTCGGTGCTGGAGACCTACTACAACATGCAGGTCACGCCGTGGATGAGCCTCGCCCCGTCGATTCAGTACATCTGGAATCCCGGCGGAGTCAGCGGGGTCTCCGACGCGGTGGTGATGGGCATTCGCTGCCAGATCGCCTTCTGATCGCCGGGCGAGTCAGACGGTGACCGCGGCGCCGCGACCCACGAACTTGATCAGCCTGTCCCGGATGCCCTCGGGGTGGTCGACGTGGTCGACGCAACCGGTTTCGAGGGCGGCTTTGGGCATGCCGTAAATCACGCTGCTTTGGCTGTCCTGTGCGAGGGTGGTGGCGCCGATCTGCTTCATGTGGCGCAGTCCCTCGGCCCCGTCCTTGCCCATTCCGGTGAGGACGACGGCGAACTTTCGGCTGTTATCCTTCTTGACCGACTGCATCGCCACATCCACCGCCGGGCGGACGAAGTTGACCTTCTCTCCCGAGCGGAGGGTGATCGCGCTGTTGTTCCGCAACGAGAGGTGGACATCGCTGGGGGCCACGTACACCCGACCCGCTTCGAGGCGCACCCCGTCGGAGGCGAGTGAGACGTTCATGCTCGTTTCAGAGCCGATGGTCCGGCAGAGCGAGCCGTTCACGAAGGCGGGCATGTGCTGCACGAGCACGACGGCTGCGTCCAGCGTGGGCATTCCGGCGAACAGACGCCGGAGGATCTTCGGGCCGCCCGTGGACGAACCGATCAGAATGAGATTGGGGCATCCCATGCTTGAGTGTAACTCCTTTTTCAGTCAGGACAGCAGGTATCTTACGCCGCGAACATGACGCAGTCTTCCACTGTCAGCAGCAGCGTTTCGGCGTCAAACGGCTTGGTGACGTAGTCGAGTACATACTCCTGGAGGCCTTCCATCTTCGGCCCCGGCGCGGCGACGGCCGTCAGCATGCAGATGATGTTGCCGTCCAGAAGCTGCTTCTCGACGATCGCCTGGATCGTGTCCCAGCCATCCATCTCGGGCATCATGATGTCCATCAGGACCAGCCCGCGAAACCCCCCTTCGAGCGTATCGAGGCAGTAAGGCCCGGAGGAACAGCAGGTCACGTCGTAGCCTGCATCCTGGAGAACGGCTTCCACCGTGAACAGGATGCCCGGGTCGTCATCGACGACCATGATTTTCGTCTTGTTGTCCATCGTTCCACCCCCGAAGCGGTCGGGTCTGTCCGGGCAGGAGCAGCCGGCAGGGCCCGATCTCCGTCAGATTGCACTGTCTTGCGATTCCTCGGCCCGGCCGCCGGCAACTTCAGACTCCTCCGGCGTGGCGAGCGTGAAATAGAACGTCGTCCCCTGGTTGGGGCCGTCGCTTTCCGCCCAGATCATTCCCCCCTGCCGTTCCACGATTCTCTTGCAGATCGACAGGCCCAACCCGGCGGAGCTGCGGTCGTGCCGCGATTCATCCACCTTGTAAAACTCGCTGAAAATGCGTTCGCACTGCTCGGGGTGCATCCCCTCCCCGGTGTCCTGCACCGCGACAATCACGTCCCCGTCGCTGGGGCAGGTGTCCAGGGTGAGCGTGCCCCCCGCATTCATGTGCCGTATGGCGTTGCTGATCAGGTTGTCCATCAACTCTCTCAGGTATAGTTTGTCGACCCAAACCGCGGTGGACTTGACTATGCGGTTGTCGACCACGACGCCCTCTTCGGTCAGGCTCGTCTCGAAGGCCGCCAGGATGTTCCTCACCTCGCTGACCAGCTCCACCCGCTCGCACTGGAACTCGACGCTGGGGGAGTTGATCCGCGCCAGACGAAGCGTGCGATTCACGAGGTTCCACATGTACTGGACGTTGCTTTCCAGCAGCGTGATGGTCCGGTCGAAACGCTCGGGCTCCATCCCGCGGCGCAGCATCGGCAGCAGCGCGACCATGGGCGTCAGCGGCGTCTTGAGATCGTGGGCCATCTGGTTGATGAACGTGTCTTTCTGCTCCAGCAGGCGGGTTACCTGGGCGGAGCGTTCCTCGACCTTTACCTCCAGCGAGGCGTTCAGGGCGCTGACCTCGCCCTGCGATTCCTGCAGGGCTTCGTTGACCTCGCGAAGATGCTCGGCGTCGGCTTCGATGCGCTGCTCGTATTCCTTGCGATGCGTAATGTCCTGCGCGCAGATCAGCACCAGCCCCGTCCCGGATATCTCCAGGCGTCGGGTGTGCAGCAGGAGCGTCCGTTCGACCCGCGGGCCGCCTTCCTCGCCGCAGAGAATGACGACCTCTTCGCCCTCGATCACCTCGTTGTCCTCAAGCGTTCGGCGTACCGCGTTGCGGGCGGCGCAGGCGTTGCACTCCAGATGAGTCCCGCAGCCATCGCCGATATGCGCGTGGACGCAGCCGATCACCATCCCCGGGCGAACCTCCTGGTTGTGAAGGTCCAGGACGACCTCGGTGCTCCTGTTGGTCCGGCGGACGCGCATGTCCTCGTCCACCAAAATGATCGGGATGGGCGCGGAGCTGAAAATCGCCTCCAGCTCGACCTGGCTGGCGTGCAACTGCTGCTCGGCTATGCGGTGGCGGGTGATGTCGCGATAGGACTGGACGACCAGCGTCACTTCGCCCTGATCGTTGAAAATCGGCGAGGCCAACACATCCACCACCTGCGTAGGCTCAGATGCATCGTCGGGGGCAATCTCCAGCGTCGCCAGCGACGGCTGACCGCTCGCCAGCGCCTCGACCAGCGGGCAGTTGGTTTCGTCGGCCTGCCATCCGAAGGCCTTCCGCACGAAATCGGAGCAGACCATCTCGCTGGCCACCGGGTCGATGCCATCGAGCCTGCGCCGGACCGCTCCGTTGGCCAGGACGATTTTCCGATCGGTATCGGTGACGACGATCGGGTCGCCGATTCCGTCGATCACGGTCTGGAGATCATCGCGCGAGTGGCGGAGCGTCTCGGCGTGTTGTCGCTGGATTTCTTCGCGGTTTCGACCTTCGGCGCGGATGGTGTCCTGCAGCTCGATGACGCGCTTGGCGCTTCTCAGCCGGGCCTTGAGTTCCCGGGTGTCGAAGGGCTTGACCATGTAATCGTCGGCACCGGCCTGCATTCCGGCGACGATGTCTTCCTTGAGCCCCTTGGCGGTCAGCATGAGGATGTACACATACTCACCGCCCTGCCACGAACGAACACGCTTGCAGAGATCCAGACCTGAAATATGGGGCATCATCCAGTCGAGAATGACCAGACGCGGACAGGACTCGCCGTGCAGGATCCGCCAGGCCTCTCTGCCATCACGAGCGCAGATGGGTTCGAACCCCCACATCCGCGTCGTAGCCTCGAGCAGGCGCAGCGAGACGACGTCGTCTTCGGCGATGAGGATCTGCAAAGTACTGCCTCCGAATCCCGGACCAGCCCCCGGAGCCCCGCGCTCCCGGCGAACCCACGCACGTCGCCCCCCCGGCGGTCGGTCTGCACTAGGCCTATCGACCGGGTAAAGGGTTCACTTTAGGACCACTTGCGCTAAGATGCAGCCGGCGGGATCCCTTACGCAGAGCAAGCCCGAAATGGCGAGCCGGCACTCGCGCAAGAGGGATGCTGAGACAGGAATTGCAGGGACGGGTCAGCCCAGCGCCACGTCGAGCGTCATCATGACCGAGAACCCGACGATGACCCCGCCGGTCGCGAGATCCACGTTTCCGTTGGATTGCGATTCGGGGTTGAACTCATAAAACCAGGACATTCGAGGCCGCCCGTTGAATTGTCTCAGAGACACAGCTTACGACCCATGTCAGGCTTTTGCAGCCATCACTCCGGTGCAGAAAGAGCCCGCTTCGGACTGGTAGGTCTTACTGATCTGGACGGCCCCGCTTTGCTGGAGCATCTGGAAGTTGTCCGCCCGCAGCACACTGGGAAGGGAGATTTCCACCGTGACGCCTTTCTGGTCGAGACAGTTCTTCACCTGCCCGGCGAAGATGTTCGTCAGTTCGCCGATGGCATCGGACATGTCCGCGCTGTCGAAGGGGATATCGAACCCGCAGAACTTCGAGACCACCGTGGTGGCAGTCTGCTGGGGAACCGCCAGGTACACCGACCACTCCAGGTCGCCCACCAGCGAGATCACGGCGATCATGACGGTTCCGGCCTCTTGCGGGGCGTCGGGCGATTGCGCCAGCGACAGGCCGCATGTGGCGCTGAAGGTTCCCTGGGTCGCTGCTTCGATGCAATCGATGTGAGGCAGTTCACTGGTCATGCGGTATCCTTTCCTTGCCCCAGCCGGCGGGCCTGGAGAAACGGACGATGGAACGGGCGTAGATGATGGCTCGTCGACCGGGCCTCAAGCACCATCGGGCATTTCTTTATAGCGGTTGAGCGCAACTGTATGCAAGTCGACCTTCCCAGGTCGGCGACCGAATTCGTCCTTCTTCGTCTTCACGTCCGTCCTTTTGCGCATCGTCGCTTCGTCACACCCGACCAGCTCGCCACCGGTGCGATCACGCGATCGGCGCATAAAAAAGTGCGAAGGTACCGGAGACGATTCATCGCTGCGGGGAAATCGATTTCCACGCCGCCGGATACCTTCACACTGTTTCGCTGCTTGCTGCAATGTTGTCTGCCGCCAACCTGCTTCGTCCGGTCGGCGTGGGGCTGGTCCGGTCCAGCGGATCAACCCGCTCAACCACAGAACGGCCGGTCTGATCGGGAGGTTCCACCGGGGACGGATTTTTCGCGTTTTCCCTGTCAGGTCTCATGGCTGGATCGGTTTCGAACATGGTTCCTTTAGATGGTCCTGCCCGTAACGACCGGCACTCAAGGAGGGTTCCGACATCGTTGCCCGCGAGGCAACCACACAGTTCATGATAGGAGGGCCCCCCGGGGCAGCACCGGAAAAACTCAGAAACGCCGGAGAACCACCTCAATGCGGGCCAGCAGTTCGTCGGTCTCCTGGCGGATGTGGGCGACAAATTCGTTGGTCTCGACGGTACCGACGACGGCCTTCATCTCGGCCTGGCTGCGATAGGCCGAAGCGCGGAAGGGGTTTACGTCGTCTTTGCGACGGGTGCGGACCACCTCGTCGGCAACGATCTTCTGCAGGGCTGCCAGCTCCCGAAGCGTGTGGGCCCATTCGTTGCGGTTGAGTTTGTCGGTGGCGAGAATCCGCTTCAGCACGGCCGTAGCGTGGCGACATCGGCGATGCGGGTAGGCCTCCTGCAGCGCGTCGAGCCGCTCGTGGACCGCCTCCCACCCGACCAGGGCGCCGGTGCGAATCTCCTCGGCCAAGGCGTCCAGATCGCTCTCCAGCAGCAACTGCCCGCCCAGGTTCACCCAGCGCGTCTGGCGGGGGGCTCCCAGCGACTGCTCCAACGCGTCAGGCGAAAGGTCGGCGGCGTTCTCCAGGAAACTCAACAGCGTCCTGCCGGCGTAATAATGCAGCATCTGTCGATACGCATGCCACGCCCGGCGGGGCTTGAGAACACGCACAGGCCGAGACGAGTTCTCCATCGCCTCGCCGAGAACGTCCAGCCGGTCGGGCTGCTGGTCTTCGCGGCGGAACAACTGCTCGCCCACGCGGCCAAGCTCGTCGGTGTCCTGCCCGTCCCATGTTTTTCCTGCCTGCCCGAGATAGGCCTTGCCCGCCCAGATCGCCAGCAGTCGTCGCCCCCGGAGCATTTCCTCGGCGGTGTCCGGCGCGAACGCATCGAACTCGATCGGCTGATCCGCGATCGCCCGATGGTCGCGCCGCTGCACCTTCCAACTGGTGCGCATCAGCGCGTACATATTGTGCATCCACCAGTAAGCGGGCATGACCAGGAGGCTCGCTCCGTCGCCATTGGACACCAGCGAGAAGGGCAAGGGGATGTCCAGCTCGGCCGGGTAGCTGCCCTTGGCCAACAGCGTGAACGACGCGAACCGGGAGTTGTGCTTGAGGCTGCTGCACAACCCCGGCCAAAAGCCCCGCCCGGCGTGGATCTCACCGTCGGCGGATCGGCTGTTGTGGTTGGACCCGATCGTCGCGCCGGCGGCGATGTTGCTCAATCCCCCCACCTGCGCGGCAATCAGGAAACTGTTGTTGTGATGCTGCTCGTGGGCGGGCATCAGCAAGGCGGAGACCACCTCGCAGCAGGCGATGGTGGAGTTGTCGCCCACAGCCGAGTCCACCACCCGTGCAGCGAGCTTGAGCGTGACATTCTCGCCCAACACAAACCGCTCTGCCGTCGCGCCGGTCTCCACGTCGCAACCCGGCCCGACGAGCCCGTCGCGCAGTGTGACGTTCGCGCCCACGCGCACCGGTGCCTCCCGGCTCGAGAGCAGCGTGACGTTCTCCAGCAGCGCAGGGGCCTGAACCATCGCGGCAGGGCCGATGCAGACATTCCGCAAACGCCCCGCTGCCAGAATGCACGACCCATCGGCGATGACACCGGGCGAGCCCGGCTGGATGGAGCGGGCGGCGTCGGCGAACCCGGCGAGCTTCTCGTGAAGCGTGCCATCGTCGCGGCGACTGGCCTGAAGGACCACATCCGCCGGCCGAATCGAGGCGAAGGGATGAATCTCCCTGCCGCCGGCTTCGTTGACCGTGGCGATGCGTACGGCCGGGCCCTGTCCAAAATGGGCGTCGGGCGTGGTGTCGATGGCGGCGACGTCCTGAAGGATGCATCGCTCGCCCACACAGCACCGCGCCAGCAGTCCGACGTTGCCAATGGCCGGGTCGGCCCCGATGTCGCATTGAACGATCGTCGCCCGGGCAATGCCCGTGGGGACGGCCAACCCGTCGCGCCGCAGTGCCCGGGGCGTCAGCGATCCGATGCGCACCAGGCCATGAAACGCCACGTCCCGCACCAGCGAGGGCGTGAACGGGTCGCACACACAAACGGCCGACCAGTCGTCGCACGTGCAACCGTTACGCTGCAGGGCGGCGACCTCGTCGTCACTCACCGGGCGGGCGCTGTCGACCAGGTCGGCCGACAGTTCGTCGCGAAGGGCGCCGAACGCCTCGGCATCGCTGCCGGGCGGATCGATCAGATCCGCCAACGGAATGGCATGGGTGTGGTCCACTGCGGCCACGAGAGTACGCAAACACCGGGCTTCTGGCAAGGCTGCGTTGGGTTTGGCGAATCGGCGCGCATACCATGGTCAAAACCACCGTGCGATTGTTGAAGGGGGCTGTGATGACCGAAAAACTGAGACAAATCGAAGAGCGAGCCGGCAAGGCAATCGAAGCGATGAGCGAGCAAACCCGCAAACTTACGCGAAAGCTCAGCGACCTTCAGCGGAACGCCGGGACACCTGAACACCCCAAACCTGAAAACACGAACCCGAAGGATTTTTGAAACCCCATGGACCCACGAATTACCCAACTGGAAGAGAAAGTATCGTTCCTCGAAAACGCCCTGGAGAAGCTGGACGGCACGGTCGAGGAGCTCAACCGTCAACTGCTGAACATGCAGCGGGAAGTCTCGAACCTTCGGCTGGAGATCGGCACCGACGACGAACGCACCACCGAAGAAGAAGGGCCCAAGCCGACCTACTAACCACCCGGCTGGGAGGGGGAGAACCCACACCCACCGGACAACGGTCGAAGCTGCCACGGAGAGACCTATGACCCAGCCGCATGAATCGATCGAGACGCTTCCCGCCGCCGGCGAGATTGCCCATCTTCCCGCAGACGGCGGACCCCGCTTCAACGCCCTGATCCACGAGATCAGTCCGTACCTGCTGCAGCACTGCCGCAACCCGGTGAACTGGCTGCCGTGGGGCGAAGAGGCGTTCGAAAAGGCTCGCAGGGAAAACAAACCCATGTTCGTCTCGGTAGGGTACGCCTCCTGCCACTGGTGCCACGTGATGGCCCATGAGTCCTTCGAGGACGACGACATAGCCGACATGCTCAATGAGCATTTCGTCCCGGTCAAGGTCGACCGCGAGCAGCGTCCCGACGTGGACCACCTGTTGATGCTCACCACGCAGATGATGACCGGAAGCGGCGGCTGGCCGAACTCCGTCTGGTGCACGCCCGAGGGCAAGCCCTGGCTGGCGGGGACGTACTTTCCGCCCGAGGACCGCGGCGGACGCCCGGGCTTTAAGAGCCTGCTCCACAAGACCGCCGAGATGTGGAAAGGCCGACACAGCGACGTGGTCGACTCGGCCGGCGCCATCGCCCAGCGGGTCGCGCAGGTGGCGTCCGCGGAACACCTGATCGACCCTGCCGCCTCGCCGCTGACCCTGGACGATCTGGACGCGGCGCTGCAGACCATCCAAAGCCGATTCGACGAAGCAAACGGAGGATTTGGGACCGCACCGAAGTTCCCGCCCTGCGGGGCGATGGAGTTGATCCTGCGTTTGAGCCGACTCCGGGAAGACGCCGGACCTCTGACGATGGTCACCCGAACGCTGGACGCGATGGCCGATGGCGGAATCCGCGATCACCTCGCCGGCGGATTCCACCGCTACTCGACCGACGACCACTGGCGGCTGCCGCACTTCGAGAAAATGCTCTACGACAACGCCCGCCTGGCGAGCATCTACGCCGACGCCGCACGGGCCACCGGCAACGACCGCTATGGCGAAATCGCCGAGGAAACCTGCGACTGGGTGCTGGCCGAGCTGGCCGACCCCTCCGGAGCGTTCCGCTCGGCGTTGGATGCCGACAGCGAGCAGCAGGAGGGCGCCTACTACCAATGGACCCACGAGGACATTACCGCTGCGCTCGGCGACCAGGCCGACCTGTTCATCCGGGCGTATGGCATTGTCGAGGAAGGCAACGTTCGCGACGAGGCCACCGGCCGGACGACGGGGCTGAACGTGCTGTACCGCGCGGTATCCACCGAAGAACTCGCCCGCCAGGAAGGCTGCTCGCAAGAGGACATCGACACACGCCTGGCCGCCGCCCGCGATGCACTCCGCGCCAAGCGTGGTGAGCGTACCGCCCCGGCGGTGGACGATAAGGTCCTGACCGCCTGGAACGGGCTGATGATCGGCGCGTTGGCGAAGGTGGGCACCCAGCGGAACCGGGAGGACTTCATCGAGGCCGCCCGCAACGCAGCCCGGCTGATCCGCGACGAACTGACCGACCAGGACGGACGAATCTCCCGCGTGTTCCGCCGAGGCCGATCCGAAGGGCCGGCCTTCCTGGACGACCACGCCTATCTCGCCCGGGGAATGCTCGCCCTGCACGCCGTGGACGGCGACGCGATGTGGCTGAGCGAAGCCCAGCGACTGACCGACGCGATGCTCACCCGCTACGCCGACGGAGCCGACGCCGAAGAGGGATTCTTCCTCTCCGGCGACGACGCCGACCCGTTGCTGTTTGCCCGCGTGAAGGACCCCACCGACTCGGCCCTGCCCTCGGCCAACGGGGTGGCGGTAAGCGTGCTGGCGAACCTGGCCTCCCGCACGGGTCAGACGACCTACCTCCAGGCCGCCCGCAATGTGCTGGGCGTGTTTGCGGGGTTGGCACGCCAGGCCCCCCAAGGCGCCTGTGCCCTGCTGGTTGGCCTGATCGACGCCGAAGAATCCGCCGCGCAGCAGTAGTGACCGAATCGGGATCGGCGGGGGTGTTGTCGCCGAACTTCCTGTCTGCTACGATCGTATCACTCCCAAGGACGACCCGCGCTGTGGGTGCGCACCCTCGGCGGGCGTCCTGGACGGACGTGGCAGGAGCACAAGACGATGGCGTTCTGGAACAATCTCAAGACCACCGCCCTGATGGCCGGCCTGATGGGCCTGTGTCTGGGCATCGCGTATCTGCTGGGCGGCCCCCAGGCGCTGCTGCCGGCGCTGATTCTCGGCGGCGTGCTGAACATGATCGCCTTCTTTTACAGCGACAGAATCGCGCTGGCGACGGTGCGGGCCCGCGAGGTGGACCGCGCAGAAGACCGCCTGCTGGTGGACACCGTCGAGCGGCTCGCGCGGGAGGCGAACATGCCTTGCCCGCGGGTGTACATTTCGCCGGCGGCAGCACCCAACGCATTCGCCACCGGGCGAAGCCCCTCGCACTCAGCCGTCTGCGTGACGGCAGGGCTGCGGCAGATGCTTAACGACGAGGAACTCGAAGGCGTCATCGCCCACGAGTTGGCCCACGTAAAGCACCGGGACGTGCTGATCTCGACGGTCGCGGCAGTGGTGGCCGGGGCGATCACCTACCTGACGTACCTGGCACTGTTCTTCGGCGGCGGGCGGGACCGGCGCGGCAACCCGCTGGTGGCGCTGCTGTTGATGATTCTGGCACCGGTGGCAGCCTCGCTGATTCAGATGGCGATCAGCCGATCGCGCGAGTACGAAGCCGACCGGTTCGGGGCGGCGTTGGCCGGCGGGCCAAGGGGGTTGGCCTCGGCGCTTCGCAAACTCCACTACGCCTCCAGCCGCGTGCCGCTTCCCGTACCCGACGCCCAGAGCAACATGTTCATCGTCGCCCCGCTGACCGGCAAGGAGATGTCCAAGCTGTTCATGACCCACCCGCCGGTCGAAGAACGCATCGATCGACTGATGGCGATGGGGCGCTGAGTCTGGCCAATGGCCGAAAGTCTCTCCCGCGCCATCCTTGCCGACGATGCCAGAGGCGAAGCTGCCGGCCGCCAATCGCTCTAGAATGCCAGCATCTGCGGGGTCGGCTGAGAGGTGACGTCGCTGAGGCGCAGGGCGATCTCATGGAACTGATCGCTGATGCGGCCGAACGTCTCGGCGATAACCGGGTCGAAGTGGCCGGGCTCTTCGTTCACGATGATGTTGACGGCGACATCGTGGTCGAACGCGCCCTTGTACACTCTCTTCGAGACCAGGGCGTCGTAGACGTCGGCGATTGCGAAGATCCTTGCCGAAAGGGGAATCTCCTCACCGGCCAGTCCCTGCGGATAGCCCGTCCCGTCCCATCGCTCGTGATGGGATAGCGCGATCTCCGTGGCGATCTCAAGATACTCCGTGCCCGGGAACTTCTTCGTGGCGGCCGACAGCGTGGCGGCCCCTTGCGCGGCGTGGGTTTTCATGATGTCCCATTCCCGCTCGTCGAGGCGGGAGGGCTTGAGCAGGACACAATCGGGGATGCCCACCTTGCCGATGTCGTGCAGCGGGCTGGTGAGATAGATGTTCCGGATGAACTCCGGCGTGATCCGATCGGCGTAAGGCGAATCGTCCGCCAACGCCGTGGCAAGCAGTCGGCTGTAGTTCTGCACGCGGTCGATGTGCCGGCCGGTATCCGGGTCGCGGGACTCGGCCATCTTGGCCATCGCGAAGATCGCCACGTCGCGCGTTTCGATGCTCACCACACGCCGGGCTGCCTTGAGCCGGGCCCGAAGACGGGTGTCGCTCAGCGGACGCACCGTACAATCGTCCGCACCGGCCTCGAAGGCGGCTGCGAACATCTCGTCGTCGTCACGGGCCAATACCATGATCAGATAGACGTATCGACCCAGTTCCCTGCTGCGAAGCGCGCGGGCGAACTCGACTCCGTCCAGCGACCCACAGCTTACGTCCAGCAGCACCAGCCGGCAGGGCTCGCGCTGCAGAATACCCATCGCCTCGGACGTCGTGTCGGCCTCCAGAACGGCGTAGCCCATCTCCTCCAGCGAGCATCGGATGTACTGCCGGGCGACAACATCTCCGTCCACCAGCAGAATCTGCATGTCTGTGCTCATCAAGTATCCCCCGATGATTCCCCGCGAATCAGGTAAGGTGTTGACGACTTCTCGCTATGCTAGAATACCTCGGGCGAGGCAGATTCCGGTTCGCTGTCGAATTGCTCACTCGCGTTCTGTTGCGCATGCCGGGCCGACCCCTCAGGGCGACCAGGCCGCCCGTTGCCGGGTTGATCCAGCCGAAACGCGTCCTGCCGGGCGGTTTGGCCGTCGATGAGCCTGCCCAGACCGATGACCCCCTCGCGCAGCCTCGCGCTGTGGTTCTTGAGTTCGTGGGCGTTCCCGGCCAATTCCTCGGCCGATGCGGCGTTGGCCTGGGTGACCGTGTCGATCTGGACCACGCCGGCGTTGACCTGCTGCATCTTGGCGGCCTGGTCGGCGGTGGCGTCGTTGACTTCCCCCACCAGCGTCACCTGGCGATCGGACGCGGCTGCGACCTTGCCCACCAGCTCGGCCAGTTGCGTCACGCGATCGACGATGTCCTGGAAGACGCTTTCCACGCGACGCGTCGCCGAGACGCCCTGGTCGCTGTTGCGAACGGACTCGTCGATCAGCTGCCCCGTCTCGCGGGCGGCGCGGGCACTGCGACCCGCCAGCGAGCGGACTTCCTCGGCCACCACGGCGAAGCCCTTGCCCGCATCTCCGGCACGGGCGGCTTCGACGGCGGCATTGAGCGCCAGGAGGTTCGTCTGGAAGGCAATCTCGTCGATCGTGGTCACGATCTTGCCGGTCTTCTCGGCGGCGTCCTTCATCCCGTCGATGGTCTGGGCCATCTCCTGCATCGCGGTCATTCCCTCGGTGGCGTCGCGCTGGGCGTCTTCGACCAGTCCTCGCGCCTGCTCGGAGGTCTGCGAGTTGTCCTGGGAGGTGGCGTGGACCTGCTGGGTCCGCTGGGCACTTTCCTGGATCATGATCAGAATCTGCTCGATCGAGGCGGAGGTTTCTTCCAGGGCGGCAGCCTGTTTGCCCGCATTCTCGGCCAGCAGTTGACTGGCGGCCGAGACCTGCTCGTTGCTGTCCTGGGTCTGTCCGACGTCCTCGGCGAAGTCCTCGACGATCATGCGAAGCCGGCGCTGAATATGGCTGCGAACCCACCACCATGCCAAGGCCGCTACGAGAACCGACACCGCGACCGAAACGATCGGCCCGGCCGAGACGATGAACAGGGTGACTGTCGCGATGACCACCGCGATGAACCCCATGGTGATCCGACGAGTGATGGTAAGTTCGCTCACTGATTCCCACTCCCACGTTGCCCGCAGTACCGCCACTTCACCCGCACGGACGGATGGCTCGCCGGGCGTCCATGACGCGTTCCCTGCGGCCGGTCGGCCGGAGATTCCGACGCGGACCCGACCACGCCACGACATCCCCTGGTGGTGTGACGGCGTTTCTGGATCCCCCCGTGAGGACCCGTCTACTCACTGGCCATATCGTCGGCATCTCAGTGGGGGTTTACTGCTTTTTGGGGAGAATTCCGAAGTCATAAAGTCGAATTCCGCACCCGGGAAGGTCAACCTGCGGGCCGATCGCGTCGATGCTATATCGGGCGCGCGCGGGGACATTGGGGTGCGCCCACACTCACACTACCAACAGCGGTATTCTGCCGACGTATGCAAAGCCCGTCTCCGGGCCGAAGGGGAAACGCCATGGAACCGAAGGTCTTGGTCGTAGACGACGATCCCTCGGTGCTCTACACCGTCGAGGTGGTCCTGGACGAGGCGGAGGTTCCCGTCTCCACCGTCATGTCGGGGCCCGACTGCCTGGATCGCCTGGAGAAGGGGTTCCGGGGGCTGATCCTCCTGGACATCATGATGCCCGGAATGGACGGCTGCCAGACGGTTCGTGAGATGACCAGGAGGGGCTGGATCGACGGGAACCTCGTGTGCATGCTCACCGCCGTGACCGACCCTGCCAGTGTGCTGGATCCGGTCAAGGACGTCGTCGTCGAGTATGTCCAGAAGCCCTTTCAGCCGGACGAACTGGTCAGCACGGTACGGGAGCACCTGGCGCATCTGGCGTAGATCGGAGCCGTCAATGAAGCTGGCAGTCATCGCGGTATCCACCGGGGCAGCGCCACCTGCGCCTGGAGAACAACCGGCGCGTGAAGCTCTCCGACGGGCCGAAAGTCAATTACGTCAAACCCTTTGCGGACGTGACGATGATGTCGCTGACGGACACGCCGAAAGACGAGCTGGCCGCGATCGTCCTGACCGGGCTGGGGGCGGACGGCGCAAAGGGTGCGGCCTACATGAAAACACTCGGGGCGACGGTCCTCGCCCAGGACCGAGGCAGCTCGGTGATCTACGGCATGCCCAAGGCGGCTGTGGACACCGGAGCCGTCGACCGCTCAGGACCGCCGGAGACGATCCGGGACTGGTTGATTCGATGGGATAGATCGGCGAAACGGGCGTCAAAACGACGGCCTTGCCGGGGGTAGCACGATGAACGCGATACTGAACTGTCGAGACGATCGGCTGCGGAATCGATGCGAGCAGACGCTCCGTTCGCTGGGGTTTCATATCGCCCAGGCGTCCGGCGCAGCGGAGATGTGGTCGGCCCTGCTTTCACCCAAGCCGCCGACGCTGCTGATTGCCGACATGGAGGACGAAAACGACTTCTCGGGGGTCGAGCTCTGCCGGAGTTTCGGCGCGGACCCGTTCCGCGTGCAGGTGCATATCGTGCTCACCGCCCCGGGGCAGGACGAGCAGGCTTTGGTGGTCGCCCTGCAGGCCGGCGCCGACGACGTGCTGTGCGTCGACTCGAGCGATGCCTTGATCGACGCCAAACTGGGCGCCGCCCACCGGGTGATCTCCGCCCGCCGGGAACTGACGGCCATCTATGAGACCGCCCCCCTGGCGATGCTGCTGTTCGACAAGGACGGCAGATTGAGCCGGATCAACCCAGCCGGTGCGTTTCTCTCCAGCCCGGCCGAGGGGCGTTCGGCGCCGCTTCGGTGTTTCAACGCCTTGAACAACCCCGCCGGCTGTGGGGCCAAGACTCACTGCGGCAACTGCTCGCTGCGGGTGCTCGTCCTGGACGCCATCCAGACCGGGCGGCGACACCTCCGCGAGGAGGTGACCATTCCGTCCATCGACTCGCACGAGGAGGACGCGGTATTCCTCGCCTCGGCCACCCCCATGCCCTGCGAGCTGGGCCGCGCGGTACTGGTGTGCCTGGAGGACATCACGCCGCAGAAGCGAACCGAACTCTGCCTGCGCGAAAGCCAGGCCGACCTGCTGCACACACGCGAGCAGCTTCACGCGCTCAACCACGAGTTGGAGGACAAGGTCCAGCAGCGCACCGCCGAGGTGCGGGACCTGCTCCAGCAGAAGGACCGTTTCGTCAGCCAGCTCGGCCACGACCTGAAAACACCGCTGACTCCGCTGGTGGGTCTCCTGCCTCTGCTGGAGCGGATGGTGGACGACCCGCGCGCCCGGCGAATGCTGGCTGTGCTGCAGGACAACGTGACGTACATGCACCACCTCGTCGAGCAGACGCTGGACCTGGCTCGCATGAACACCGGCGGGCTGGGGTTGCAGTGGTCTCGCGTGGACCTGCGGACACTCACACGCAACGTCATCGCCTCATTGGCAGACCCGCTGAGCCAACGGGAGATCCGCGTGGACAATCTCATCGTCGAGCCGGTTCCCGTCTGGGCCGACCCGATGCGTCTGCGGGAGGTGCTGACAAACCTGCTGGACAACGCCATGAAATACACCGAGGGTCCGGGGGTGATTGTCTTCTCGGCCCGGCGTTGCGGGCAGCAGGTGGAGCTCTCCATCGCCGATACGGGGATCGGCATGACACCCGAACAGGCCGACCACGCCTTCGACGAGTTCTACAAGGCCGACTCCTCGCGGCACGACCGCCAATCGAACGGCCTGGGCCTGACGATCTGCCGGCGGATCGTGGAGGCCCACGGCGGATCGATCCACCTCGCCAGTGACGGCCCGGACGAGGGAACCACCGCCCGCCTCCTCCTGCCCGTACACGAAGGCGAACACTCCCTGCCCGCCGACCAGTGACCCGCGGGCCTCACCCAGCCCCGGCGTAAGACGGCCATTCCGATGGCCTTTCCGGCACCGACGCGGGGAGACATCGGCCACATCAAAACACCGTTATGGAAGCCCCATGCCGGTGCCCGAAGTCATGGTTCAGCACCGCACGTGGGCGATCCAGCCGCCTCGGGATGCGGAAACATCAGCGGCAACGAGGAGGGGGCAGCCGCCCCTGGGCTTTCTGCCGTGATATATAAGAAGCGGGCACCGCTCCACGTGGGAACGATGCCCGCCTCGGGCAAGCCATTCAGGAATCGGCTAGAACTTCGCCAGTTCCTGATCGTCATCCATCGGGATGGTCTCGTCGTGTTCGCTGCCCTTGTGGCTGGAGGCAGAGTTGCTCTGGGCGGACGGAGCAGAGCGGCCCGAGCCCTGCGACGGCGAGCGGCCGGCGCGGTAGTTGCTCTGGCTGGACTCGCTGTGCGTCGTCGCCTGGTCGCTGGTTCCGCCGACCATGTCCTGCAGCTCCTTGACGATCTGCGAGAGTTCTTCCGCCTGGGCGGAGAGTTCCTCGCTGGCGCTGGCAGACTCTTCGGCGTTGGCGGCGTTGGACTGCGTC
>CAZYIH010000010.1:21415-32997 GCA_964646915.1 uncultured Planctomycetaceae bacterium | reverse complement strand
GCATCTGCGTTGCGCCACGCAACCCCGAAATGGATACAAAGCAAGCCCTTGAAAAGGCTTGCAAAGGGTGACTGAGGGGATTCGAACCCCCGACCCCCTGGACCACAACCAGGTGCTCTAACCGACTGAGCTACAGTCACCATCTGGCCGGGATTTCCGGCGAGTCGAACTATTGTATCGTCGCGGGTGGCGGTGTCAATGGGGGTTTTGGGCGGTTTTGTCGGCTGCGCGCAGAAAACGAAGCGCGCCGGGTGGGCGCGCTTCGGGGGTGTTTCGGTGGTCGACCCGTTTCGGCGGTCGACGGAGCCTGTTGTTGGCCGACGGTTTGAGGCGTCAGGCGGAGGCTGCGACGTGTTGCCCGCGTTCGGCGGCGGCGGCGTTTTCCATGGCGGCCGAGATGGCTTCGGTCAGCTCGCGGGCGTGGAAAACGGGCTTCATGAGCAGTTCGTCTCCACCTCGCTGCCAGGCGCGCCAGGCGCGGTCGTAGCGGTCCATGTGTTCGGAGATGATGACGGCTACCCGTCGCGGCAGGCTGGCGAGTGCTTCGAGCAAGTTCGTTTCTTCGGCGTGTTCGGCGGCCAGGATGACCAGGTCCGGCTGCCACTGGTGAGCATGGCGAAGGGCGTTCTCTGCCGAGGGCAGATTGACGACCAGATGAGCCTTCGACTCCAGATACTTCGCGGCCTTCTTGGCAAACCGCGTGTCCGGATCGATGATGAGAATCCGCATAACAAGCTCCTTTCGGTGCCCGCTGCAAGGTGTGTGGCTGGAACTGCACGCGGGCGTTTCATTTTGTTTATCGGCAGAAAGCGGGATGGATTGAAAGAGAGATTGTTCGGATTATGTGAAACTGGGTAAGATATGCGGGTTGCCCGTCTGTAACGGATTCATCGGCAGTGAGTTACCCCGTGTCCGAGTGGGCGCATAAATTCCTCACTGGTCGCGATTTGGCGTCCTGACGGCCGGGCAGCCGTTTTTGAGGGGGCGTTGGTCAGCGCTTGTGGACGTTTTCGACGGCGCGGATGGAAATCATGCGTTGCAGCGCGATTCGGGCGTCGTCGGCGACGTCGTCGGGTACGGACACGCGATTGGGCGATCGGCCCGCCGCCAATTCGTCCAGCGTCCAGGCGAGGTGCGGCAGCGTGATCCGGGCCATCTGCATGCACAGGGCCGGTGCGTCGGAGAGGGTGAGGACGGTTTTGTCGGCGTGCTCGGCGTTGAGGCGGGCTACGAGGTTGCTCTCGGTACCGACGATGAGCGTCGAGCCGGGCGGCGCGTCGGCGACGGCCTGGATGATCTGCGAGGTCGAGCCGGCGGCGTCGGCGAGGTCCACCACTTCGCGGGGGCACTCGGGGTGAACGATCACGGTTGCGTCGGGGTGTTCGCGGCGGGCCTGGCGGACGTGCTCGGGCGTGAAGAGCTGATGCACGTAGCAGTGTCCCTGCCAGAGGATCACGCGGGCGGAGGCGATCTGCTCGTCGGTCAGCCCGCCGATGGGTTGGAGGGGGTTGTAGACGAGGATCTGCTCTTCGTCGATGCCCATAGCCAGTGCGGTGTTTCGGCCGAGATGCTGATCGGGCAGGGCGAAAATGAGGTCTCCGCCGCCCCCGTCGTTGTCTTCGCTTCGCAGGGCCCACTCGTAGACGTTGCGGACGTTGGACGACGTGCAGCACGTCCCTCCCGCCTTGCCGGTGATCGCCTTGATCGCGGCGGTGGAGTTGACGTAGGTCACCGGCAGGACTTTGCCGCGGCGGCGGGCCTGGAGTTCATCGAGGGCGGTCTGGACGTCGGCGTCGTCGGCCATGTCCGCCATCGCGCAGCCGGCGGCGATATTGGGCAGGAAGACGGCCTGCTGGTCGGACGAGAGGATGTCGGCAGACTCGGCCATGAAATGCACGCCGCAGAAGACGATGGATTTCGCGTCGCGCTGGTCGGCAGCCAGTTGGGAGAGCTTGAGGCTGTCGCCGCGAAAATCGGCAAAGCGGATGACCGCGTCGTTCTGGTAGTGGTGGCCGAGAATGACCAGCTCGTCGCCCAGCTGCTGCTTGCGTTCGGTGATGCGCGTGGTGAGTTCATCGCGGGAGTGCTGGTGGTATTCGTCGGGGATGGTCGTCTGCTGCATGGTGGTCTCCGGGGTTTCTCGGCGCTGGATTCTTCATTGTAGCGGCCGACGGGGAGACCTGCCAGCAATGGCGCTACTCGGTGGATTCGTCTTCGCGCTTCAGGGCGCCTCGGAGCAGTTCGCCGAGCTCGGGCATGCCCAGCAGGCGGGCTGCCAGCAAGAAGGAGACGGCTCCGGCGGGGACGGCTGCGGCGACGACGATTCCCGGTGACTGCCCGGCCAGGGCGTGTCGCACGGCAAGCAGCACGCCGGCCATCACCGCGGTGGCCGCCAGAGAACGGGTTGCGCTGAGGGCGAGCTGTCGCCCTCCCAGCCCGCCGAGGCGACGACGCAGCAGCCAGACCAGCAGCACGGTATTCAGGGCCGCCGAGACGACCGTTCCCACGCCGAACGCACCGGCGGCGATGGCGGGGATCCACATCGTGCCCAGCACTGCCGCCAGCCCGACGAGCATGACGCCGCAGGCAATCTTCAGGGGCGTGAGGGTGTCCTGCAGGGCGTAGAACCCCCGGGCGGAGATCTGGTAGGTGCAGATCGCCCAGACGCCGACGGCGTAGAACCGCAGCACGTGGGCGGAGGAGGCGGCGTCGGCGGCGGTAAAGCGGCCATGCTCGAACAACAGGCGAGTGATGGGCTCAGCCAGCAGGAAGAGTCCCGCTCCGGCGGCGAGCCCTTCCATCAGCGCCAGGCGCAGGGCCCGGTTGAAGCTGGATCGCAGGTTGGGCATGTCGCCTCGGCTGGCGTATCGACTCAGCAGCGGGAAGACCGCCACCCCCAGCGAGATCGCCAGCACGCCCATGGGGAACTGGTACAGCCGGCGGGCGGCGTCGATGCGAACCAGGGCCCCTTCCTGCAGTGGCTTGGCGATGGACCACGGGCCCAGCTGCAGCGTCGGGTGGGCGTCGGTGGCGGCCAGGGCGTACGCCAGGGCGCTGTAGAGCAGCTCGGAGAGTTGGAGGAAGCCCAGGCCGATGAGCATCGGGCCGGCGAGCTTTATCACGCGTCGGCTGCCGCCCAGAACCGGACGAAGGCGCAGCCGGCAGCGAAGCCCCATCCGCCGGAGCATGGACAGGGCACCGATCAACTGAATGACCCCGGCGATGGGGACCGCTGCGGCGATCACGTACAGCCGTGAGACTACCTCGTCCGAGATGGCCGGCGCGACACCCCACGCCGCCAGGATGATCGCGATGTTCAGCAGGACCGGCGCGAAGGCCGGGAAAAAGAAATGCCCCCGGCAGTTCAGGGCAGCCGACACCAGCGCCAGCGTGCAGACCGTCAGGGTGAACGGCAGCATGATGAGGGTGAGGGTGCTGAGCAGTTGGTGGTCGGATCGGTCGGTGAGCAGCGCCCAGCAGGTCAGCCCCATTGCCACCAGCACGAGCAGCGCCGAGAGGAACGCCGTCAGCAGGGCCAGGGCGTTTCCCAGCAGCGCGCGGGCTCGGTCGTCGCTGTCCTCCAGCGATTCGGAGAAGACCGGTACGAAGGCGGCCGACAGTGCCCCCTCGCCGAACAGTCGGCGGAAGAGATTGGGAATCTGGAACGCCAGGCGGAACGCGCTGGTGGTGCGGTACGCCCCCAGCGAGTTGATGGCGATGTCCCGCACCAGGCCCAGCACGCGCGAGAGCACGGTGGTGGCGGCGACGACTTTGGCCGCCCCGAAGAAGTGCTCCCGCTCGTTGTGTTGGTCCGTATCGGCCATGAGGCTGCGATTATGACGCCCTTACCCGCGCCGGTACAGTGTGATTCGCCAAGACGGCAACGGCGATAGGGTCGGGACACGAGCCTGGCGGGTCGAAGGACGAACACGGAGTGGAAGCCGTGGCGGGCGGTCTGGTATGGTGCGGGGCGAGCATGAAGATCTGTCACGTCATCACGAGGCTGATTCTGGGCGGTGCCCAGGAGAACACGCTGCTGACCTGCGAGGGTCTCCACAGCCGCGGGCACGAGGTGACGCTGGTGACCGGCCCGCCGCGGGGGCCCGAGGGTGAGCTGCTGCAGCGGGCCCGGGCGGGGGGCTATCGCGTGGAGGTGGTCCCCGCGATGCGCCGCGAAATTCATCCGCTGCGCGACGCCGTTTCGTATCGCACGCTGAAACGGCTTCTGCGGGAGATCGCCCCGGACGTGATGCACTCGCACTCGTCGAAGGCGGGCATTCTCGCTCGCAGGGCGGCCAACCGCGTCGGCGGGATGAAGATCGTACACACCATTCACGGCCTGCCGTTTCACCGCTACGAGACGGGGTGGCGCAACCGGATGTACATTTCCCTGGAACGTCGGGCCGGGCGGCGAACCGACGCGATCATCAGTGTCGCCGACGCGATGACCCGCCAGGCGTTGGCGGCGGGCGTGGGACGTCCCGAGCAGTACACCACCATCCGCAGCGGGATGGAGATCGAGCGGTTTGTGACCAGGCCTCACGAGGCAGAGACGTTCCGGGCGTCGCTGGGGTTGCCCGACGAGGCGGTGCTGTGTACGCAGGTCTCGCGGATTGCCGAGCTCAAAGGTCACGCCGACATTCTCGAAGCCGACGCGTTGTTGAACGATCCGCGGGTGCATTTCTGCTTCGTGGGAGACGGAGCCTTGCGCGGTGAAATCCAGCGGCGCATCGCTGCCGGGGGGCACGGGGAGCGCTATCACCTCACCGGCCTGCTCAGCCCAGACCGGATTCCCGCGGTCCTGCACGCCGGCGACGTGCTGATTCACGCCAGCTATCGCGAGGGTCTCGCCCGCACCCTTCCCCAGGCGATGTTGGCGGGCAGGCCGGTGGTCAGCTACGACGTGGACGGCGCGGGGGAAGTGGTCGACGACGAAACGGGCCTGCTGGTGACAGCCGGCGACGTGGCGGGGCTGGCAAGAGCGATCGGTCAGTTGGCCGATGACGCGGATCTGCGGGGGCGCATGGGGGCCGTCGGTCGACAGCGTGCGCGGGCCATGTTCGGCCACGAGGCGATGGTGGACCGGATCGAGCGGCTATATCGGTCACTGCTGGAGGAGTGATCGCACCTCGGCGGGCGAGACGGTCTCCAGCGATTCCACGATGCGGTCGGCGTCGGTGAGGTCGCCCGGGTCGTACGACGTCGCGACGGCCAACACGTTCATGTGGGCCGACTTGGCGGCGGCGATGCCCGCGGGGGAGTCCTCGATCACCACGCATCGTTCGGCGGGGATGTCCGAACCGCTGCTCGCGGCCAACCGCTCCCGCGCGATGCGGTAACCTTGCGGGTCGGGCTTGCCGGCTGCGACATCCTCAGCCGCCACCACGTGGAGAAAATGGTCGAGCACACCCACGCAGCGGGCGGCGATGAGAATCTCCTCGCGCAGTGCCCCGGAGCAGATCGCCAGCGGAACGCCGTCGGCTGACAGGGCGCGGATGAGCGAGACCGCGCCGGGGAGGGGCTCGATTTCCGCAGAGAGCGTCTGCTGCATCCAGGCGGTCTTCTCGGCGATGAGCGACCGGATCGTCTCGCCATCCAGCGATACGCCCTCGTCCCTGGCCACCACGGCAAAGCAGTCCTCGTCGTCGTAACCCAGATATCGTTGGTAGTAGGCTTCGCGCGTGAGCGTGATGCCGACGCCCTCCAGAACGCGGCGGAATCCCTCGAAGTGCAGGGGTTCGGAGTCCACGATGACGCCATCGAAATCGAAGATTATTGCGTGTAAGTGCATGGTGTTTCCCAAAAAGCGGCGGTATACTGTCCACAGTCGGAATTCTAGCATATTCGGATCGCATCGCAATAGATCAATGCGTATAGTAAGGACGTGAAGCTGATTGCACGAGCTGTATGATGCGAACGTCACTGCAAATGGGAGCGCAGGGGAAGGCGGTAGAAGAATGCCTGACAAACAGATTACGGTGTTTCTCGCGGACGACCACGCCATGGTGCGTGAGGGTCTGGCGGCGTTGGTCAGCGAGGACGAAAGCATCGAGGTGATCGGTCAGACCGGTGACGGGCTGAAGGTGACCGAGGAGGTCCGGCGTCTTTCCCCCGATGTGGTTCTGCTGGACGTGACCATGCCCGGGCTCAACGGCCTGGACGTCTGCCGCGAGATCAGCCGTAAGTTCAAGGACACCGCCGTTTTGATTCTCACGATGCACGACGACGAGCAGTTCGTCGCCACAGCCCTGGAAAACGGGGCGTCGGGGTACATCCTCAAAGAGGGCGCCGCCGATGAGCTGTGCGAGGCGGTCCGCAAGGTGGCCGAGGGCGAACTCTGCCTCGGGGAGGGCATCTCCAAGTCGGTTGTCCTTCGGGCGGTACGCGGCCACGAGGATCCCTACAACAAGCTCACCACGCGCGAGCGGCAGGTGCTTCAGCTGATCGCCGAGGGCAAGACCAATCGCAGCATCGCCGAAGAGCTGGGTCTGGCGGTGAAGACGGTTGACACCCACCGCAGCCGACTGATGCGCAAGCTGGGCATCCACGACCAGACCTCGCTGGTGAAATACGCCCTGCGCAGGGGCATCGTCTCGCTGGACTGATCGCGCCGGGGTCCCGTTCGTCACGTCGCCGACGCTCACCGTCCGGTAAGCTGTTTCCCTCCAGGAATTACCCCGAAGGCTCGGATTCTCTCCGAAGGTCGCCTCGAATCTGGTCGATAGAATGTACGCGGGACCGGATGCTTCCGGTATACACACCGGCGGTCAAAAGGATTGGACGGGCAGAAACGGTGCGGACACTCAAACTTACATCTCCGGGACTGTTGCTGATTCTGGCAACCGCCGCGGCGTGCAGTATCTTCCTGCTGGACCTGTTCTACCTTCAGCCTCAAAGCGCGCAGCAGGCCGAAGACGCCCTGCGCGAACGGGCCGTCCGCGCCGAAGAAGCCACCCGACAGGCGATCGCCGGTGAGACGCGATCCCTCCAACGATACGCCGCCGCCTGGTCCGAATCGCCCGAGATGCGCGAGGCGATCGATCAGCCCGCCTCCATCGATGCCCGCATGACCCGCTCGCTGGAGCTTTCCCAGGCCCGCTACGCCTGGCTGAGCGATGCCGACGGAACCATTCTGCGAGGCTGGCAAAGCACCGACGAAGGGCAGATCGAACCGCTCGCCGCCGACCGGGCCAAGCAATTCTTCGCCTCGGACGGGGCGACCGTCGGGCCCGATGAGGGCGAGTCGGAAGGTCTCCTGCACACCCCGGCCGGTTCGCTGGTGGTCGGGCGAAGCCCCATTCCAGCGTCCCCCGGCGGTGAGCCCGTCGGACAGGTCTGGGTGGCCCAACGGCTTTCGGGTCGGTTTCTGTCCTGGCTGACACCGGCGGTGGGCGGCCCTGTGCGCTTCCGACACGACACAGCCTTGCCATCGCAGCCGAACATGATCGTCTCGAAGTCCAACATTCTCTGGGTCGAGGACGGTGAGCAGCTCGCGGTCGCCTGGATCACCCGCAATATCCAGTCCGAGCCGATGGGCTACTTCCAGGCGACGGTCCCGGTGGGGAGCATCATGCGCCAAGTCGCCGGCGGGCGACGGATGGTGCTGATTGTCCTGTCGCTCTCGATGAGCCTGGCGCTGCTGGTGATCGTCGGAACGCACATGTTGGTCACCGGGCCGGTGATTCGCCTGCTGAAGCGCCTCCAGAAGATCGAGCTGGGCGAAGCGGATGCCGGCGACCTCGCACGGAACATGCACGGCGAGCCGCTGATGATCGCCCGTCGGCTGGAAGAGGCGTTCGACAAGCTCGCGCACCTCTCCAAGACCGACCAGCTCACCGGGTTGGCCAACCGACGGCACTTCGAGCAGGTGCTCGACGCGTTCTACTACCAGGCACGGCGGTACAATCGCCCGCTGTCGCTGATTACGCTGGATATCGACTTCTTCAAAGCCGTCAACGACACCATCGGGCACGCCGCCGGCGACGACCTGCTGAAGATCGTCTCCGAGGAACTCGAAGCCGCCTGCCGAAAGGCCGACCTTCCCGCCCGGCTGGGAGGCGACGAATTCGCCGTCCTGCTGCCCGAGACACCGTCCCAGGCGGCCGGCCAGGTGGCGGAACGATTCCGCCTGGCACTGCACGACCGCCCCATGATCGCCGGTGGCGTCGAAATCAAGGCGACCAGCTCGATCGGCATTGCCGATCTGAACGCCGGTGCGATGGATTCGCCCTCGGCCCTGATGGCACTGGCCGACAAGGCACTCTACGCCGCCAAGGAACTGGGTCGCGACCAGACCGTGCAGGCCCACGACCTGACCGGGCTGAACCTCCACCGCGGACCCAACGCCTCCAACGAGGCCAAGAATATCCACAATAAGCTCAGCGGCCTGGACGACGAGTTCAAGGACCTGTTCCTGCGGGCGATGGAGGAGATCGTCAACATCCTCGGCGAGCGTGACCCGAACATGGCCAACCACGCCCGCAACGTGAAGCATTACGCCACGCTGATCGCCCAGGAGATGGAACTGCCCCAGCGCGTTGTCGAACGGGTGCAGGTGGCGGCAATGCTGCACGATATCGGCATGCTGGCGATGCCCGACTCGGTGCTGCTGTGCGAGGGCAAGCTGGACCTCAAGCGAATCGAGCACATGCGGCAGCACACGCTGCTGAGCGTACGCATCATGGAGGGGATGGACTTCCTGGAGCAGGAGATCCCTGCCGTCCGCTACCACCACGAACGGTGGGACGGGAAAGGCTATCCGGAGGGCATCGCCGGTTCGGCGATTCCGCTCTCGGCCCGCATCATCGCGGTGGCGGACACGTTCGACGCGATCACCTCGGCCCGCGTGTATCGCGGCGCCAGCGACCGCCACGCCGCCCTGGGCGAGATCCGCAAATCGGCCGGCACGCAGTTCGACCCGGTCGTGGTCGAAGCGCTGATCGCCGTATCGGATCGGCTGGACGAGGCGATGATGCCCGAATCGCAGCGCAAGCAGGCCGGCGAATACGCCATCAGTGCCGCTCACGCCGCGGATACGGACTCCTGACCAACCCCCTCGCCGGGCGGATCAGTCGCGCCGGCGCGTATGCTGGCGGGACGGGCCCTTGCGGCGGGTGCGTTTCTTCTTGCCCTTTCCTTTTCCCTTGCCCTGCGTGCCCTTCTTGGTGGGCTTGACGGGCACGAGGCTCATCTGCCTTCGCGCGACGTCCACGTTGGCGATGCGCACCTCCAGAAGATCCCCCAGACGCAACCTCTTTCCGGTGACCTCGCCGCGGACGGTGCCGGTCTTGGCGTCCACCTCCCACCAGTCGTCGCCAAGGTCCTCCAGGCGCAGCAGCCCCTCGACGAGGAACTGGGGCGACTGGACGAAGAGCCCGAAGTTCGTGACGCCCGTGATGACGCCCTCGTACTCGTCGCCGACGTGGTCGGCCAGGAACTGCAGAATCAGCACGTTGCGCAACTCGCGCTCGGCGTCCTCGGCCCGGCTTTCGGTATAGGTGCAGTGCTTGCCCAGTTCGGTCAGCTCGCCGATGTCGGCGGGAGGCATGTTCTCGAGCTGTCCGCGGCAGAGCGCCTCGATCAGTCGATGGACCGTCAGGTCCGGGTAGCGGCGGATGGGGCTGGTGAAGTGGCAGTAATTCGTGCTGGCCAGCGCCCAATGTCCAACGGCCATCGGCGAGTATTCCGCGGACTGGAAGGTCTTGAGAATCGCCAGGTTCACCGGGTAGCTCTGGGGCTTGTCCTTCACGCCGGCGAGCACCTGCTGGATCTCCTCGCGCGCGAGGCCCTTGGGAATCTTCTGCCCGAAGGCCCGCAGGAACGGCCCCAGCCGCTCGGTATCGTCTTCCTGGGGGGCGGGGTGGACCCGGCGGAGGAACTTACGCCCCTCGCGGTCCAGCGTGCGGGCGACGGCTTCGTTGGCTTCGACCATGAACATCTCGATGATCGTGTGGGTGTAGGCGTCGTCCTCCTCGACGGCGTCCACGACCTTGCCGTCGTCATCCAGCACCAGCTCCACCTCCGGCAGGTCCAGGTGCAGCATGCCCGCCTCGCGCCGTCGCTGCTCGATCCGTCGCGCGAGCGTTTCCATCTGCTTGACCAGCTGCACGACCTTGCCGTCGTAGCCGCCGATCTTCCCGTCGCAGATGTCCTGGGCTTCGAGATACGTCAGCCGCTTGCTGGATCGGATGACGCTTTCACAGACCTTGGTCGCCACGGGGTTGGCCCCGCCGTCGTACTGAATGAACACGCTCTTGGCGTAGCGTTTCTCGCCTTCCTGCAGGCTGCACACGCCGTTGGAGAGTACCTCCGGCAGCATGGGGATTACGCGCGTGGGGAAGTAGGTGCTGGTCCCGCGGTTTTTGGCTTCGGCATCGAGGTCGGTCCCTTCGCGGACGAAGTGCGAGACGTCGGCGATGTGGATCCCGAGGGTGACCGTTCCATCCGAGGAGGTCTCGATGCTGATCGCGTCGTCGAAGTCGCGGGCCGTGTCCGGGTCGATGGTAGCGATGACCATGTCGGTGAGGTCTTCGCGGTGTTCGAGTTCGTCGGGGTCGTCGGCATTGAACGCACCGCTGGCCGACCGCGCGTTCTGCAGGGCCGCCTCGGGGAACTCGTCGGGCAGGTCGTGGGCCCGGATGACCGCGAGGGTTTCCACGTCGGCCTGGCCTGGCTCGCCGAGAACCTCGACGATCACGCCCTTGGGCACGTCGCCCTGGCGCTTGGGGTATTCGAGGATTTCGAAGACCACCTTCGTACCGGCAGGCGGTGTGGCAGCCACGGGCGTCTTGTCGGCATGACGCTCGGAGGCCTTGCCCTTCTTTCCCTTGCCCTTGGCCTTTTTGCTCTTCTTGCCCTTCTTGCCCTTTTCGCTTTTGTCCTGCTCGGCCTTGGCGAGGTGTTTGGGCACGTCGCGCACAACGGCAGGGGTGAGAATGCTGTTGCCTTCCGGCAGGACGAACCACGTATCGCCGCTCTGCTGCAGCGTGCCCACAAAGCGGTTCTGCCCGCGTTTGATGATCTCCACGATCTTGCCGGCGTACCGCATTTCGCCGTCTTTTTCGCCGCGTTTGCGGACGGTCGCCCGGACGGTGTCGCCGTCCATGGCTGCTCCGCTCTGGCCGGGCGGGATGAACAGGTCGCCGTGGGCGTTGGGCGTCTCGGGCACGACGAACCCGAACCCCCGCGGATGCGAGCGGAACTTGCCCACCATCTCCTTGCCCATCGAAGGCAGGGTCAGGGCGTTGCCCGAGCCCAGCACGATCCGCCCGCTGTCGCGCAGGCGTTTGACCGAGTCGCGAAAGCTGCCGTACTCGCTCTCGCCGATGCCCATCTGCCGGGCGAGCTGGCGAGGCTTGAGCGGCTGACCGTCGCGCGAGGACAGGAATTCCAGAATGGCTTGTGTGTATCTCTCAGGCATGGTGTCTCCGTGTAGGGGAACGTCTTGCGTGCATCGAATCTTATCCGCATAAGGGCCGGCTTACAATGTCGGTTCCGGCGCGAAGAACTCCAACCGACGCCTGGAATGGGATTTGCTGTTGGACTCCGCGCTGGCTGGGCTCTACCATTCCATGCGGAATTCA
>CAZYIH010000010.1:0-21315 GCA_964646915.1 uncultured Planctomycetaceae bacterium | reverse complement strand
CATTCCATGCGGAATTCACGAGACTTCAACAACGTCAGGAGACGATTGTGGCCGACGAAGAGATCATCCAGGCAGCCCGGAAGCTGGGCGAAACCATCGCTGCATCCCCCGAAGCCGGCGCCCTGAAACAGGCCCGCGAGGGACTCGACAACAGCGAAGACACCAAGCAACTGCTCAATCAGACCCAGCAGCACGTCCAGACGCTGCAGCAGAAGGAACAGCAGGGCCAGCCCCTCGAACCCGAAGACAAGCAGAAGATGGAAAAGCTCCAGGGCGAGCTGATGGCCGACCCGACGTTCAAGAGCTTCAACGCCGCACAGGTGGAATACGTCGACCTCATGCGGAAAGTCAACGACACCCTCCGCGAACAACTCGCCGACATCGAAGGCGAATAGATCTCCGAGCAAGGCTGCTCTGCCCTCGCGCAACCGGCGCGAGGGCAGAACGCCTTGTTCCGGCCCGGATGGGCTGCTATAGTGGAGCAACGTCGTTCGCTAGGGGCGTCCCGTCAGTGGGACTGAGATGACCCTTCGAACCTGATCAGCAAGGGCGCGCGTTGCTCGTGCCCAAGTTGCGTAGGAAAGCGGACGGACTTGGCTGTCCGCGATTGGATGCCTTGGCCGACCGGTTTTCCCACCGTCGGCCTTTTTTCATGCGCGGGTCGACAGAGAGGACACGATGACCCAATACACCCAAGCCCGACAGGGCGTTGTCACACCGGAAATGAAACGCGTCGCCCAGCGCGAGAACCTCCCAGCCGGCACGGTCCGCGAGGAGATCGCCGCCGGACGCCTTGTGATTCCCGCCAACCGTCTGCACCTCCAGGGCATCGGCGAGAGTGACGTCGCCCTGGACCCGTGCGGAATCGGCAGGGCCGTCTCGACGAAGATCAATGCCAACCTCGGCGCCTCGCCGCTGAGCAGCTGCCGCGATCTGGAACTCCAGAAACTCGAGTGGGCCGTCCGGTATGGTGCCGACGCCGTCATGGACCTCTCCACCGGCGGCGACCTCGACGAGATCCGCCAATATCTCATCGCCCACTCAGCCGTGCCGATCGGGACGGTGCCGATGTACTCCATGATCGTCGATACGCCCATCGAGGAACTCACACGCGATCAGATTCTCGCCACCATCGAAAAACAGGCCGCCCAGGGCGTGGACTTCTTCACGATCCACGCGGGCATCCGACGCAAGGACCTCGACCTTGCCCGCAAGCGGACCATGGGCATCGTCTCGCGGGGAGGCAGCCTGCTGGCCAAGTGGATGGTGCACAACAACGCCGAGAACCCCACCTACGAGCTGTTCGACGAGATCAGCGCCATCATGAAACAGTACGACGTGACCTACTCCCTGGGCGACGGCCTGCGCCCGGGCTGCCTGGCCGACGCGTCGGACGAGGCACAGTTCGCCGAGCTGGACACCCTGGGCGAACTCGTCCAGCGGGCCCGCGAAGCCGGCGTGCAGGTGATGGTCGAAGGCCCCGGCCACGTGCCGTACCACGAGATCGAGATGAACATGACGCGCCAGCAGGAGGTCTGCGACGGGGCGCCGTTCTATGTGCTCGGCCCGATCGTCACCGACGTGTTCCCCGGGTACGACCACATCACCTCCACCATCGGCGCCACCGCAGCGGCCGTCCACGGGGCGAGCTTCCTGTGCTACGTCACGCCCTCCGAACACCTCGCGCTGCCGACGCCCGAAGACGTCAAGCAAGGCTGCATCGCCTACAAGATTGCCGCTCACTCTGCCGACGTCGCCCGAGGCCTGCCCGGGGCGCGAGACTGGGACGACGCGATGGCCGCCGCCCGCGCGAAATTCGACTGGAACGAGCAGTTCCGACTCGCGTTCGACTCGGAGCTTGCCGGCGAAATCCGCAGCCGTGACGGCGAAATCGACGAGGAGTACTGCTCCATGTGCGGCAAGGACTGGTGCGCCGTGCGCCTCTCACGCGAGGCGATGGAAGGCTCGCCCGCCCCGGAAAACAGTGCGGGAAAATAGAGCGATTTGCCGCAGAGACCTCTTGAGGCCGACGCCCCTTGGGCCTATGCTCGCACCAACCCATGGGAAAGGAGCCTGACATGCGCACCACGTCTCTGCTGCTGACGCTTGTTCTCGGACTGGCCCTGTTGGCCGGTTGCTCGCAGGACACCGACGAGTCCTTCTACGATACGCTTCGCGACCGTGCCCAGTGGGCCCAGCGCGACGAGGCGTCTTGCGGTGAGTCGGCCCCGGTTGCCCAGGTCGAGCCCACCGACTGGTTCGAGGTCGGCCGGCAGCTGCAGCATGACGCCACCCGCATCCCGATTCCCGCCGACGCGCTGTTTTCCGCCGAGGCTGCATCGTCGGAATCCCACGAGGCGGAGGATGATTCTCCCGCCCCGGATGACGGCAAGGGATACGTCCACTGGGAAAAACGCATTGGCCCAGCCTATCCGGACGACATCCTTCGCAGTTTCGGACGCGACGCCAAGGAGTTCCTCCCGATGGTGTGGGACGACACCAAGGCCATCGCAAACAGCAAGTTCGCGTGGATCATGTTCAGCGCGTCGGGGGCGGCAGGGATCGCCCTGAGCGGCAATCGCGGCAACGACCAGGTGGCCGAGCATTTCACCAAGAACGGCCACCAGCTCAGCAACTTCTGGGACGCCGTCGGCGACGTCGGAGGCAACCCGGGCCTGCACTTCGCCCTGGCGGGGGCGGCCTACTTCGCCTCGCAGGCCAACGGAGACAACAAGACCTACGAAGTCTCCAAGTCCATGCTGTCGGCGTTGTCGATCAACGGGCTGATGACCATGGGTTTGAAAGTGGCCGCCCGCACCGAAAGCCCCAACGGCGACGAGTTCGGTTGGCCCAGCGGGCACACGTCTTCGAGTTTCTGCTTCGCGGCGGTCATGTACGAACATTACGGCCCGGCGGTGGGACTGCCGCTCTACGCGTTCGCCTCGTTCGTGGGATACGAGCGGATCGACGCGCGCAACCACGATTTCGCCGACGTGATCTCCGGGGCGATGATCGGGATGGCCGTCGGGCACGTGGTGGCCGGCAACCATCAGCCGAAGGTTCTGGGCATGGACGTGCTGCCCTACACCGACCCCCGCGGCGGGGTGGGCCTGCTGCTGACCCGCGAATTCTGACCGGGGCGGGAGAACTGAAGTTCGCACAAGCAAGCGAGGTGATCCTCGCGGGAAGCAAGGACCACCTCGTTGTTCGTCCTTCGCCACGGGGGGGAAACGCAGCGGAGGATGATGCAGGCAGAAGTCTATCCGACGTCAGGACGCCGATTCGGGTTGACGCTCATGGACGGGTCGATGCTCATGCAGGTGCGCGAAGTGCGGGCTGCGAGCGGCTGCATAGACAGCCGACAGGCCCACCAGCACGTATACGATCCGCGATAGCATGCTCATCTCTCCAAATATGGCGCCGACCAGGTCGAATCCGAACAGGCCGACCAAGCCCCAGTTCAGCCCGCCAATGACGATCAACAGCAGTGCGACGAAGTCCAAGCCTTTCAAAGCTTTCATGGCTGGTCTCCTTCCGTTTGCTCCCGGATCGCTCCGGGATGGTTTACGGCAGACACCGCAGCCGGAACCACAATTCCACGTCCGGCTCGGCTTTGGAGAATTGTAGGCGCGCCGATATCCATTCGCTGATTCGGATGGGAAGCTATCGAAAAAAGTTTTGCCCCAGCCGATCGCAGTCGCCTCTCAGGCGACGCCACCCTCGGCCGGCGGCTCGCCGCGAGGCCGATGCTTCCATCGACGATGCACCCAGAGATATTGCTCGGGATTCCGCCGAACCACCCGCTCGAGGGCGGCGGTGTACTCCTGGGTGATCCACATTACCGGGTCGTCCACGTCGGCCCATTCGGAGGGGTGGATAATCCGCTCGACCCCCATCTCGAACCGGAAGTCCTCGCCCACCCTCCGCGCATAGCCCACCGCCACGGGTACCTCGTGCTGAATCGCCAGCAGGGCGATGGACTTGTAGGTGCTGGCTTTCCTGCCGAAGAAGTCCACAAACACCCCCTTGCGTCCGGCGTCCTGGTCGGCGATGAAGGCGACGGGCTTATTCTCGGCCAGAAGCTCGGGAACGCGGGCCGTCGCGCCGCGCTTGTCGAGAATCACCTGCCCGCGGTCTTCGCGCACGCCGAGGATGAACCGGTCGATGTGCGGGTTGTCCAGCCGCCGGGCGACCGAGTAGGTCGGGAACCCCAGGCACGCCAGCGTGTAACCCAGCACCTCCCAGTTTCCGAAATGCCCGGTCAGTGCGATCATTCCGCGGTTCTGCAGCAGCAGGCGGAGCGCCGGGCCGACGTTGTGGAACCGCACAAACTCCGGCCAGCGGGTGACCGTCACCAGGCGGGGGGTGTAGAGCACCTCCAGCCCGAGGTAAATCATGTTGTGCATGGAGCGTCTGGCGACGTATTCGAGCCGTGATTCAGGCCAGTCGGGAAAGCTCCGCCGCAGGTGCTCCAGGGCGATTCGCCGATGTTTGGCGTCGAATCGGTAGAGCAGGTCGCCCACCAGCCTCGCGGTGCGATAGTTCGCCCGCCGGGCGAAGAGGTGCAGCAGCACCGTGAACATCCTCGCCAGCACGTAGACGAAGTAGTCCAGGACGCGGTTGCGTTGTCTGTTCTTGCGTTTGGGCACGGGATCTACTCGGGCTGAAGCGACGCCCGCATCTCCTCGAGAATCTCCATCGCCGATGCCACCACCTCGCCGACCGGCGTGAGCGTGGGTTTCTCGTCGGTGCGACGCTTGATCTCGACGTTTCCTTCCTTCAGGCCGCGGTCGCCCACGACGATCCGCAGCGGGATGCCCAGCAGGTCGGCGTCCTTGAACTTCACCCCAGGCCGCGCGTCGCGATCGTCAATCAGCACGTCGGCGCCGGCGTCGCTGAGTTCCCGGTAGATCCGCTCCGCCTCGCGGGTGACGTCTTCCTTGTCGGCATTGAGACGCACCACGATCACCTCGAACGGAGCGATGCTCGCCGGCAGAATGCACCCGTTCCTGTCGTAGCCGGTTTCGATGGCCGAGGCGAAAATACGGTTCACGCCGATCCCGTAGCAGCCCATCACGCAGGGCTGTTCCTTGCCGTCTTCGTCCAGGAACGTCGCGCCGAGCTGCTTGCTGTACTTGGTTCCGAGCTTGAACACGTGCCCCACCTCGATGCCCCGGGCGAACAGCAGCTCCTTGCCGTCGTGGGTATCGCCCCGGGCTGCGTTGCGGATATCGGCGACGAGTACATTCTCACCCTCCAGGGGGAAGTCCCGCCCGGGGACCACGTTGAGCATGTGGTAGTCGGTGCGGTTGGCGCCGGTCGTACCGGAGGGCATCGCCGCCACAGCCGGGTCGACGATAATGCGGCAGACCTTGTCGACCAGGTCCGCCGGGCCGGCGAAGCCGACCTTCGCCCCGGTGAGTTCCTCGATGGTGTGCTCGTCGGCCAACTCCACGCCATGCCCCACAGCGGCGGCGATTTTCAGCTCGTTCGCTGCGTGGTCGCCACGCAGCAGGGCGATCAGCACGTCCAGCCTGCCGTACTCCTTGCAGAGCTCCTCCTTGTGCTCAGCCAGCCGGTTGCGGCGCATCTCGACGGCGGCTTGGAGGTCGTCCATTTCCTGGGTGAACTCACCGCTGGAGCGGTTGTTTTCGTCGGCTTCCTTCGCGTCGACCAGGCCCCGCTCGTCGCCGGCCAGCTGGGCCTGCTCAGCGACGATGGCGTCCTGCAGCTCGCCGAGGCGTTTCTGGACGGCCGGGTCGGTCTTCCAGTAGATCAGCGTCTTGATCATCTCGTCGGGGTCGGTCTTGAGGAACTCGCAGACCGCCTCGATGGTGCCCACATCCGGGGTGTGTACCGGTTCCATCGCGGGGATATCGCCGCCTCGGGTGTCCCCGGGGGCGGGCGGGTCAACCTCGGCCTTCTCGATGTTCGCCGCGTAGCTGCCGTCGGCGGTGTGGACGATGGTATCCTCGCCGGCCTCGCAGGCGACCATGAACTCCTCGGTGTCCGTCCCGCCCATGCCGCCGGACTCGGCCTCGACGGTCATGTAGTTCAGCCCGCACCGCTTGAACACGCGGCAGTAGGCGTCGTACATTTTCCGGTACGACTCATCGACCCCCGCGACGTCGGCGTCGAAGGAGTAGGCGTCTTTCATGAGGAACTCGCGCGAACGGAGCACGCCGAACCGCGGGCGGAATTCGTCGCGGAATTTCGTGTTGATCTGATAGAGGTTCACCGGCAGCTGCTTGTAGCTGCGGATCTCGTTGGCCGCCAGAGAGGTGACTACTTCCTCGGCAGTGGGGGCCAGCACGTTGCGTCGGCCGTGACGGTCCACGAAATCGCACATGATGTCCTGGAAGACCACGTCGCGCCCGGTCTGCTCCCAGAGCTCCATCGGCTGAAGGATGGGCATGGAGACTTCCTGCGCGCCGGCCGCGTTCATCTCGTCGCGGATGATGGCGACGATCTTCAGCAGCGTCCGCCAGCCCAGCGGGAGGTAGGTGTACGTTCCGCTGGCGAGCTTGCGGATGAACCCCGCCCGGATCATGAGCTGGTGCGAGACCACCTCCGCCTCGGCGGGCACTTCCTTGACCGTGGGAATCAACAACTGACTGTATCGCATGAGACGCTTTCCGGGTTTCTGGGTCGGTTGGGCGAAGCGCGCAGCAGCGGCGCTCCAAGGCACAGCGTTATACCCGCCAGGGGCGAAGTTTTCAATCAGCGCAACGGGGCGTGGGCATCCCGCCCCATACATGTCGCCTTCGGCGAACACACGCTGGACTGCCATCCTATGCGGATTCTCCCTCCACATTCGCCGGCGCCCTCGATACAATCCGGCCATGGCGAACGAACGAGATACCGTCGAGGCGTTGATCCCCAACATGTCCGTCGAGGCGACGTTCCTGGTGGCGTCCAAGGAGCTGCGTACGACGCGGTCGGGCGATTATTTCATCAACTGTCAGCTTCAGGACCGTACCGGGAAGATCTCGGCCCGGATGTGGCAGGCGAGCGAGAGCATTTTCAACTCGATCCCCCAGGGCGGGTTTCTGCACGTCAAGGGTCGCACCGAGGAGTATCGCGGCCAGTTGCAGATGGTGATCGAGGCGTGTCGACCGGTGCCCGCCGACCAGGTGGACATCGCCGAGTTTCTCCCCGCCACCCGGCGCGACGTCGAGGAGATGTGGGGCGAGCTGCTGGAGATTCTTCGGGGCATCCGCAACAAGCACCTCCGCCTGCTGATTAAGAAGTTCGTGGAGGACCACAAGCTGGTGGCAGCCTACAAGCGGTCGCCGGCGGCGATGCAGATGCACCACGCGTATATCGGCGGGTTGCTGGAGCACACATTGGGCGTGGCGCGGTCGGCGGCGGCGCTGTTGCCGTTGTATCCGAAGGTCAACGCGGACCTGGTCCTGGCCGGCGTGTTCCTGCATGACATCGGCAAGACGGCTGAGCTTGCCGCCACCACCGCGATCAATTACACCGATGCCGGCCAACTCGTCGGCCACATCACCATGGCAGCGATCTGGATCGAGCAGAAGGCCGCCCTGGTCGCCGAGGAGACCGGCGAGAGCATCCCCCGCAGGACCATCGACCTGCTGCAGCACCTCATCCTCGCCCATCACGGCGAGCACGGGTTCGGCAGCCCGAAACTGCCGGCCATCCCCGAGGCGTTCTTCCTGCACTACGTGGACAACCTCGACGCGAAGATATGGATGACCACGAATCTCATCGAGTCCGATCCGGACGGGGAATCCTCCTGGACCCCCTACCAGCGCACGCTCGAAACGCGAGTGTATAAGCGAAGCGGAGAGCTGGACTAAGCGCACTGCCTCGGCAGGGTTTCAGGCCCGGGGCTGGCAGATGCGGGCGTGTTCCTCGCGGCAGAAGCGGTCGGTCATGCCCGCGATGTAATCGCAGATCACCCGGTGGAGCCCGTCGTCGTTGGCGCGTTTGCGGTAGCGGGAGGGCAGCAGGTCGGGGTGGGAGAGGTACCTCGCGAACAGCTCACCGATGAGCTTGCGGGCCTGCTGGTCCTGGCGGGTGTTCGCTTCGTTGGTGTAGACGTTGGTCAGCAGATATTCCTGCATGCCCGAGAGCGACTCGCGCATTCGGGCGGAGAATGCGACGGTCTTGTGGCCGGCGGCCCGGGCGGCGTCGGGCGAGTCCAGCTCGAGCGAATCAACGTGCGAGAGGGTCGTCTCGATCAAATCGTCGGCCAGCAGCGCCAGGACCTCCTTGCAGGCGCGGATCTGCTTGTGCACGTCGCGGGCGTCGGCCCAGCGCGTATTGACGCGTTCCATCGCCTCGCTCCAGAGCGTCAGCTCGGCCAGGTCGTTCGGGTCCACCACGCGCAGCTGAAGGGCGTCGTCGAGGTCGGCGGCGGTGTAGGCGATCTCGTCGGCGAGGTCCACCAGCTGACCTTCCAGCGGAGCCGACAGCGTCATGTCGAAATCATCGCTGACGGGCGTGTCGTAGCGCGTCTCGTGTTTGGCGATGCACTCGCGGACCGCGTGGCTGAGGTTCAGCCCGCGGAAGTCCGGATAGGGGTGTTCGAGGTAGTCGACAATCCGCAGCGACTGGCGGTTGTGCTCGAAGCAGCCATGGTCGGCCATCCGTTCAGCCAGCGCCGCCTCACCGGCGTGGCCGAAGGGCGGATGGCCGAGATCGTGGGCGAGGGCGACCGCCTCGGCGAGATCCTCGTTCAGTCGCAGCGCCCGGGCGAGATCGCGCGCGATCTGGGCGACTTCGAGAGTATGCGTCAGCCTGGTGCGCTGATGGTCGTGGGCGTGCGGGACGAACACCTGCGTTTTGAAGTCCAGCCGTCGGAAGGCGGAGCAGTGCATCACCCGGTCGCGGTCGCGCTGGAAGCAGGTGCGGTAGTGGTGCTCTGTCTCGGGAGACGCCCGTCCGCCGGAGGCCGACTCGAGAATGGCGTAGCTCGCCAGCCGAGCCTGTTGGGCCTGCTCGAACAACTCCCGCGGTGTGGAGGTGGGTTGGGTCATGTCAGTTGGACAGCTTGGGCAGGCCGAGCTTTTTCGAGACGTCTCGCAGGCGGGCGAGGATGACCTCCAGCGATTCGGGCACGACGCGGACATCGCCGAAGACGGGCATGAAGTTCGTGTCTCCCGACCAGCGGGGCACGATGTGCAGGTGCAGGTGCCCGGGCAGGCCCGCCCCGGCGCATCGACCGATGTTCATGCCCACGTTGTAGCCATGGGCAAAGACGGCCTGGTCGAGCGCCTTCTGCAGGTCGCGCGTCATCTCCATCATCTCCTGCATGGTCTCACCATCGAGGTCCGCCAGCGAGGGCACGTGCTCCATCGGGCTCACGAGGCTGTGCCCGCCGGTGTATGGAAAGCGGTTCATCACCGCGAAGCATCGGCTGCCCCGCCAGATCACGAGGTTCTCGTCGTCCTTCTCGGGCTCGTCGCGGTAGCGGCAGAGGAAACAGCCCTCGGGCAGATCATCCCCGAGCGAACGGATATACGCCATCCGCCAGGGGGCCCAGAGATTGAAGTTCATCTCGGTATTGCCGGTTCGTTCGGGCATGTGCTCCATCATAGCACCCCGCCGCCCCGGCCACAATGCGAGCGAACCGGGGATGGCGCACCATGGTTCCCTATCCCCCCGGTTACTCGGGAGGGTCGAGGATATCGAGGATTGCCTGGTTGGCTTTGGGGAAGGCGTACCGCCGCAGCTGGGATGGCCAGACCCAGCGGACCGCGTCGCATTGGAGGGGACGGGCCTGCCCCGAGACCCACTCGGCCTGGAAGGCATGCAGCGTGATGCGGAAATGCGAGTAGGCGTGTTTCACGACGGCGATCTGCTCACCGACCTCGATGCGGATGCCGACTTCCTCGCGCACTTCACGGGCGGCGGTCTGGGGCAGCGTTTCGCCGGGGAGTTGCTTGCCGCCAGGGAACTCCCACAACCCGCCCAGCAGACCGGCCTGCGGACGACGGTCGATGAGCACGCGTCCGCGCTTGCGGACCACGGCTGCGGCGATGGTGTGGTGCGGGGTGGTCTGCCTGGGGGCCTTACGCGGCAGATCGTGTTGAAGGCCTGCCTCGCGGGCGGCGCAGAGCTCGTGCAGCGGACAGCCAACGCAGAGCGGTTTGCGGGGCAGGCAGATGGTGGCGCCCAGGTCCATCATCGCCTGGTTGAGTTCGCCGGCCTGTCCCGGCGGGATCAACCCGCGCGCCAGCGACCAGAGCTCTTCCCGGACGGCCGGTCGGCGGGGGTCGCCTTCGATGCGGAACACGCGCGAAAGCACGCGGACCACGTTGCCGTCCAGCACCGGTTCGTCCAGCCCGAAGGCGATGGACGCGATCGCCCCGGCGGTGTATCGTCCGACGCCGGGCAGCGTCCTCAGGGCGTCGACGGTTTCGGGCAGTCGGCCGGCGTGTTCGCGCATGACCTGCCGGGCGGCTTTGTGGAGGTTTCGCGCCCGGCTGTAGTAGCCCAGCCCCTCCCAGAGCTTGAGCACCTCGTCGAGATCGGCCCGGGCGAGCGCAGCGACGTCGGGGAATCGCTCCAGCCAGCGCTGGTAGTACGGAATGACGGCCGCCACTCGCGTCTGCTGGAGCATGATCTCCGAGACCCACACCGCATAAGGGTCGGACGTGCGTCGCCAGGGCAGGTCGCGCTGATGGGCGGCGTACCAGCCGATCAGCGCGTCGCGCACGGCGGCAGAGCGTTGCCCGGCGAGGTTCACTCGGTCGGGGCGGGCTTCTTGCGGTGTGACTCGATGAGGATGGGCACCTCGTCGGGCGTGACCTTGCCGTGGACGTGATCGTTGATCATCACCACCGGCGCCAGCCCGCACGTTCCCAGGCAGCGGGACTCTTCGAGGGAGAACATCCCGTCGGTGGTGGTCTCGCCGAAGTCGATCCCCAACTCGTCCTTGAACTTGTCCACCACGCGCTCGGCGCCCTTCACGTAGCAGGCGGTTCCCATGCACACGCTGATGACGTATCGGCCTCGGGGCGTGAGGCGGAAGAAGTGGTAGAACGTCGCCACCCCGCTGACGGTCGCCGCAGGGACCTGCAACAGCTGCGAGACGGCATCGAGGGTGTCCGGGGCGAGATAGCCGAAATGCTCCTGCACCTTATGCAGCACGGAGATCAACTGACTCTCGGAGTGTTCCTTGGCGTGGCATTCCTCGATGAAATCCACCACGTGCTCGGGCAGCACGTCTTTCGAGGCGGCCATCACCTCCTGGCGGTTGTCGGTATTGGTCTGTTCACTCATCGGATCCCTCGCGGGGTTCGGGGTGCATACTGGGTGTGCAGAAGCTCATGGGCCTTGGGTCCGCCGATCTCGCCGAGGAACTTCTCGTAGATCTCGTGGATCGCGGGGTTCTCGTGGCTGCGGCGGAGTTGCTTGCCGCCGTCGACGCTGTAGAGCGCCTGGGCGCGCAGGCGGAGCAGTTCGGGGTCCAGCACCTGATGGCCGGTGGGCGGATAGGGTTGCCCGCCACCGCCGATGCATCCGCCGGGACAGGCCATCACCTCGATCACGTGGAATTCAGTCTCGCCCGAGGCCGCCCGGTCCAGCAGTTGCTTGGCGTTATCCAGGCCGTTCGCGACGCCCACGTGCAGCGTGGTGTCCCCGAGCTTGACGTCGGCTTCGCGCTGTCCCTCGACCGCCCGGACCTCGGTGAAATCGAGGTTCTCGCAGCGGTCGCCGGTGACCTTCTCGTAGGCGGTTCGCAGGGTGGCTTCCATAACGCCGCCGGTAGTGCCGAAAATGTCGGCGGCCCCGGTGCTCAGACCCATCGGCCGATCGAACTCGCCGTTGGGCAGCGAGACGAAGTCGATCCCGTAGCACTTGATCATGAAGATCAGCTCACGGGTGGTGAGTACCGCGTCGGTATAGGGCACGCCGTCTTTGAGGAAGTGTTCCGGGCGTTCCATCTCGAACTTCTTGGCCACGCAGGGCATGATCCCGACGACGTAGATGTCTTCGGGATCGATGTTGAGCTCTTCGGCGTAGAACGTTTTGGCCAGCACCGAGGTCATCGTCATCGGCGAGCGGCAGGTCGAGGCGTTGGGGATCAGCTCGGGGTAGAACTTCTCCATAAAGTTGATCCAGCCTGGCGAGCAGCTGGTGAGCATCGGCAGCGGACCTTCGCCGTCGAGGCGGCGGAGCAGCTCGGCCGACTCTTCCACGATGGTCAAATCGGCGCCGAAGTTCGTGTCGAACACCGCGTCAAAGCCAAGTCGCCTCAGGGCTGTCACCATGCGCCCGGTCTCGGGGGTGCCCGGTTCGAGCCCGAACCCTTCGCCGACGGCTGCCCGGATCGACGGAGCCGTCTGGGCCACCACGTGTTTGTTGGGGTCGGCGATGGCGTTCCAGACGTCCTCGGTGTGGTTCTTTTCCAGGAAGGACGCCGTGGGGCAGACGTTGATGCACTGGCCGCACTGGATGCAGACCGACTCGTCCATGTGGGCTTCGTGAGCGGGCGAGACGAACGTGCCGAACCCCCTGCCCTGCTGCGAGAGGTTCGTGACGCCCTGGATTTCCGAGCAGACTCTCACGCATCGGCCACAAAGCACGCACTTGTTGGCGTTGCGGACGACCGATCGGCTTGAGGCCTCGATGGGGAATTCTTTGCGCTCCCCCTCGAAGAGCCGTTCGCGGACGCCGTGGGAGTAAGCGAGGTTCTGCAGTTCGCATCGCCCGTCGCGTTCGCAGGTCTGGCAGTCCTTGGGGTGGTTATCCAGCAGCAGCTCGATGATATCGCGTCGGGCCTGGCGGATTTCCGGGGAGTTGGTCTGGACTTCCATCCCTTCCCAGACTTCCACGCTGCAGGAGGCCATGAAGAACCCCATGCCCTTGACATCGACGATGCACACGCGGCAGGAGCCCGCCAGCGACAGGTCAGGGTGGTAGCACAGCCGCGGGATGTGAATCCCCAGCGTCTCGGCGGCGTTCATGATCGTCGTACCGGCGGGCACGGAGATCGCTTCGTCGTCGATGGTCAGGTTGATCTGTTTGTTCTCAGCCATCTTGGTGTCCGTTATCCTCTCAGGCCGCCCGCCCCGCCAAGGGAAGGCGGCGGGTTGAATCGCTACAGCTTCTTGACCGCGTCGAACCGGCAGACTTCGTAGCAGCGGCCGCACTTGATGCAACGCGACTGGTCGATTTCGTGAACCTGTTTGGGCGTCCCGTCGATGCACGAGACCGGGCAGTTCCGCGCGCAGGCGGTGCAGCCGACGCACTTGTCGGGGTCGATCTCGAACCGCACCAGCGCGGTGCACTTGTGTGCGGGGCAGGTCTTGTCGACCACGTGGGCTTCGTATTCCTCGCGGAAGTGTTCCAGCGTGCTGAGCACCGGGTTGGGGGCGGCCCGTCCCAGCCCGCACAACGATGCGCGCTGCACGAGTTTGGCCAGGCGTTCGAGCTTCACCAGGTCGTCCGGGGTGGCCTGGCCGGAGGTGATCTTCGTGAGAATCTCCAGCATCCTCGTGGTGCCCTCCCGGCAGGGGGTGCACTTTCCGCAGCTTTCGGCCTGCGAGAACGTGATGAAGAACTTCGCGATGTCGACCATGCAGTCGGTCTCGTCCATCACGATCATCCCGCCCGAGCCCATGATGGACCCGGCCTCTTTGAGCGTGTCGAAATCCACCGGCGTATCGAGCCACTTGGCGGGAATGCAGCCGCCGGCGGGCCCGCCGGTCTGAATGGCCTTGAGCTGGCGTCCGTCGGCGACCCCGCCGCCGATGTCGAAGACGATCTCCCGCAGCGTCGTGCCCATGGGCACCTCGACCAGCCCGGTGTGTTCCACCTTGCCGGCCAATGCGAACACCTTCGTCCCGCCGGATTTCTCCGTGCCGATCTGACGGAACCAGTCGGCCCCGTAATACAGCAGCACGGGGATGTTCGCCCAGGTCTCGACGTTGTTAATGACGGTGGGCTTGCCCCACAGCCCGCTTTGGGTGGGGTAGGGCGGACGGATGCGAGGCTGACCACGAAGCCCCTCGATCGAGTGGATCAGGGCGGTTTCCTCGCCGCAAACAAATGCCCCCGCCCCCAGGCGGATCTCGAGGTCGAAGCTGAACTCCGAGCCCAGGATGTTTTCGCCCAGCAGGCCGTTCTCGCGGGCCTGGCGGATGGCGTTTTCCACGCGACGGATGGCCATGGGGTACTCGGCCCGGATGTACAGGAACCCCCGGCTGGCGCCGACGGCAAAGCCGCCGATGGTCATTCCCTCGATGATGCTGTAGGGGTCGCCCTCGAGCATGCTGCGGTCCATGAACGCGCCCGGGTCGCCCTCGTCGGCGTTGCAGATCACGAACTTCTCGTCGGAGTCCTGCTCGGCGGCGTTGGCCCATTTCAGCCCGGTGGGGAACCCGCCCCCGCCGCGGCCTCGGATTTTCGACTCGGTCACTTCCTTGATGATCGCCTGCGGGTCGCCTCCGTCCAGCACCTGCGCCAGCGCCTCAAAACCGTTGTAATGGATGTACTCGTTGATGTTCTCGGGATTGATGATCCCGCTGTTTCGCAGGGCGATGCGGCTTTGCTGGTTGAAGAACGCCACGTCGCCGTAAAGGTTGAAGAACCGCTGGCTCATCGGTCGATCGGCCACGCGGAGGTCCTGGTCGAACGAATCGTTCTTGATGTGCTGTTCGATGATCTCGTCGAGGTCTTCGGGCTTCTCGATGCGGTACATCACCATGCTCGGGCGGACCAGAACGTGGGTGTAATCGCCCTCCTCGGGCAACTGGCAGAGCCCGAAGCAATTGGCCCGGATCACGTTGATTCGGGTGACGTCCACGCCGGCGGCGAGGAGCTTTTCCTTGAACAGCGAGTCGATGCTCTTGGCGAACCCCCGCCCGCAACGCGAACCGGAGCAGAAAAGGAACTCGTATTCGTTGATCTTCTCGGTGTGCGAATCGAGCATCTGGTCGTAGACCGGCTTGTCCTGCACGATGTGGGAGGTGAAAATCTTGTGCACCAGCTCGCGGTCCACCCGCTGGTACTTCACGGGCATCTCGCCCGGGGCCATGATGCCCACGATCGGCTCGCAGGAGCATCGACCGGTACAACCGGTTCGCCGCAGAACGATGTCATCGCGGCCTGACGCTTCGACGTGCTTGCGGAACTCGTCGTAGATCTCGTCGGCGCCGGCGGCGTTCTCGCAGGTGGCCGACCCGACCTGAATGCGGATCTTGCCGGCTTCGTTCTTCTCTCGCCGGTCCTGCTCGGCCTGGAAGAACAGCTTCTGGTACGTGTCCGTGATTGTGCTCATGGTTTTGGCCTGGTCTGGCGGTTGGGCGACGCGCGAATCGTGCCTCGCCGTTCTGATGGCGGCTCGCAGGCGGTGGGTCCATCCCCACACGACGGGGTGATCGTCGCCCGGTGAGGGGCTCGGGCCTGCGGCCGACCGGGATTGTCTTCAGTTTATGCCCGCCGGGAGTCCTCGAAGGCGAGCATTTGCTCTCTATACAGCGTCTCGGAAAGACGCGGAAACCACACGCGTCGTTCGGGTGAGGTCGTCGGGGTCCGTCGGGGCGCGGGAGCTACTTCGCCTTCTGCAGCAGTTGCTTCGCCTCGCCCACGAGATAGAACGATCCGGTGATGCAGATGAGGTCTTCCCGGCTGACGGCGGAACCGGCCGTCCGGATCGCCTCGGTGAGGTTGTCCATCACCTGGGCGACTCGTCCGGAGTATTCCTCGTACATCGCCGCGAGTTCCTTGGGGTCGGCTGCGCGGGGGTTGTTGGCCGCCCGGGTGAAGATCACCTTATCGGCGCCGGTGGCGATCTGCCGCATCATCCCCTCGATGTCTTTGTCGCCGCTGCAGCCGAAGATCATCACCATCGAGTCGTACGGAATGTGCTGCCCGATTCCGCGCATCAGTGCCTGGACCGAGGCGGCGTTGTGTGCCCCGTCGGCCAGCACCCGCGGATCCTTGTACAGCAATTCCATCCGTCCGGGCAGGTGGACGTCATTAAGGCCCTTGATGGCCTTGGCGTCGTCGATTTCCATGCCGCTTTCTTTGAGCTGGTCCAGCAGCGCCAGGGCGAGCCCGCAGTTGATGGCCTGGTGCTCGCCGAGGACCGGAACGGGCAGGTGCTCGAAGCGACTTCGCGGGGTGGTCAGGCATACCCGCGTGTGGCAGCCGTCCATGCGGGACGATTCCACGCGGTAGCTGAAATCGATGTCCTTGCCGGCGAACAGCACCTTCGTGCCATTCTCCTTGCCGACCTTCCTGAGGACGCGCTCTGCTTCGGGGTCCTGGGGCGCGGAGACAGCCGGGATGCTCTTTTTGAGAATGCCCGCCTTCTCGGTGGCGATCTCCTTGAGCGTTTTGCCCAGCTGGTGCATGTGATCCATCGAGATGCTGGTGAGCCCGCAGACTTTCGGGGTCAGCACGTTGGTGCTGTCCAGGCGCCCGCCCAAGCCGGTCTCGATCACCACGATGTCCAGTTCCTGGTCGGCGAAGTGGTCGAACGCCAGTGCGGTGAAGATCTCGAAGAAGGTGGGCTTGTCGCTGCGCATCTTCTCGAGGATGGGCTCGACCTTCGCAATTTCGCGCGTCAGGGCGGCCATCGAGATCATGTTGCCGTTCACCCGGATCCGTTCGCGGAGATCGCACAGGTGCGGCGAGGTATACAGCCCGACCTTGTACCCGCAGCTCTCGAGCATCGCCGCCAGCATCATCGCCGTGGAACCTTTTCCCTTGGTCCCCGCGATATGAACAGAGGTGAGCTTCTTGTGCGGATTCCCGAGCTTCTTGAGAAGCCCGTTCATCCGGTCGAGGCTGAAGGTATCCCGATTGTATCGGACCCGGAGCATCTGCTCGTAGTCGGTATGCGAGTAGAGATACCGCAAGGCCGCATCGTAAGTGCGGATGGGCTTCTTGCGTGCAGTGGTGGAGCGGGTCCGTTTGGAGCGCGTTGCGGTAGCCATGATCCGGCGAAGTATACCGATTCTGTCCTGATTTTGTCAAGGTTTACTTGATTTCGCGGACCATTAAGCACTAAAAGAAGTGTTTCTACCCACAAATGCGAAGGCTCAGGACCGCCTTCGACGTGGAGCCCACCACTTCGCGAGGTCTGCGTGCGCCCGCCGATCGAGCGCCGTCACCCCACTATACGCGGGGCGCAGTTCGCTTGTTTGAACCAATCGGGAAAAACGTTTGCCTGGGTCGATTTACTTCAAACTGCCAGATCCACCCGGCACTTTGCGTAGACTAGCGCGTTTCAGTGTGGTACAATGTCGTTTTCAGAAAGGCCGCGGGGCGGCCTAACCGATCACCAACTCTGATTCCATCGAGGTGTGCCATGTGCAAAACCACGATCCTCACAGGCCTGCTGATTCTCGCGTTGAGCGGCTGGTGCGTCGCCGGCGAGGCGTCTTCCCGTTCGGCGGACTATCCGCAATGGCGAGGCCCCTGCGGCAGCGGCGCCGCTCCCGAGAGCGGCGCGAAGCTGGTGGACTCCTGGTCCGATGGCAAGCTCCTCTGGGCCAGCGAGCAGCGAGGTCCGCTGCCCAGCGGGTGGCATCGTGGGGCGGTCCGCCCGGCCAGGCAGTGTGGCAACGGCGGGTTCGGCCCGCCCATCGTGGTGGGCAAGCGCGTGTACGTGGCTGCCTACGAGCCCAACGGCCCCATCGCCGAGCGCACGTCGGGCAAGCTGCGTCGGGCACCGGAACTCCTCCGCCGGGTGGCTGCCAATGACGTGCTCTACTGCATCGATTCCGATACCGGCCAGACCATATGGAAAGCGTCCTTCGCCAAGGGTCTGAACATGGTCGAACACGCCCACAGCGGGCACTATATTCCGTGCGTGCTCAACGGCAGAGTTTACTGGGTGGGCACGATCGGGCGGATGTACTGCGTGGACGCTGAGACGGGCGAGCACATCTGGGACCGCCCCATCGACGGCTGGGCCGAGCACACCGCCCGGTACCGCGCCTGGTGCATTCGCGAGCGGAAAATGCCCCGCCACCCCAGCCGCGACTACCAGTGGCAGAAGGCCCGGGAAAACAGCAAGAACAAGGTCGATTCGCCCGAACCCGAGGACAACGACAGCGGCGACCTCTGCGATGAGGACGCCCAGGCACGGGCCGAAATGCGCGACAAGCTCGGGTTGGAAGGCAGCCGAGGCTGGGGCTGGGATTCGCCCGTGATCGCCGCCGGCGAGGACATCGTCGTCACCAACACCCCGGGCCGGGCCTTCGTCGCCTTTGACGCCGAAACGGGCAAGAGCCTCTGGCAGCAGCGCAGCGCCACCGGCAAGACCCGGGCTCCGGTTGTCTGGAAACACAGGGGCAAGCACTACGTACTGGGCCTGTCGCGCGGCGGGCTGAAATGCTTCGACGCCCGGAGCGGCGAGAAGCTCTGGTCCTCCGGCCTGGCCAGGTCAGGCAGCTACGGCGGAAACACCCCGCCGATCAGCGGAGACATCCTCGTCACCCAGGGATACGATGGCGAAGACGCCGTTGGCTGGAGCGGGCTGAAGCTTACGCTCGAAGGCCCCAAGCGCCTCTGGATGCTCGATCGACCGATCCGGTGCGGGTATGAGAGTCCGGTGATCTACAAGGGCCACGTGTGGATACCTCTCAAGAACCCAGGTCGATGGGGAGGAGATGAACAGGATTACCTCCACAAGCTGGCCCCGGAGGTGTTCACCCGCGAGCGGTTGAAGAAATGGAGCGACGAACACAGCCGGGGCGCCATCGGCGTGGTCGATCTGGAGACCGGCCGCTTCACGGCGGTGCTGGATGGCGGCTTGCTGGGCTGCTCGTCGATGGTCGCCGGTGACGGGCGGATCTTCTTCCAGCAGGGCAACTCACTGGCGATGCTCCGTGCCGATCCGGACAATCCCGAGCACCTCGGACAGATCTATCCCGAGAATCTCTGGTCCACCACGCCCACCTACGCCGCGGGGCGTCTCTATCAGCGCGGGTGCGAGTACACCGTCAACTGTTGGGAGCTCCGCAAGGACCCTCCGCCCGTCGTGGCTGGGGACAAGCAGGTGGACCCCGCCAATGCCCGATACACCGTGAATCTCGAGTACGCGCGGATCTACGAGGAAGGGTTGAAGATGGCCAGCCAGCGCGGTGGGGCCGCCAAATCTCCGAAGGGCGAGAACCTGCGGCTGCACCTGCGCACCCGGAAGGGCAGGATCGTGCAGAGCTGGATCACCTCCGGCCTGGACCATCCCATAGCCGAGTGGGTCTTCCCCGAGACGCTCAAGTTCGAAGACGACCGCCTCCATGGCCGATTCGATGCGCTGGTCCTGGGACGGTCCTATCCGATGGAACTCAACGTCGAGGTCGATGGCAACGAGGTCGCCGGCTACTGGGACGACCGCTTCGAGGCCAATCCCGTCAAAGGCAAGATCGTCGGGGAATCCCGCCCGGTGGCCGACGGAACCGGCACGGTGAACCTGCGCATCCGCCGCGAGTGGTGCGGCGGGCAGAACAAATGCTTCGAGACGAACCTGACCTTCGAAATGAAAGATGGCCAGGCCGTCGCCGACACGGCCGACATCAAGGCCCGCGTGCCCCGCGCGTCGTGGGACGGCGAGATCGTAAAGCTCTCCGCCACCCAGAAAGGCAACAAGCTTACCGGGGAGTTCACCGCGAAGCTCAAGAGCAACAACCTCGTCAAGAGCGGGCTCTATACCGTGAAGTTCACCACCGACGTCGTGTGCAACCGTCCCTCGGGGACGTATCGCTCGTGGTACCAGGGGCGGGAGATCACCCCCAGGAGCAACGTGAACCAAGGTATCTGGGGCACGTTCGAGGTGCCCAAAGACACGACACTCGACCCGGCCAACGCGATGCACGAGTTTGTGCTCGAAGGGGTCATGCCCAACAGCAGCGACCTGCGCGTGAGTGTCGAACTCCGCAAGGGAAAGGCTGTGCACGTCAAGGCCCGAAGCCCGCGATACACCAACGCCGCCCACAAGGTGGACTTCTCGGACGTGAAGCTCAAGGGCAACCGGCTGATCGGGCCCGTCGACGTGGTCATTGGCACCGACGGCTACGTGCCGCCACACGACATTCCATGCGAGTTCGACATCGACCTGGCTGTGACGCGAACGAAGATCGCGGGCACCTACGACGGGGTTTACGAGAAACGCGAATCCCGCTCCGGCAGTGCCGAGGGCAGCGTGAAACCGTCCCCGAAACCCACCGGCCGGTGACGCTCTACCTGCCCTTTTGGCCGATGCACCAGAGATAGTCAAACGCGCCGCGGATGTACAGGGCAGGTTTCGCGCGGCTCAGCCGGCGGCTGGGGGGTACTCGGTGCACAGGAGGAAGTCGACGGGCTGATCCTCTTCGATCTCCGGGAAGCGGGGCAGGGGCTGAAGGAAGCGGTTGTCGTTGGCGTCGTCGTTCACGCGTGAGACTTCCCCGCCGAGCACCATGCCCTTACCCGCCTGGCCGTAGAAGGTGTGATACATGTACGGCGGCAGCGTGATCGATTCGCCCGGCTCGAGCACCACCTTGCCACCGGCGGGGACGGTTCTCTCGATGCCGTCCACGCTCACCGTCACCTCGTTGACGTCGTCGAGCTCCTCGGTGTCTGGGTCGGCGTTCCACAGTTCGATCACCATATTGCCCCCGCCGCGGTTGATGATGTCCTCCATCTTGGCCCAGTGGAAGTGCGTCGGGGTGACCTGCTCCTCGCCCATCAGCAGCAGCTTCTCGCAGTAGTCTTTCGCCATCCGGTCGCCGTCGTGAGAGATCTCGCCGTTGCGGATGGTAAACAGCAGCAGGCCCTTTCGGTCATAATCGCCCGAGCCGAAGTCGGTCAGGTCCCATCCCAGCAGGCGCTGGCGGATTTCGTCGGCTTCGGGACCGGCCTCTGCCCAGTCGTCCGGCGACCAGGTCGCCCACTTGGGCAGGTAGAATTTCTGCTGGTCACAGAAGGCGATGGCGAGGTCGATCCGTGTATTGATTTCACTTCGCTTCATGGTGGTCCTCGTTGGCTTGAGTTCGGCAACAATTGTAGACCGCCCGCCCCGGCCGGGCAAGCGCGTCAGTCGCATTCCAGTGCGCTGCCCGGGTCATGCATGAGTGGCATGCGGGGTTGCGCTCCAGGAAACCCGATCGCCGGATGGCCAAGACGCTTCTCGGGGAGCCCCCAGCGTGAGCGGGAGGATTGGCCGCAGCTGGGGAAAAAGGTCTATGTGCGTTCCATACATCTGGCGGTGGGGGCTTACGGGTGGGCTCGTGTGTTTTCTATCCTCTCGATCCGAAGTAGAAGGTGATGGTCGCGCAGAAAAGCGTGACTGTCCAAGCGGGGATTGTGGTGTTCACTCCCAGGACGAAGAGCCCCGCCAGGAAGGCT
>CAZYIH010000009.1:0-33880 GCA_964646915.1 uncultured Planctomycetaceae bacterium | reverse complement strand
GAGTCCGGCAAGAGCGGCGAATCGGGCAAGTCAGGTGAGTCCGGCAAGGATGGGGAGAAGCCCCAAGGCGCCGAGGATGCAGCCGAGGCGATGGCCAAGGCGGCTGAGAAACTGGGCGACCAGGAGCCCTCCGACGCCACGAAGGATCAGCAGGACGCCATCGACGCCCTCAAGGAGCTGTCCGAGAAACAGTACAAGCTCGCTCAGCTGATGCGGCGGAAGATCGAGGACGCCAAGAAGACCACCGGCGACCAGGCCAAGGACCAGGACAAGCTCGCCAAGAACACCGACGACGCCGCCAAGGACATGGACAAGGCCGACGAGACCGCCCAGCCGGGCAAGAGCTCGATGAAGTCTGCCTCCAAGTCGATGTCGCAGGCCGGCGGGAAGCTCTCTCAGGGCAAATCCGGCGGCGCCAACGAAGATCAGAAGGACGCGATGGACAAGCTGGAAGAAGCCAAAGCCCAGCTGGAAGAAGCCATCGCTCAGGAGCAGGAGATGGCCCAGGCCGAGGCACTGGCCAAGGTCGACGCCATGCTCCAGAAGGTCCTGGATCGCCAGAAGGCGGTCTCCAAGGAAACCACCGAGACGTTCGCCAAGCGAAGCGACGACGGGTCGTACGATCGTCCCGAGAAGCTCAAGCTTACCAACGAACTCGCCGGCCACGAGGGTCGACTGGCGGAGGAGGTCTCCAAGGTCCGCGATCTGCTGGTGAAGGAAGGGTCCACGAAGGTCTTCCCCGAGATGCTTCGCGAGGTCAACGACGACCTCAAGACGACCCAGAAGCTCCTGGCCAAGGAGAACGCCGGTCCGCTGACGCAAACGATTCAGCAGGACGTCGAACGCTCGCTGCAGGACATGATCGACGCCATCCGCAAGTCGCTCGCCGAACGCACCCAGAAGAAGCAGGGTGGCGGCGGCGGTGGTGGCGGCGGTGGCGGTGGTGGCGGCCAGAAGCCCCCGCTGGTTCCCCCGGTGGCGGAGTTGAAGCTGCTGTGGACCATGCAGGTGCAGGTCAACGGCAGGACGCGCACGCTCAACCGCCAGGTCAAGAGCGGGCAACTGCCGGCCGAGGCCTCCGCCCAGCAGCATCAGGAGCTCTCGAAGCGTCAGAACAAGGCCAAGACGCTTGCCAAGGAGCTTCACAAGGCGATGCAGAAGCAGAAGCAGCGTTGAGACGGTAGTAGGAATACACCGGACGATTGGCCGGCGGGCGATGAGGCCCCCGGCCGTTCCGGGACCCCGGGGCTGGAAAATGCGAGTCTTTGGGGTTGGGATTCGGCGGATGTCGATATATAATCATCGGATGTTCGGGCAGTTCCCGTCGGCCTGCGTACAGGCTGACCTCGGCGAAAGGCGGAGCCGTGAGGCTGAATCGCTTGCACATGCTCTGGATTGCAGTGGTGCTCGCGGTCGGCGTCTCGCCTCTCGTTGCGGCTGAGCAGGAGCAAGCCGTCGCGGAACCGTCCCCCACGTCCCCATCGGTCGATGAGCTGCTGGACTCGATTTCTCCCGAGGAATCGCGGCAGCTGGTCCGCCGGGCCCTTGCCCGCCACCTCGAGGTGGAACGCGAGCAGGTGGTCGATGAGATCCGCCGCAATATCCTGTATAGCGAAGAGAATGTCGCCCGGGCGATTCTGGTTCTCGATGAGGAGAACGCCACCACCCGGCAGGACAACATCGAGCGGATCTGCGAGGCCTTCGCCCAGGTGGACGCCGCCTTCGCCAGCGTGCATTCGCTGGTGGAGCAGGGGCATCACCGTGAAGCAGCCGAGGACCTTCGGTCACTGATCAGCCTCCAGGAACAGAGCTGGTACGGCGCGACGAAGCTGTATGTCTACGCCACCTGCCTTGCCGAGTGCGGGGATCAGCTCGGAGCCCTGGAAGCGTACGGCGGGCTGGTGGTCCACATGCCCGACCGGGTCAGCCTGGCGTCGTCGGCTGCGACCGGGACAGCACGGACGTACGAACAGCTCCACCACAGGCGTTACGCCTTGCAGATGTACCGCTACGTGTTGCGAAACTATGGCACGTCGTTGAGCCCGACCGACCACGAACGGCTGATGCACAAGATCCACGAGTTGGAGGCGAGCCTTCCCGCCGAAGGGAAAGCGACCGCCGAAACACCCGCGGACGTGCGCGTCATGCCGGCAGATGGATTGGTCGACTCGCCCACCGTCGAGCAGAATCTGGCGGGGATCGTTTCCGAGTTGCTCGAAACACTCGGCAACGAACCGGACCTGCCTGCCACGCCCAGCGTGGCCGGCCCCGAGCCCCTCTGGGGGCAAGACGCGCCGGAAGACTGGGGGCAGCCGGACCCGGGCGACCAAGAGAAGCTCCTGGAGTTGGCCGAAGAAGGGACGACCGGAACGCTTCGACAAGCGGTCCGCTCGTACCAGGAATGTATCGGCCGACACGAGGAGCAATAGGTTCCCAGCTCACACAAACAGGGAGCGAAATCGACTCCCGATTTCAGGAGCAGACCCATGCATAAATGCAGCACAACCATCGTATGGACGTGGACTCTCATCGCCGCCCTGAGCGTCATGCTCACCGGTGCGACGATCGTCTCGGCACAGGATATCGCGGACGACCCAGCCGGCGACGATCCGCTGCCTGCCGCCCCGGCAGACACGGCCGCCGCCGACGACGCCATCGAAGACTGGTTCAGTTCGCTGAGCCCTGAAGAGCGCGACGCGCTGATCCGCAAGGCGATCGAGCTTCGACTCAAGCAGGAACGCGCACAGGTGAAAGTCGCCATCAAGGGCAACGTGCTCACCGACCGCCGCAAGGTGCTCGAAGCGATGGAAGTGCTCTCCAAGGACCCCGCCAACACCCAGACCGACAACATCCAGCGGATCCTTCGGGCCTATTCCATCGTCGACGAGCCGTTCGGCAAGGCATACGCCCTCATCGTCGAAGCCCGCAACGCAAAGGGCAAGGTGGCCGAGGCGAAGTACAAAGAGTCTGCCGCCGTTTTGAAGAAGGTCCTCAACTCCCAGAAGGCGACCTACTTCAGCGCCGCCAAGCATTTCCTCTACGCCGAGGCGTTGGCCGGCAGCGATCGCCAGTGGCAGGCGATCGACGCGTACGGCGACCTGCTGGTGAACATGCCCGACCGGATCAGCTTCGCCGCCGAGGCCGCCGTGCAGGCTGCCAACGTTTACGAAGACATGGGCCGATTCTACTACGCCATGCAGATGTACCAGTTCACGCTGCAGAACTACGAGGTCACACTGCCGACCAAGACCGTCACGCGGATTCGTTCGCGTTTCGACGAGCTCCAGGCGATCTACAAGGACCCCCTCAACGCCATCGCTGAGAAAATGGCCCACGTCGAGGACCGTCTCGCCTCTGCCGACAGCGGGCAGACCACCCAGCAGCGCGAGCAGGAGGTCGCTGCCATCCTGGAAGACCTCATCAAGACCATGGAAGAGAAGAAACAGCAAGATCAGGGTCAAGGGCAAGGCCAGGGAGAGGGCGAAAAGAAAAAGCAGCAAGGCAAAGGCAAGGGCAAAGGCGAAGGCGAAGGTAAGGGCAAGGGCAAGGGACAGGGCCAAGGCCAAGGCAAGGGCGGAAAGGCCCAGGGAAAGAACCCATCCTCACCCGCCCAGTCGAGCTATCTGCCGTCCGGGATGGCCGACCGTCCCACCGCCCGGGCCGACGACCGCAGCGACGTCAACGAGTCCGGCGACTGGGCGACCATGCCCCCCCGCAAGCGAGAAGAGCTCAACGAGCTGAGCAAGAAGTTCCAGAGCGAGGTCGGCAAGAACCGCGTGCGGGATTACCACACCAAGCTGGCCGAGGTGGACTGACCTGATATGACGAAACGAACAGCGATCATCGCAATCACCGTTACGGTACTCGGTGCTGTCGCCCTGGGTGGTGGCAGCGTCGAAACCGTCGATTCCCGGACCATCGAGGGTCTGGTGTCCGCCATCGACGCCGAGAACGTCACCGTGCGGACTGCCGAGAAGGCCGTCACCGTTTCGCGGAAGAATCTCGGCGAGGTGGTGCTCCAGGAGGGCAAGGACCTCTGGCAGCGCCCGGACCGCACGGTGGTGGTCACGCGGGACGGGGGGATGTTCGATGCCCGCTCGCTGACGATGGACGAGGGCAAGCTCACACTGACCACCGAGCTGCTGGGCAAAGTCACGCTCGATATCGCCGCGGTCTCGGAGATCTACACCGGCGATACGCGCCGCTCAGCCAAGCACACTCAAAAGCGGGCCGAGCAGATGGGCCTGCCGGCTGCCTCGCTGGACCGCATGCTCGTGGAGCAGTCCGAGAAGAAGTGGCTGAGTGTCACCGGCGTGCTCAAGACGATCAAGGACGGGAAGATCACGTTCCGCTTCAACGACGCCGACCGGCAGATCGGTCTGGGTAAGGTGACGCTGATCCGCATCGCGAAGATGACCCGGAAGTCTCCCAGCCCCGCGGGCATTCTGGTCGGCAAGGGCGGCACGCGAGTGGCGTTTACCGATATCCGCATGGACGCCAATTCCGTGAAGCTCACTCCCGTGAACACCACCGCCCGCACCATCGATCGCAAGCTGGTGGCCAGGCTGGAGTTTATCTCCGACAGCGTCAGGGATCTCACCCAGCTCAAACCCGCCAAGGTGACCGAGCACGGCTTTTTCGGGACGTCCTTCCCTTACAAGAAGAACCTCTCGGTCGGCGGTCGGCCGCTGCGGATGAACAAAAAGACTTACCGTCGCGGATTGGGGTTGCACAGCTTCTGCGAACTGACGTACGAAATCGACGGCTCGTACAAGACGTTCGTCGCCACCGTGGGAATCGACGATGAAGTCCGTCCGCACGGCGACGCGCAATTGATTGTGCTGGGCGACGGGAAGAAGCTCGCTGAGTATCGCATCACCGGACGCGACAAACCCACCACCGTCCGCGTGAAAATCGACGGCGTCAAGAAGTTCACCATCCGCGTGGACTTCGGCCAGGACAAACTCGGCGTCTCCGACCACGTCAACCTGGGCGCCCCTCGGCTGATCAAGTAACCTCGCCCTGTCATGGACCCCGCCGAGGCAACCGCTCTGGTCAGGCAGCTCGCGCGGGAAGTGGGCTTCGCCCGTGTTGGCATCGCCGCGATCGACTCACTCCCCGCCGACGTCGTGGAGGGGCTGCGCAGTTGGATCCGTGCCGGCCGACATGCCGGGATGCACTACCTGCCACGCCACCTGGAGGTGCGTACCGATCCGTCCCGACTGCTGGAGGGGGCCCGCAACGTTATCTGCCTGGCCACCAGCTACGCGCATGAGTATCCCGAGCATTCCTCGTCGGCCCGAATCGCCCGCTACGCCCACGGCAGGGACTATCACAAGGTCCTCAAGAAACGCTGCCACGCGCTGATGGACCGGCTTGGCGAGGAGTTCCCGTCGTTCCAGGGGCGGGCGCTGGTGGACTCCGCCCCCATCATGGAGCGGACGTTCGGGGTGTTGGCCGGGCTGGGTTGGATCGGCAGCAACGGCTGCCTTCACGTGCCCGGATTGGGCAGCTGGGTCCTGCTTGCCGAGGTGGTCACGAACCTTCCACTGGAGCCCGACGAGCCCATCGAGACGCTCTGCGACCGGTGTGGCGCCTGTCTGCGCGCCTGTCCCAGCGGGGCGCTTCAGCCCGACGGAATAGTCGAGGCCGCGCTGTGCATCAGCTACCTGAACAAGGACGCCGGGGAGGTGCCCGAGGAGCAGTGGGAGGCGATGGGGCTGTGGATTTTCGGCTGCGATGCCTGCCAGGAAGCCTGCAGCCGAAATGGTGACCTCCCCGCCGGCGACGATGTCCTGGTGGGTACCCGGAGGGGGCTGGATGCACTGACCATCCAGCAGGTGCTCTCCTGGAGCCGGGAAGATTTCGAGCGCATCACCGCCGGGACGCCGGTTCGCCGCGCGGGGTACGAGCGGGTGCTGCGCAACGCGGTCATCGCGGCGGGAAACAGCGGCCGGTCCTCGCTGGGTGATGCAGTCCGAGCTGTTGGGCGACGTGAAGTGGGCCTTCGGCGGCAGGTCGAATGGGCGCTTTGGCGGCTGGGCCTGGACGATGACGTTTGACAAGTCCGCTCGATCGGCTACGATGAGGAAATCCGTTTGCCATCGGGAAGAGGACATGACCGACAAAACCAAACACGAAATCGATACTGCCGCCATCGAGAAGGCGGTCCGTGACATTCTTGCCGCCTGCGGGGAAGACCCCGACCGCCAGGGGCTGCGGGAGACGCCTTCGCGCGTCGCGCGGATGTACCGCGAGCTGTTCGCGGGCCTGTGGGACGAGCCGGCCCGTCACCTGGAGGTGTTCTTCGACGAGGAATACGACGAGATGGTCGTCCTGCGCGACGTGTCGTTCTTCTCGATGTGCGAGCACCATCTTCTGCCGTTCATCGGCAAGGCCCATCTGGCGTATCTGCCGCGGGGTAAGGTGCTTGGTCTCAGCAAGCTGGCGAGGGTGGTCGAGGGTTTCGCCCGTCGGCCCCAGGTGCAGGAACGCCTGACGTGTGAGATCGCCGACGTGCTCATGGAGAAGCTCGACGCCAAGGGGGTCGCGGTGATTCTCGAAGCCGAGCACACCTGCATGACGATCCGCGGGGTGAAGAAGCCCGGCTCGCGAATGGTGACCTCCGCGATGCGGGGCCTGTTCAAAAGCAACCTCGCCACCCGGACCGAGGCGATCAACCTGCTGATGGGCAGCCATCCGCACAGCTGAGCGCATCGGCCACGCTAAAGGCCAAGACTGGTCGACGAGCGGGGAATGGGATAGGTCACCCCGCCCTGGGGGAACACCACCACGCGCTGGGTGCCCTTGCCGAGAATCCGCCGCGTGGACCGGATGGCCGATGCGAACTCCCCGTGGATCTCGACGGCGGGGAACGGGCCCTGCTCGGCCAGCGGGGGCGAGACGAACAGCACCGGGTTGCGGTGAATCGCCTGGAGACCCATTCGAACGAAGAAGGCGGCGTCGCCGGCCAGGGACGGCACGAGGCGCGTCACCAGTGAGCTGACCGACTCGGCCCCCAGCCAGCGCACCACGCGTCGCGTCCAGGCCGGGCTCAGGGGCCAGTTCGGCGGGGACATATCGGCCATGCCCGCCTCGCAGCGCGTCGCGCAGAGGATGACCCCGCCGGGTCGGGCGGCCCATTGGGCGTGGGCGATGCTCTTGAACGACTGCCACAGGTCGTAGTCTCGCGGGCTTGCGTCGGCGATGACGATGTCGGCCTGCTCGGGCACGACCACCCCGCAGGAGACGGCGCACTGCTTGGTGAGCATCTCCTGGGTGTCGGCGGGATTGCCCGCGGCGAGAAACGTCGGAAGGTTCTCCGTGTCCAGAATGTACTGCACGGCGAAGGTCTTGCCGGCGAAGCGATCCACCAGCCCACCGGCGGCGTCGATGAACGCCCGCATCGGGTTGCGCGAGGCGCCCAGACCCACCAGCTGACGGGTCGACCGACCCAGCCCCTGGCGGTGCAGCGTGCGGATGGTCTCCAGCGACGCGCAGCCCGGAAACATCATGTTGAATCCGCCGCCAAAGCCGGCCTGGAGGTGCGGACTCACCGACGAGACCACGATTCGCAAATCGGCGGCTGCGACGTCGCGATCGATCGCCACCGGTGCGCCGCCGACCGTGCCGATTCGCACGTAGCGCGACGGGTCCTGCCACGGATTGGACCGCCAAGGCCAATTCCCGGCGATCGCCCCGAGTTTCTCGTCGGCCTGCTCTGCCGTCATGGCCGGGTGCATCCCGGTGCAGAAGAAAATCTCCACCCGCTCGGGTGGGAACCCCGCATGGCTGATTTCCCGCAGGACCGGTTCGAGGATTTTCGGCAGGGGGCTGTGATGGGTGATGTCCTCCACGAGGATGCACACCCGCCCGTTGCGCCGGGCCTGGAGGAGCCTGGTCAACGGCAGGCCCGTGTCGGGTTGGCTGATCGCCCTGGCCAGGCGCACCGGCCAATCGCCGCTGGCCGGTCTGAGATCCGGCTCGGCGATCTGGCGGACGTCCCACTGCTCGGGCAGGTCCACGGTGAGTTGTTCCTCTCCCCATGGGAGGGTGATTTCAGCCATCGCGCGGGTCACTCCTGCCCGCTGTCGGCGGGGGAAACGGGCTGGTCCGTGCGCCGACCCACGCAGACGTGATACACCCCGAGCGGCTCGGCGAAGGTTTCGAAATCGTCAAAGCCCGCCCGGCGCATCAACGTCTGCAACTCCTCGGGGCTGCGATGGTTCATGTGCAGCCCGAACACCCGCCGGAAGAAGCGGTCGGTCCCGTGGGCGCGGGAGATGCTGTTGAACACGATCGGCTGACCGGCGGGCATGATGTCGGCCGCCGCAGAGGCGATCGAGACGATGTGCTCGTCGTCGAGATACTCGCAGATCCCGAGCATTTTGATGATGTCCGGGGGCGAGTCGAGGAACTGCTCCACGTCGCGGACGTCGCACTCGATGAACCGCACGCGGTCTTGCAGCCCCAGCTCGGCGGCGTGGTCTCTGCCGAACTCGAAGGCGTCGGAGCTGATATCCACCATCGTCGCCCGCGAGGGTTTCTCGGCCATCGTCATCGCCTGGGTAATGACCATGCCCGGCCCGGCCCCGAGCCCCAGCACGTGTACCGGGTCGCGGTCCTGGACGTCGATGAGCTTTGCCAGCAGATGGGCCGCCAGGCGTTTGCGGTTTCGCAGGGCGGTGGGGATGGTTCCCGCACCGACGAGGACGCGGTCGGCGAGTTTCTCCGGGTCGCCCTTGTAGCTGATCACCATCGACCGCCAGCCGCCCGGGTCCGACCAACTGGCCTTGGCCAGTTCGCTGTCGCCCCAGCGCAGCAGGGCTTTGATGAACCCGGCCGGGGCGTAGTTGGCGAACGGATTGACGATCGCCGCCTTGACCGCGCGCTGAACGGGTGAGAAGGTCTCGTACTCGATCTGCTGGGTGTCGAATTCCATGGGTCTCCTCTGGGTGCTCTGCAGGTCAGTATACGGGCGGCGGTGGGGGCGAACCAAGCCTCGTTCCGCCTTGTGGCGCGGAAGTTCATTCGCGCCCGATCGGCCCGGAGGCGGGACTGACCCTTCCGGGACGACACGTCTAAAGTTTGCTCGCCGCACCGGCCGATACTTCTTGCAGACGATGCGCCCAGGGACGGGCCGGATTCCATTTCATCCATGGACGGTATCATGACCAAGCGGCAAATGATTGACGAGATCATCACGATGAACACCTCGGCCGATCCGGGGTTCCTCGCCGAGTTCGACTCGGACGACCTGTCGGCCTACATGAACAAACTCCGCCGGGCGATTCGCGAGGAAAACGCCGGGCCCGCGCGGAAGCGGCAGTATTCGCCCTACGTCCACCGGCAGGGCGACGAGGGGCAGTTCGTCGCCGTCGACGCGCCGCTCAAGCAGAAATCGGTCGCCACGGTGGTCCTCGAACCTGCCGAATTCGTCCCGGCCGGCAGTGCCGACCAGCAGGGAGACGAATTGCTCGATCATCCCACGCTGTTTGACTTAAGCTAGCAGAAACAGTGAGTTACATGGCTTGGGAGCGGGCGGGCCACCGGCGACGGCCCCGCCACGACCGGGTTTGCGTGCCCGCGGCGAGCTTTTTTCCCGGAAGCACGAAACACGGTTGACATTTCGCCGATAGCAGCTATAGTATTCTGCTCGCCGGAGAGAAGTCCCCGGCGAACCCTGGGTCCGTAGCTCAATTGGTTAGAGTACCGGACTGTCGATCCGGTGGTTGCGGGTTCGAATCCCGTCGGACTCGGTACCCAGGAACGGCCTGCCACGCGGCGGGCCGTTTTCACGCGCTGTCGCTTCGCCTGCCCATGCGCCTGAATGCATCGGGTGGGTTGCGATTTCCTGCTAATGCCCCCGGATGATTCCGCCGATGCATATTTCAGACTATACCCGGAATGCGTACATTTACCGTCGTCGGTGGCCTCCGCCGCCGGAGAGGAAGACTATGTCTGGGAATCAACCATTCGATCTGGCTGCTGCCCTCCAGCGGGTGGAAGGGGATGTCGAACTCCTGGCTGAGCTGGCAGATATGTTCGTCGAGGAGCATGGCTCCCTGTGCGATCAGATCTCCGAAGCGATCGAGCAGGGCGACAGCGAAGCCGTCACCCGTGCCGCCCATTCTCTCAAGGGATCGGTGGGCAATTTCAACGCCCGGGGCGCCTTCGAGGCCGCTTTGAGCATCGAGACAGCCGGTCGATCCGGCGATCTCAGCCAGGCACCTCAGTATTTCGACGCCCTTCAAGCCGAGCTGGCCAGGCTTGTTCCCGCCCTGCAGCAACTGGCGGCAGAGCCGACCACCTACGCCCAGTAGACCTCGGCTGCAACCAACACAACCGCCCCGTTGGCGCCCCTGCGCCCACGGGGTTCTCGCTGCGCGCCGCCCGGCGGGCTACAATGTCCCAGCCGACCGACCCGTTGATCGATCGGCCCGGAAACCCGAAACTCTTCGCCCGCCAGGAGTGCCCGATGCGATTGTTCCTGCCCGTTGTGTTGATCTCGGCCCTGTGTGTGTTCGCCGTCGGATGCGACGCCCCCCGCGACGAATCGGGCGACAGGCCCGCGGTGTTCGTCAGCGTTCCGCCCCAGGCGTTTCTCGTCGACCGAATTGCCGGCGATGCCGTCGACCTCCACGTGCTGGTCGGACCCAACGACGAACCGCATCACTACGAGCCCACCCAGCGCGAAATGGTGCAGTTCGGCCAGGCTGTTCTCTATTTCCGCATCGGCGTTCCGTTCGAGAAGCAGTTGTTGCCCAAGCTCCGTTCGGTGAACCCGAAGCTGACCATCGTCGATACCCGCAAGGGGCTGGATCTTTTGGCCATGGAGGGCGGGCATCATGGCCACGACGGCCACGATCACGAACAGGACGCCGACCCGCACGTGTGGATGTCTCCGCGGAATGCGATCGTCCAGGCCCGCACGATCGCCGATGAGCTCAAGCGTCTCATCCCCGACAGGGCAGAGACGTTCGAGGAGAACCTCCAGACGCTCACCGGCGAGCTGGAGCAGTTGGACCGCGAGGTTGCCGCGTCACTGGAAGGGCTCGAAGGGCGAACGCTGCTGGTGTTTCATCCGGCCTTTGCCTACTTTGCCGACGCGTACGGCCTCAAGCAGGTGGCCATCGAGCAGCAGGGCAAATCGCCCGGCCCGCGTCGCCTGGCCGAACTCATCAACCGGGCCAGGAACGAGAACGTCCGCGTGATTTTCGTGCATCCCCAGTTCTCCGACCGCAGTGCCCGCACCATCGCCGAGGCCATCGGCGGGGCGGTCGTGCAGATCGATCCGCTCGCCCGCAACTACATCGAGAATCTCCGCACCGTCGCCCGGCGGGTGAAGGAAGGCCTGCAGCGGGACTGACGCCGACGGCTGGCCACGCGCAGGTCGGCGGCTTACCTGCCCGGCCGAACGCTAGGCCCGGTCTCTCATGGTGGCGAGGTTGTCCAGCACGGTGAACAGCCGACCGCGGATGGCGGAGACCTGCTCGGGCCTCGGTGCGATCTGTGCGGGGGTCTGCACGAATGTCCCCGGTGTGAGCCCGTCGCCGCAGTGGGTGAGCATGTCCATGATACCCGCGGCGGTGTAGTCCAGGTGACACTGCAGCCCCAGGACGCGATCCTCCCAGAGGAACGCCTGGTTGTCGCATGCTTCGCTGCTTGCCAGACGGATCGCCCCGGGCGGAATGGCGAATCGATCCCCGTGCCAGTGGAACGCCTCGAAGGTCTCGGGCAGGTTCGCGAAGACGGTGGTTTCTTCGTCGCCGGCGGTCCGCGTGACGGGGAACCATCCGATCTCGCTGTGGGCGTTTGGGGTTACCGGCCCGCCCAGGATATCGGCAAGAAGCTGGGCGCCCAGGCAGACCCCCACGAGCGTCTTGCCCGCGTCGATCGCCCGTCGCAGGCAGTCCTTCTCCGCCGCCAGCCAAGGGTACCGGTCGTGTTCGTAGATGTTCATCGGCCCGCCCATGATGACCAGCCAATCGGCGTCGTCGGCGTTGGGCGAGGCGGCGCTGTCGTACAGGGGGACCGTCTGCAGCGCGTGTCCCCGGGCGCGGGCCCAGGCGGCGATATTCGCCGGCCCCTCAAACGGCACGTGCGTGAGGCAGAGAATGTTCACGATCGGCTCCATCGGCTTGGCGGAAAGGTGCAGCTGCCGGGCTGCCACGGATCGCCGGGCGTGACCCGGCCGGGCCGATCGTCATCGGTGCAGCGGTCCGGCTCGGCCGACGGGCTGCCCAGCTCCAGCGCCCGCGTCTTGAACAGACACCAGATCCGACGTCCCGGCGCGAGACCCAGCTCCATGCGGGTCTGTGGGGTGATCTCTACCAGCAGACGCACCCCCACGTCAACCACGCAGACGGTTCGCGAACGGACCCGCCCGACCGACTCGATCACGCCGGGAAACTGGTTCTGCATCGAGATGAACTCCGCCTGGGCCATCGCCAGGGCAATGTCCCGGCTGCGGAGGGCGGCCTGCACGCGATCGCCCGGGGCGAGCGTCGTGTCCATCGGCCCGCGAACCCACCGTTGGCGCCGGCGGGCGTCCGATCGATCGGGCAACGGGTCGGTCCGGTTCCAGCTCAGCAGCGTCTGTCCGGCACCGCGGCAGTGGCGGACCACCCGCAGCGGAAGCACGTTCACCAACCCGCTCTCGGCCAACAGCCCCGCGTGACGCGACGAGCACACCAGGTCCAGGTATCGCCCTTGGCCGACGAGTTGACCTTCGTTAAGCAGCACCAGCCAATCGGTCAGGCAGAGCACGTCCGGCAGGTCGTGACTCACCAGCAGCATGGGGATGCCGGTCCGTTCGTGGATGGCCCGAAGTTGCGGCAGGATGCGACGGCGACGGGCGACGTCCTGCCCGGTGAAGGGCTCGTCCAGCAGCAGGAGTCGCGGATTGGTGAGAATCGCCCGTCCCAGCGCGACCCGCTGGGCCTCGCCGCCGGAGAGCGTGGCTGGGCGTCGGCTGAGAAGATGGCCGATGTCCAGCCAGTCTGCGACGGTTTCGACGCTGAAGCGTCGCTCACGCCTGGGCAGCAGGCGTCGGCCGAACTCAAGGTTGTCGCGGGCGCTGAGGTGCGGCAGCAGCCGGGCGTCCTGGAACACCACGCCAAGGCGGCGCTTATGGGGAGGCAGGCAGATGCGCCGGTTCGCGTCGAACAGCACCTGCCCGTTCAGTACGATTCTGCCGTCGGCCGGCGCGGCGAGCCCGGCGATCGCTTCCAGCAGCGTGCTCTTGCCCGCACCCGACGGCCCGAAGATGCCCGCCAGGGGCTGAGCGATCTCGGCGTTGACCGACAGGGCGAACCGCTCGCCGCGGGGGATGTGCGCGTGGATCTCAAGCACGGGCGGTCTCCAGCCGGGCGCGGAGGCGGCGCGTGACCACTTCGGAGGCAGCCAACGCGAGTACGGAAATCAGCACAGAGACGCCCGCCAGCGTCATGGCGACCTCGTCGCCTCCCGGTGTTTGGGTGGCGCTGAAGATGGCCAGCGGGAGCGTTCGCGTCTGGCCGGGGATGTTGCCGGCGAAGGTGGCCGTCGCCCCGAACTCGCCCATGCTCCGGGCGAACGCCAGCACCAGACCGGCCAACACGCCGGGCAGCGCCAACGGCAGCGTGACCCGCCGCAGGACCACCCAGGGCGAGGCGCCCAGCGTCGCGCCGGCCTGTTCCAGGCGCCGGTCCACCAGCTCCACCGCCACCCGCACCGATCGCACCAGCAGGGGAAAGCTCACCACCGCCGAGGCCAGCACCGCCGCCGTCCACGTGAATGCCAGCGAGATCCCCAGTGCGTTGTCCAGCCATCGACCCGCGGGCCCGCCGGCACCGAAGACCACCAGCAGCAGATACCCCGTCACCACGGGGGGCATTACCAGCGGTGCGTGAACCAGTGCATCCAGCAACGCCTTGCCGGGAAATTGCTTTCGCGCGAGCAGCCAGCCGGCGGCGATGCCCGGGACAGCCACGATGGCTACGCATCCCAGGGCGACTTTCACGCTCAAGAGGGCTGCCGCGACTGCTGCGGATCGGTCGGCCTGGTCCGCATTGCCCGATGCGGCGCTGAGCGGGGCGTTGATCGGCGAGAACCCGTACCGTTGCCATATTTCCCGTACGGCAGGGCTGGAGAGGAACGTCAGCAGCGCCTCGGCTTTGGGGTGTGCTCCTTTGCACAGGGCGGCCGGGTAGCGGATGGGCGAGTGGCTGTCCTCGGGCAGCAACGCCAGGCGACGCACTTTCGAGGAGGTGGCTGCGTCCGAGGAATACACGATGCCGATGGGGCACTGTTCCTGTTCCACGAATCGCAGCGCCGCCCGCACCGAAGCCGCCGGCGCGAGGCGGTCTTTCAGGGCGTCCCACCAGCCCAGCGATCCGAGTGACTCCCGGGTATACATCCCCGCCGGAACGTGCGTCGGGTCGCCGATGGCCCATCGGCCGGCTACGGCGGGCGGCGCGTCGGCGGACAGGTCGATCGTCGCATGCGTCCCGCTCACCGGCGCGATGACAGCAAGCCTGTTGGTGAGAATGTCGCGACGGGTGTTTTTGCGGATTGCCCCGTCGTCGGCCAGTACGTCCATCCACTTGGAGTTGGCGGAGATGTACACGTCGGCTGGGGCGCCGGCCTGGATCTGCCTGGCCAGCGTGGACGAGGCAGCGGTGTTGACGCGTACCGACAGGCCGGTGTGTTTCTCCCACGCGCGGGCGATGTCCGTGATCGCGCCGGTCGTGGAGGCTGCGGCGAACAGGGTGATCGGCCCGGCGTCGCCGGCGTCGCTGTCGTTGCAGCCGGGCGCGACACACAGCACCAGCACCAGCGGGATGACGGCGATCCGACTCATCCCACCAGGTACTCCTCGGCGGGGTTGCCTTCCTCCATGGCGTCGAGGATCTCGTCCAGCTTGTCCTCGTCCACCTCGGCGTACCACCAGCCCTGGGGATAGACGACCACGACCGGGCCCTTCTCGCAGAGCTTCAGGCAGCCGGTGGAGGAGACCATCGCGTTGAGGTCCCGGTCGACGATTTCGTTCTCGAGCATCTGCAGCAGCTCGACGGCGCCTTTCTTGTTGCACACGCCCTGGGGCGCGCCGTTGAGGCGGAAGCTGTTGCATACGAAAATGTGGTACTCTGGCTTGTCCATGTCGGTCTCCTTGAGAAGGTTCCGGGGTTGATGAATGTCTCAGTCGCAGCCCGTGCCATCGCCCGCGCAGCCCGCGCCGCAGCGATGGCCTCGAAGCGGGGAGCGGATCGCCTTGCCCGCGTAAATGTTCTCGAGCAGTTCGTGGATGATGCCCTCGGCGACGATCACCTTGATGCCCTGCTCACGCAGCATCCCGACGGGCGACTCGCCGGCGCCGCTGGTCAGGATGGCCCGGCAGTCGTGGAGCGTCTGTGCGAGCTGTGCCCAGCGACTCGCGCCACCGCCGGCAGCCGGGGCGGGGCGGGCCTCGACGAACTCCAGGCGGTCGGCGTCCTGCTCGAACAGCAGAAGGCGCCTGGCCTCGCCGAGATGCTGGTTGACCAGCACGCCCTCGTGACTGGCCACCGCCACATACGGGCGATGCTCGGAGGGGTTCAGCGGCTGGGCGGCCGATTCGGCGAGCAGCTCGGCCGTCGCGTCCGGCGAGCCGCAACCCAGCAGGCCGGCGGCGTCGGCGCGGCAGCGGGTGCAGTGGGTCATCTGTGGCAGAAACGTCCGGGCGGTCGAGCGGATCTCCGCCAGTTCGGCGCAGCCGGGGGAGACGGTGTTCTCGAAGACGGTTCCTTCCACGGGCACCAGGGGCATGCAGTTGAGCAGGTCGGCCCCGAGGCTGGACACCGTCCGGGCGATCTGCTCGACGTGGTGATCGTTCACGCCGGGGATGATGATGGTGTTGATCTTCACGACAATGTCGGCAGCCTTCAGGGCGCGGATCGCCGCGATCTGCGCGTCCAGCAGCATCTCGGCGCCGGCGAGGCCGCGGACGGGTCGCTTGCCCGGTCGAACCCATGCGCAGACCTCCTGGCCGATATCGGGATCCACCGCGTTGACGGTGATCGTCACGTGACTGGTTTCGACGTCTTTGAGCGCTTCGACGTGCGGGGCGACCTTCAGGCCGTTGCTGGCGACGCACAGGAGCATCTCGGGGTATTCCGCCCGCACCAGGCGGAGCGTTTCCAGCGTTGTCTCGGGAGTGGCGAAGGCGTCTCCGGGCCCGGCGATGCCCACGACGCTGATTCGCGGATCGCGCCGGACGACGTTTCGCAGGTAGTGCATCGCCTGATGGGGCGAGAGGACCTTGCTGGTCACGCCCGGGCGCGACTCGTTGAGGCAGTCGTACTTGCGGTTGCAGAACCGGCATTGGATGTTGCAGGCCGGCGCGATGGGCAGGTGTACCCGCCCGAAGCTTCCCTTGGCGTCCTCGTTGAAGCAGGGGTGTCTTGTAATGTCCATGGCTGGGTCCTCTTCCTGACCGGCGCGGGGCCGGGTTGTCACATGTAGGTGTATCCGACGGGCGATTCGTCCTGTTTGACCTGCATGAGCGTGTTGGCGATGCGGTCGGTGAGCTCCTGCGTTCCGCGGTACCCCAGGTGCCTCATCCGCTGGCCTCCCAGACGGTCGTGGACGGGGAAGCCCACGCGCACCAGGGGCAGCTTCAGCCGGCGGGCCATCGTGTAGCCTTTGCTCGATCCGACCAGGATGTCCAGGTCCATCCCGGCGGCGATTTCCTCCATGTCCGCGAAGTCGGTTCCGTCGTGAATGGCGATTGCGTCAATCAGGTCGGGGGCGGCCTCGGCAAGGCGGGCCCGCAACAAACCGGACCTCCCGCCCGAAACGCACAGGGCCGGGGTGACGCCGATTTCCGCCAGCAGCGAGACGATGCCCACCACCAGGTCCTCTTCGCCGAACACGCCGGCCCGGGCGTCGCAGACGTATTTGTGTCCGTCGACGTAGGCGTCCAGCAATCGGCCTCGACGGTCGGTGTACTTCCGGGGGATCTCCCGCTGGGTCGATGCGGCGAGCGTGTCGAAGAACCGGTCGCACGCCCGTACGCCGATCGGCCAGGGCAGGGAGATTCGCGGCACGTCGTGCTTGTCTTCCAGCAGAGCACCGGCCGACAGCGAGTCGGGCATGCACTGCCCCAGCTCGATGGTCGCCCTCGCCCAGCCGGCGGCACGGATGTCCGAAACCGGCGTGCCCCCGGCGGGGATGCGGTGGTATTCGTCCCAGGCCGATCCGTCCAGCGTTTCGCTGTAGTCCGGCAGGAGCATCGCGGGCAGGCGGAAGTCTGCGAGGATTTCCTTGAGGTGTCGCAGGTCGGCCGGCGAGACCATGCCCGTCAGCAGGTTCACGTGGTCGTCGTGTTCTCCGGGCTGGGCGAGTTGGTCCACCAGCGACCGCAGCGTCGCGAAGTAGCCCTCCGCGTGCGTGCCGGAATAGCTGGGCGTGGAGACGGTGACGATCTCGGGCAGTTCCTCGTGGCGGTGGTCGGCGAGATACTCATGGAGGAACATGCGGACGTCGTCGCCGATGGTCTCCGAGAGGCAGGTGGTGGCGACACCGACCACGCCGGGCTGGTAGGCGGAGATGACGTTGTCCAGCCCGATGGCGAAGGTCTCCGCGCCGCCGAAGATGGCGGCCTGCTCGTTGAAACTCGACGAGGCGATGTCCACCGGTTCCCTGTAGTGGTTGATGAGGTACCGGCGGATGTAGGTGGCGCACCCCTGCGAGCCGTGGAGGTACGGCACGCAGCCTTCCACGCCGCGAAAGGCAAGGCAGGCACCCAGCGGCGTGCAGAGCTTGCAGGCGTTGCGCGTCGAGGCGAAGGTTCTGCCGGCGGGCTTGAGGTGTCGCGGTGCGCTCATGACGATCGCCTCTTTCCACCGGCCAACGCCCAGACGGGGCTGGTCACGGTGCGGTGAACTTCGCGGGCGAAGTTCAGCATTCCCTCGTAGCCGGCGAGCGCTTCTTTGCGCTGGTGGTTGTGGTCGCAGAAGCCCACGCCCAGCTTGTAGGCGATGGGGCGTTCTTTCACCCCGCCGATGAACAGGTCCACCTCCAGCTCGCGGATGAACCTCGCCAGTTCCAGCGGGTTCGTGTCGTCCACCAGAACGGTCCCATCGTCGCAGAGATCGCGGAGGGTGTTGTAGTCTTCGTGGTTGCCCGTCTGCGAGCCGGCGAGGACCGTCTTCATGCCCAGGGTTCTCAGGGAGCGAACCAGGGAGAACGCCTTGAACGCCCCGCCGGTGTAGATGGCGGCCCGCTTGCCGGTCAACGCGGCGCGGTAGGTGTTCAGCGTCGGCCAAATGCGATTCACTTCGTCATGGACGATCCGGCGGGTGCGGGCGAGGATGTCTTCGTCGTCGAAGAACTCAGCCACCTCGTAGAGGGCGGCGGACATGTCCTCGATGCCGAAGTAGGACACGCGGATGTACGGGATGCCGTATTCGGCTTTCATCATGTCGGCCAGCTCCGCCATCGATCCGGAACACTGGACGACGTTGAGGGCCGCACCGTGGGAGCGGCGGACGTCATCGATGCGGGCGTCACCGGTCATCGTGGCGACCACCTGTACGCCCATGCGCTCGTAGTATTCCCGGAGCATCCACGTTTCGCCCGCGAGGTTGAAATCGCCCACGATGTTGATGCTGACCGGTGAGACGTCCGAGACGTCGGCGGTGCCCACCAGGCGAAACAGGGCGCTGCAGGCGGCGGAGTAGCCGGTCTTCTTGGTGCCCTTGAACCCTTCGGAATGCACCGGGATCACCGGGATGCCCGTGCGGGCTTCGACGTCCTTGCAGACGGCAGAGACGTCGTCGCCGATGATGCCCACGATACACGTTCCGTACACGAAGGCGGCGGCGGGTTTGTATTCGTCGATCAGTTCCAGCAGGGCGGCACGGAGTTTTTCCTCGCCGCCGTAAATGACGTCTCGCTCCTGCAGGTCGGTCGAGAAGCTCATGCGGTTCAGCTCCGAACCGCTGGAGAGGGCCCCGCGGATGTCCCACGTGTAGGCGGCGCAGCCGATGGGTCCGTGGACCAGGTGCAGGGCGTCGGTCACCGGGTAGAGCACCACCCGCGAGCCGCAGAACACGCACGCCCGCTGCGAGACCGAGCCGGCCAGCGAGTGCTTGTCGCATTCCATCTCGAACGGCGTGTCGTTGCCGGTCCGGTGGATCTGCCCGCGACGTTGTCGGAGGATTTCGGCCATCGTTCTGCCTTCCGGTCGGTGGGCGGGGGTAAGCCCGGCACGTCGCTACGCACGACGCGCCGGGCGCCCCAGCCATCGGGTGAGTGTTGCTACAGTACGAGCTCGAATGATTCCTCGGGGCAGTCGCGATCGAGGCGGTCCTGCAGGACGTTGAGGATCTGTTCGAGCAGGCGAATCGCTCCGCGGTAGCCCACCGACGGGGTGTACTGGTGTCCCACGCGATCGAGGATGGGGAACCCGTGGCGGATCAGTGGGATGTCCTCGTCGCGGGCGATGTACTTTCCGTACGTGTTGCCGATCAGCAGGTCGACCGGCTCGTTCTTGATCCACTGGTGCATCAGGAACATGTCGGCCTGGGCGCCCTGCTGGACCTTCACGTCCGGCGATCGACCATCCAGGACACGCTCGATGCGTTCGAGGAAGATCTTCCCCGGCGTGCCGGTGACGATGTAGGCCGGCACCATGCCCAGATCGGCCAGGAACTGGGTGAGCGAGACGAGTTGGTCGGGGTCGCCCCACAGCGCGACGCGCTTGCCCTGGACGTACTGGCGCGTGTCGATCATCATGTCCAGCAGCTGTCCGCGTTGACGGGTGAGCGAATCGGGCACTTCCACGCCCGCGACCCTGCGGAGCAGGTCGATGAAGCGGTCGGTCGCCTGCAGGCCGATGGGCAGCGGCAGGATGTGGCAGGGCGTTTTGCACTTGGCGTCCAGCGCCTCGGCGGCCGACCCGGAGGCGGTCGGACCCAGGGCGATGGTGGCGCACGAAGCGCCGGTTTTTCGCAGCTGCGGGATGGTCACACCGCCGGGCGGGTAGAACTCGTGGGTGCCCACCTGCGGGGCGTCCAGAACGTCGGAGGTATCCGGGAAGAGGATGTGTCCGACGTCCATGGCCGATGCGATGGTCTTGATCTCGCGCATGTCGGCCGGCTCGACCCAGCCGGGGATGATGTTCACCGTGCGGAGCTTCCGCTCGACGGGTTCGGCGAAGTAGTCCACGAATGCCTTCACCTGGTTGGCGAACCCGGTCACGTGCGAGCCGACGTAGCTGGGCGTGTTGGCGTGGATGACGTACTTGCCCTCGGGGATCGTGCCTTTCTCGCGGGCCTTGGCGGCGATCTGCGGGATGTCGTCGCCGATGGTTTCCGAGAGGCAGGTGGTGTGCACCGCGATCACGTCGGGGTCGTAGGTGGTGAAGATATTGTTGATCGCCTGGAGCAGGTTGCTCTGTCCGCCGAAGACGCTCGAGCCCTCGGTGAAGGAGCTCGTGGCGGCCATCACCGGCTCTTTGTAGTGGCGGGTCAGGGCGCTTCGGTGGTAGGCGCAGCATCCCTGCGAGCCGTGGCTGTGCGGCAGGCAGCCATGCAGACCGAGGGCGGCGTACATCGCCCCGACGGGCTGGCAGGTCTTGGCCGGGTTGACGGTCAATGCCTTGCGCGGGGCGATCTCGGCGGTGGTATGTCGAAGTAGCATCGGGGGTATCTCCTTGGGTCAGGCGCTGATGAGCTCGGCGGTGAGCTCGGGTTCACGCTTCCGCTGCCACGGGGCGGTCACCAGGCCCCAGACGGGCGAGGTCACCATGTCCGCGACGGTGTGGTAGAAGTTCACCGCGCCCTGGAAGGTGGCAAACGGGCCGCCGTAGTCGTAGCTGTGCAACTGCAGGCAGGGGACGCCATTTTTCTGGATGGCGTACTTCTCCTTGATGCCCGCACAGAAAATCGCCGGGTTGTACTTCTCCAGGAGCATTTCGGTTTCGTGCTGGGTGATATCGTCGATCACCAGCGTCCTGGCGGGCATCTCGGGCATCATGCCCTCGTAGTCGTTGAATTCCATCCCGGCCGCCTTGAGCGCCTCGATTTGCTCGGGGGTCTTGCGAGGGGTGTAGTTTTCGGGGTCGGCCTCGACGGAGAGCTCCTCGATGTTTCGCGAGTCGGCGTCGACCGTGATGCTGTCGAGCACGTTGCGCCCTTCGTAGTCGTCGCGATGGGCGAACTCGTAGCCGGCCGCCACCGTGGGCATGCCGATCTCGGCGAACAGCTCCTGGTAGTGGTGCGCCCGGCTGCCGCCGACGAACAGCATCGCCAGCTTGCCTTCGGTACGCGGGGTCACCTCGCCACGGGCGGCCTGGACGGCAGCGAGCTCTTCTTCGATCACTGTCTCGATGCGTTCGGCGAGCTGGTCGTCTTCGAAGTACGTGGCGATCTTCCGCAGCGACTTGGCGGTGGCGTCGGCGCCGATGAAGTTCACCTTCGTCCACGGGATCCCGTACTTGGTCTCCAGCATGTCCGCGACGTAGTTGATCGAGCGGTGGCACATCACGCAGTTCAGGTCGGCCTCGTGCGAGGAGGCGAACTGGTCGTAGGTGCTGTTTCCGCTGAAGGTGGCGACCAGCTCGATCCCGCAGCGTTCCAGGAGGTCCTCGATGAGAAACGCGTCGCCGCCGATGTTGTACTCGCCCAGCAGATTGATGCGGAACTTGCCGGTGGAGTCCGACTCGCCCTTGCCGATCACGTGCTTGAACAACTGGTTGTTCGCGATGTGATGGCCGGCCGACTGGGAAACGCCCTTGTAGCCCTCGCAGGAGAACCCGAAGCAGTTGATCCCGAGCTTCTCGCTCATCTCGCGGGTTATCTGGTGGACGTCGTCGCCGATGAGCCCCACCGGGCAGGTCGAGAACACGCCGATCGCCTTGGGCTTGAAGATGTCATACGCCTCCTGGATCGCCTGGGCGAGCTTCTTCTCGCCGCCGAAAATGATCTCCTGGTCCTGCATGTCCGTGGAGAAGCAGTAGGTCATGAAGTTATCGTCGTCGTCGCTGGGCGGACGGGTCTGGTTGCGGCGGGTCAGCCAGCTGTAATACCCGCAGCCGATCGGTCCGTGCGTGAGATTCAGGATGTCGCGCGTCGGGCCCAGCACCACGCCCTTGCAGCCGGCGTAGCAACAGCCACGCTGCGTGATGATGCCCGGGGTCGTGCGGGTGTTGGCCTTGATCTCGGGGGCGGCCCCGTCCTCGGTCGGCTCGTTGACGACAATCTGGCTGGCTCGCTTGCGGGCGACCTTGGCGGGGTAGGCCTGGAGAATCTGTTCCTTGATGTCTTCGGGGGTTGGTGGTTGGGTCATGGTTACGCCTCCTGGGCGGCGGGGGTTTCGGCTTCGTCCAGCACTTCGTTTCCGGATTCACCGGTGCGGACACGGAGGGCATCGAGCACCGGCGCGACGAAGATTTTTCCGTCGCCGGGGCTTCCGGTCTGGTTGACCTGGATGAGGGTTTCCACGGTTTTCTCGACCAGTTCGTCGGGAATCACGATGGTCAACATACGCTTGGGGATGAGCTTCGGGCCGGGGGCGAGCTGGTTGATCGCCTCGTCGTAGCCGGCTTCGGCGCCCTTCAGCAGCAGGTAGTCGACCTTGCCTTTCCCTCGCCCCATCACCTTCCGGGCGGTGAACGACGAGATTCCCGCCTCCGAGAGTGCTCGCTTGGTCTTGTTCATCATGTTCATCCGCACGATGGCGATGATTTCCTTCATGGGTGGGCTTCTCCTTTGGTGCGCGTCTAGAGGCCGGCGGCTCCGGTGGACACGGTGTAGGCTTCGTCGACCTGCGAGACGAAAATCTTCCCGTCGCCGAAGTTGCCCTTCGAGCCCGTGCGGGCGGACTTCATGATCGTCTCGATGACGAAGTCCCGGTCCTCGTCCCGCACGACGGTAATCAGCAGCTCTTTGGGCAGTTCGTCGTAGGTCATCTCGCCGACCTTCATCCCGCGCTGCTTGCCGCGGCCGTAAACGTCCATCTTCGTGACCGACGGAAACCCCGCGTACATCAGGGCGGCCATCACTTCGTCCACCCTCTCGGGGCGGACAATCGCTCGAACCATAATCATGGGTGAGTCCTTTCTTGCTGCGTGGTTGCGGAGTGCGATCAGCCGAGCACGCCGAACTCCAGGAGGAGGCTTTCGAGTTCTTCAATGGGCAAGGGCTTGGGCACGACGAACAGCTCGTTGCTGTCGATGCTCTTGGCCAGCGCGCGATACTGGTCGGCCTGGGGAGCGTCGGGCTTCCAGTCGATGACGGTCTTGCGCTGGATCTCGGCCCGCTGGACGTCGTTGTCGCGCGGCACGAAGTGGACCATCTGCGAGCCCAGCCGCTTGGCGAACTCGTCGATCATGTCATTCTCGTTGTCCACGTTCCGGGAGTTGCAGATCAGCCCGCCAAGGCGGACGCCGCCGGCCTGGGCGAACTTCATGATGCCCTTGCAGATGTTGTTGGCGGCGTACATCGCCATCATCTCGCCCGAGCAGACGATGTAGATCTCCTGGGCCTTTCCCTCGCGGATGGGCATGGCGAACCCGCCGCAGACCACGTCGCCCAGTACGTCGTAGAAGACGTAGTCCAACTCTTCCCCCTCGTCGTACGCGCCGAGTTGTTCGAGCATGTTGATGCTGGTGATGATCCCCCGGCCGGCGCAGCCGACCCCGGGCTCGGGACCGCCGCTCTCGACGCACATCGAATCGCCATAGCCGGCCTTGCGGATGTCCATCAGCTCGACGTCCTCGCCTTCCTCGCGGAGGGTGTCCAGCACGGTCTGCTGGTTGAGACCGCCCAGCAGAAGTCGGGTCGAGTCGGCCTTCGGGTCGCACCCGACGACCATGACCTTCTTGCCCATCTCTGCCAGGGCGGCCACTGTGTTCTGGGTGGTCGTGCTCTTTCCGATGCCACCTTTTCCGTAAATCGCTACCTTTCGCATGTCCCTGCTCCTTTGCTGGGGGCCGCCGCAGGCGGTCTGCTGTTGTGTGGATCCCGGTTCCATCACGTCGGCCGGGACCTCATTCGTCAGGGGGTTCTTTGCATCGGCTGTGCCAAAGCGCCCAAGGGCTGCGCCGCCAACGCCGGACGACCTCCCGAAACCGCAAGCCGACGTCGCGATCGGCTCCTGCAATGCGAGGAGAATAAGAGGGTTGCGTGATGTGGAGGGCGTCGCCGGCAGCAAGCGGAATCGGCCGGGATTCCCGGGCCTGACCCGCTCGTCGGAAGGCATCGTCGAAAGCGGCCAGGCGGAAGCAATTGTCGCGCTGAGTGCCGCAAACCCTCCCCGGACTGCGAAGTGAAACTGCAAGATGCGGATCACAAAGGCGTTGCGCCTGTTCGACATTTATGTCCAGCCGAAGCGGGTTGCGAAGGGATTGTTGCGAGCCGGGATGGAGCTTGAGAACGCCCGGGGCCTGTGCGAAAATTGCCCTCGCCCACGGGGCAGCAGGGAGCAGGCGCAGCCGTGACGATCCTATACCGAGCCATGACGACGGACGACTACGACGCGGTGACCGGTCTGTGGGACGCGACCGACGGGGTGGCGTATCATCCGGAAGACGCCGACTCGCCCGAGTGCATCGCCCGCTATCTCCAGCGGAACGCGGGGCTCAGCCAGGTCGCCGAGGAGGACGGTGAACTGGTGGGGGCCGTTCTCTGTGGTCACGACGGCCGACGCGGCAGCCTGCACCATCTTGCCGTCGCCGATACGCATCGCGGCCGATCGGTCGGCCGATCGCTGGTCGAGCGGGCGCTGGCGGGTCTGGCGGGGGAGGGGATCCGCCGATGCAATATCCTGGTCTTCGCCGACAACGCCGGCGGGTTGGCGTTCTGGGACCGCCTGGGATGGCAGCGATATCCCGGCGAGCTGGTGTTCCTCATGAAGTCCACCGCCGCCCGCTGACCCACCTGACCGACGCGTTGCGGGAGCCCGTCCGGCTGGGTCGGCGCGGGGACTCGACCGAAATCAAGGACGCATCAATAGTTCCACGATGTCCAGTCGGCCGCGATGTCGGTACGCAAAAACGCCCTGCAGGGTACTCGAAATCGCGAGCGACCCCCTGAAAACCAGTGTATCTCAGACCCCCTTAAGTCTTATCGCGTAAAGTTGCATTCTCTTTAAATGAAGTTTGAAATTGGCCTTATCTATTTTCCGATACACCCCATGAAAGCCCTAGGGCTTTTTGGTTTCGTTAAGCGACAGCACCTGATGCAGTGAATCATGCGCGGGGCCTTTGGAAAAGGGAGACATGAGATGGGACTTAACCACGTTAGCCAACAGGAAGTATCGGACGCAGCCGCATACCTGGCCTTTGCCCGAGATGCCGGCAAGGACCAGGACCAGCAGTACGAGTCGCATTCCGGGGAGCGGGTCGAAGGATCGACCGGCGCCAAATCCGGACTCTCACGGGAGTCCAGCAAGGCCAAAAGCAGTTCCAAGCCCGCCAATCCGGCAAAGGAGCCCGACGGGTCGTCGGCCGGGCCGGCGTGCCAGGTGGATTTCTCGCCGGCAGGGCATATCGCGTCCCACTACGATCTCACAAGGATCACCCGCAAGGAGGTGGGGATATTGGCCGAGGAGCTTCTCGACGGCGGGCTGATCTCGTTTGATACGTACAACTCGCTGTCCTTCGAGCCCAGACTCACCGAGGACCACAACCAGCTCATCGCGCCGTTTGTCAGCGAAGACGGCGTGGCGGAGCCTTTCGACCTGCTGGCAAGTCTCAAGGAGACACTGCGGGTCCAGGAGGAAGCCCCTGCCAGCGAGACCGCCATTTTCCGAACCCGTTCCCTGCTGAATCTGATGACCAATTTGAATTACATGGGGAATCTCGGCTTATAGGGAGGGATGCCGTTCCCGAGACAGTGTCCTCTTCCCACCCCCTTGGGCGGTTCGCCGGCTGAGGGGGTTTTGCGCGCAGCCCCTTCATCCTTCTCGAAGCGGAGGGCGATTTCTTTAGCCCGAAGCCCGAATTTGCCCGCCGGGCGATCCGATATTCCAGTGCAAACCGCCCGCTGTGTCTGCGCGCGGGAGATTCGTGGAGACGGAGAAATCACATGGGTATTGAGAACATCGGTCACTACGACGCACTCGGTGGTATCGGCTACACGCAACAGCGCAAGACGGTGCAAGGGCCGAGGGAGGAGTCTTTCTCCCCCGGGCCCGCAAGTGAGATGAGTTTCTCCCCGGCGGCGCGGATCGCTTCGCAGTTCAACCTCCGCAACATCACGCCCAAGGAGGTCTCGCACCTGGCCGAGCAGATGCTCCAGCAGGGGATGGTTTCCTTCGACAACTACAACTACCTCTCGTTCCAGCCCGAACTGTCCGGCAACCACGCCAGTCTCATCGAGTCGTTCACCGGCGAGGCGGTTCCCGAGGACCAGCCCTTCGACCTGCTGGCCAGCCTGGAAGACACCCTCTCCGCCCAGCAACAGACCGGCGCCAGCCCGGCTGCGATCGATCGTACCCGGTCGCTGCTGGACCTCATGACGAACCTCGATTACATGTCCAACCTGGGCCTGTAACCGCAGCCCGCGGGTTGGGAGGTCAGTTCGCGTTTTCCGCCAGCACCGGTTGGGGAGCCGGGTCCGGAGTATCCGTCGCGACCCGATCGTCGTCCTCCAGCAGGCTTTGGCGGACGGCCGCGTAGTCGTCCTGCGTCGGACTCGGACGGGAGCGGTCGTAATAGGCGTAATCGACCTCGACGGCCACCTTCGTGAGCTTCATCCGCCGGAACGTCAGCGGGTGGGATTGATACAGTTTCGTCATCTTCTTGGGTTGATCGATGCATCGCTGGTAGAGCATCCGCTGGGCGTGGGGCAGGCCCCAGGGCGAGTAGTCCGCCCGCGCGAGGTACTGGACGGCCAATGCGTCGGCCTGCATCTCGTCGCGACGGGTCGCCTCGGAGAGAATCAGTTCCCTCGCCAGTCGAATGGCCGTGCGATACCCGCTTTCGTCGGGGTCCTCGATGGCCAATTTCGCCACGGCGAGGTACATCCCCGCCTTCATCCGCTTGAACATCGCCTTGACCGGCTGACGGTGGCACGCGTGGCCGACGGCGTTGGCCAACACCCCCGCCAGTTGACGCTCGTCCTCCAGCATCGCCAGCAACCCTTTGGTGAGGTAGATCTTCCCGCCAGGCAGCACGAAGTAGTTCGGCACGTCCGGGCGGAGCACGGCGAACTCGTACGGCAGGCGACGACCGGCCACCGATGCGATCCGTTGGCCGACGCGCTGGACGTAACGCTGGACGGATTCGTCTTTTACCTTGCCGCCCAGCAGCCGTTCGAATTCCGGTTGAATGCGCGAGCCAACGGTGATCTCGTCCGAGGTGGACAGCAGGCGCCCACTGTTGGCGAGCGATCCGCAACCCCCGCACGCGAGCAACACAACTCCAGCCAGAATGGTAAGCAGTATTTTACGCATCTTTCACTTGGCCTCCTGATAGTTCTGGAAAATCTCTGTCTCTCCGTTCGCCGTATCGGCCAGATGTAGCGAGGACTTGCGTAGCGGTGTGGAGATGAACCCGCAGCGGGGAGGTCAATCCGGGCCGACGGCCCGTTGAGATATAGCGAACAGTGAAAAGGCCCGCACTCAGCGGCGACGGCGGAGCAGAGCGCAGCCGCCGATGGCCAACAGCGCGAGAGTCGTCGGCTCGGGAGCGCCGTCCATGCTCGCCAGGGTTGCGGCGATACCGGCTGAGTCCAGCCCGCCGGCCACCCCCGTACCGTAATTGGCCAGCAGGATATCCGCGTCGGCTTCGTCGACCACGCCGTCGTGGTTGAAGTCGCCGTTGAACCACGTCCAGTCGCCCTCGACTTTATAGGCGTTGAGCAGGGCCCAGGCGTCGTTGAAGTCCACGTCGCCGTCGAAGTCCGTGTCCCCGTCGAGCGGCTCGGACCCCGAGATGATCGAGCTGATCCAGCTGGCGCGGTGTGACACCGAGGTGCTCCACATTGTCTGGGGCTGATCCGTTCCCGTGACTAGGCTCCAGTCTCCGTTGTTTTTCCAGAAACCTGTCTCGTCGAACAGGGCGGCATAAAATTCATTGCCATTATCGTGATCGCTGTCCACATCGTAGTGGGCGGAAACGCCGAATATGATCCCCGCCAGCTTCCACTGCCCGTCGGTGTCCTGGATGAACTGCCCGCCGCCGGAATCGCGGTCGGTGAAAGCGGCTTCATGGGTGGTCCCGTTCTCGTCGAAGTCCATGCCCAGCATGCGTCCGTATTTCGAAGTGGGCTGTGCCGAGTCGATGCGATTGGTCCCCCATCGCAGCGTGCCACGAGTGCTCAGGTCGGCCCATTCCCATCCGCGGACTTCATCGTCCATCGTGACCTCGTCAGCGGCGACCACGCCCCGCCCGACAACCACAGACTCCTTGCCGGACTCGGACGTGCCGGTGTAGATATCCACCCATGTGCCCACCGGTTCGAGAAGCTCCACCAGCCTCAAGTCGCCCTTGGGGTAAGCATCATCATCATAAATAGCTTTGACATCAACGGTTCTGCCACCAAGGGTAAATGACGATCCGGCAACGAAATGTTGGGCAGTCAGGACATGGTAGGGGGAAATGGCCACACCCGAGGCCGCCGACCACTCGCCAACCGCCCGCCAGCCGCTGTTGGCGTAGGCGCCGGTCGGGGCGGTGGTGTTGTATGAAGGGTCCTGGGATGCCTTGAAGATCATCGCGTCGGCGGCCTTCGGGCTCACCAAGGCTGCCCAGATCCCGGCCACCACAAGGGCGGCCCGAGCGATTCTCCGTCTATCCCCAACGAATTGCGACATGGCAGTCTCCATTCAGGCGGGGCGTCGGTCCACTCACCCCTTCGCATCCCATTGTAGCATCCCTGGCTGAACCGCGGTAGGGAAGAAATCCTCCGTTGTCGCCGCCGGTTATCGCATAACTGCACCGCCAGCCCAGAATTGCGATCGGCTCGGCCGGCGGCGAGGCACGTCGAGGCGGGCAAACCCGGCCGAGGGATACCATCCGCCCCACCAAGACGGTATGCTGGTGCGCTTTCCCCAGACAGGAGCGGACGCAGATGTCCCTGATCGTTGGCGAGCACGTTACGCAAAGCTATGGCCAGCTCGACGTGCTGAAAAACGCGAGTTTCACCCTCGCCCCGGGCGACCGGGTGGGCCTGGTGGGCCCCAACGGAGAGGGCAAGACCACGCTGCTGAAGATCGCTGCCGGCCTGATCGAACCCACCGACGGCGTCGTGCAGCGAAGGGGCAACCTGCGCATCGGCTACCTCCCGCAGGACCCGCCCCGCCTGACAGGCCAGACGCTGTGGGACTCGCTGCTGGAAGGACACGCCGACCTGCTGGAGATGGAGCACGATCTGCACGAGTTGGCCGGTCGACTGGACACCGACGCCGCCATCGAGCGGTTCGGCCAATTGCAGGCGCGGTTCGAAGCCGCCGGCGGATACGAATACGAGAACCGCGCCAAAACCGTGCTCACCGGGCTGGGGTTCGCCCCCGAGCGATGGAACGATCGGCTCGACGAGTTCTCCGGCGGTCAGTGCAGCCGCGCGATGCTGGCGGCGCTGCTCATGCAGGAACCCGACGTGCTTCTGCTGGACGAGCCCACCAACCACCTGGACATGGACAACGTCGAGTGGCTCGAGCGATTTCTGCAGGGTTGCAGGCAGACGCTGCTGCTGGTCTCGCACGACCGGTACTTCCTGGACAAGGTCACCACGCGCACTTGGGAAGTCGCCTTCGGGCAGGTCGAGGCGTATCGGGGCTGTTACAGTGAGTACCTGCCCAAACGCGAGGAACGCTACCGCGAGCGGATGCGCGAGTGGGAGGCCCAGCAGAAGTACATCGCCGAGACCGAAGACTTCATCCGCCGCAACCTCGCCGGGCAACGAACCAAGGAAGCTCAAGGCCGACGCACGCGGCTGGAGCGGTTCCTCAAGACCGAGGCCAAACCCAAACCCCGCCGCCATGAGAACATCCACGTCCGCCTCACGCCCGGAGCCCGCACGGGCGACCTGGTGCTGCGGACGGCCGACCTGAAAGCAGGCTATGATCCCGGGGAGGTGATCGTGGATGCCGGTGAGCTGGAGGTGCGCAGCGGGATGCGCGTGGGCATCGTCGGCGCCAACGGCTGCGGGAAGACCACACTGCTGCGAACGCTGCTGGACGATCTGCCTGCCCTGGGCGGCGAGGTGAAAATGGGCTCCAACACGGTGCGCGGGTACCTCTCCCAGACCCACGAAAGCCTGCAGGCCGACGAGACACTGGTGGACTCGCTCACCCGCCCGCCGTACACCATGCGCACCGACGCCGCCCGCGACCTGCTGGGGATGTTCCACTTCAGCGGCGACCAGACGCTCAAACGAATCCGCGAACTTTCGGGCGGCCAGCGCAGCCGCGTGATGCTCGCTCAGGTCTCGGCGCTGGGCGCGAACGTCCTGATGCTCGATGAGCCGACGAACCACCTGGATCTCGCGTCGCGCGAGGTGCTGGGCGAGGCGCTGGAGAACTTCGAGGGCACGATCCTCTTCGTCAGTCACGACCGCTACTTCGTGGAGCGGTTGGCCACGGACATCTGGTATGTGCTGGACGGGCGGGTGAAGGAGATCCCCGGCGGCTGGGACGCCTACCTCGCCTGGCGCGCCAGGTACGACGGCGGAACCGCCGGCGAAGACGCCAACCCCCAAGCCAAGGCCAAGCAGCAACGCAAAGCCGCCTACCAGCAGACCAAGAAAGACCGCCGCGAGCGGCAGCGCGCACGGCGACGCATGGAGTCGCTCGAGCGCGAGATCACCGCCGCCGAGGAGTCGCTCGAGTCGCTCTCAGCCCGCATCAACAAAGCCGGCGAGGAGGGCGACGTGGACCGCATCCACGAGCTCGGCGAGAAGTATGCCCAGGCCCAGCAGTCGCTGGTGGACCTCATGGACGAGTGGGAAGCCCTCGGCGAGGAGATCGAGCAGGAGGGTTAAGCAGGCCGGGCGTCCGGCGGGCGCCGGTGAAAGTTCTCAGGGGCTGGGCGAGGGCGTTCAGCCTCGCTTGTGCGTGGTGAATTCTTTCACCGTCGGGCCGTGGTGGTCCTGCACCATTCGCTGCAGCGTTGCCGCCAGTGAGGTGGCGTCCAGGCCGACTTCCGCCAGTTGCTGCTCGCGCGAGGCAGCGGCGACGAACCGGTCCGGCAGACCTCTCAACTGAACGTGCCCTGCGTCGATCTCCCGGGCGGCGGCCAGTTCCAGAACGGCCGACCCGAACCCGCCGATCTGCGAGTGGTCTTCGCACACCAGCGCGGGTTTGCCTTCCCGCAACAGTCGGCTGATGGCCACCGCGTCGAGCGGTTTGGCGAATCGCGCGTTGAGGACCTCGACTTCGATTCCGCGCTGGGAGAGCATCTCGGCGGCCTCCATCGCTGCGGCGCACGTCGTGCCGTAGCAGAGGAAGGCGGCGTCTTTGCCTTCCCGCAGCACGCGCGAAACGCCCGGCTGGAAGGGGGCGCACTCACCGGGCATGTCGCGGGGCACTTCGTCGCGCGGGTAGCGGATGGCCACCGGCGAGTCGCCGGCGAGGGCGAAGTCCATGACGGCCGACAGTTCGGGCCCGTCGGCGGGGGCGGCCAGCACCATGCCCGGAATGCTCCGCAGCATGGCGATGTCCATCGCCCCGTGATGCACAGCGCCGTCCGAGCCAACCAGCCCGGCCCGGTCCATGCAGAACACCACGGGCAGCTTCTGGAAGGCCACGTCATGGAAGACCTGGTCGAACGCCCGCTGCAGGAACGTCGAGTAGATCGACACCACGGGTTTGAGGCCGGCCTTGGCCATCCCTGCCGACATCGCCACGGCGTGCGATTCACAGATGCCCACGTCGATATAGCGCTGTGGGAACTTGTCGCGGAAGTCCACCAGGCCGGTTCCGTCGGGCATCGCTGCGGTGATTGCGATGATCCGTTCGTCGGCCTGGCCCACCTCGCAGAGCTTCTGCGAGAACGCGTTGGTCCACGTCGGCCAGGTCTTGTTGGCGAAGACGGCCTTGCCGTCCTTCAGCGTGTAGGCCGAGGGGCTGTGGAACGTGGTGGGGTCTTCCACGGCGTACTCACAGCCGCGACCTTTCTCGGTATGCACGTGCAGCAGCACCGGGCGATCGATGGTCTTGACGCGCTGGAGCACCTCGATCAGCCGGGGGATGTCGTGGCCGTCGAATGGCCCGAAGTAAGTCAGCCCCAGCGGCTCGAAGACCTTGTCTCCGTACACGGTTGTGCGCAGCCCCTCGCGGAGATGCTTGAGCGCCTCGGAGATCTCCGCTCCCAGCGGCAGGTTCCGCAGAAGGTGCTCAGCGGAGTGCTTCAGATCGGAATAGGTCGGAGTCATGCGGATCCGGTCGAGCACGTGGGACATCGCCCCGTGCGTGCGATCGATCGCCATCGAGTTGTCGTTGAGAATCACCAGGAACTGGCGGTTCAGCAGGCAGACGTTGTTGATCGCCTCGAACGCCAGGCCGTTGACGATGCTCGCGTCGCCCACGACGGACACCACGTGCGAGTCGGTCTCGCAGGCCTGGTCGGCCCAGGCGAGGCCTGCCGCCGTCGAGATGGCCGTCCCCGCGTGACCGGTGGCGAACAGGTCGTACTCGCTTTCGGTCGGGGCGGGGAACCCGCTGAGCCCGTCCTTCTGGCGCAGCGCGTCGAAGCGGTCGCCCCGTCCGGTGAGCAGCTTGTGGGGGTAGCACTGGTGGCCGACGTCCCAGAGCAGGCGGTCCTGCTGGAAGTCGAACACGTGGTGCAGGGCGATGGTCAGCTCGGCCACGCCGAGGTTGCTGGCCAGGTGCCCGCCGCGCTGCGAGACCGTCGCGATGATCCGCTGGCGGATCTCTTCGGCCAGGCGGGCGAGATCCTCGTGGCTGAGTCGTCGCAACTGGTGCGGCGAGGTGATGCGGTCCAGTATGGGGGTGTCGCTCATGGCGTCAGTATGTCCTTCCAATCAACAGATCGGCCAATCGGGCCAGATCCTGCGAGGCTTTCCCCAGCGGTTTCAACGCGTCCGACGCCTGGCGGGTGAGTTGCTCGACCCGTCGGCGTGCCCCCGCGACGCCCAATTGTTCAACGCTGGTGGTCTTGCCGGCGATCGCGTCTTTTCCGGGCGTTTTGCCCAGGTCCGCGGCGCTGCCGGTGACATCCAGAAGGTCGTCGGTCACCTGGTAGGCCAGTCCCAGGCAGCGGGCGAATTCGCGTACCGCCAGCCGCGTCGGCTCGTCGCCGCCGGCCGAGAGTACACCCAAACCCACCGCCGCCTGCAGCAGGGCAGCCGTCTTGCGCTGGTGGATGTACCACAGCCCGTCGGCCCCGTCGGGCAGTTGGCTGAGGTTCATGTCCGCGACCTGCCCGGCGATCATGCCCGCCCCGCCGGCAGAGGCAGCCAACTCGGCTGCCAGCAATCCGCCACGCGGCGAGCCCGTTTCGGTCAGCACGCCGAACGCGCGCGTCAGAAGGGCGTCGCCGACGAGGATGGCCATCGCCTGGCCGAACTGTACGTGTACCGTGGGCTTGCCGTGGCGCAGGGCGTCGTCATCCATCGCGGGCAGGTCGTCGTGCACGAGACTGTAGTTGTGTACCAGCTCGACGGCGACCGCGGCGCGGCGCGTAAGTTCATCGGCGGCCGATCCGCCGGCTGCCTCGGCGGCGAAGTAGACCATCGCCGGGCGGATCCGCTTGCCCACGTCCAGCACGCAGTACCGCAGGGCGTCGCCCAGCGAGTCGGGCGTGTCGGGTTCGAGGACCCATCGCCCCAGGTCGTCGTTGACCCGCTGCTGGGCGTCGGAGAGAAGCTCTTGAAGGGTTGTCTGCGGCGCGTCGGTCATGCGATGCTCTGTCTAAGGAAACAAGCCCCAGCCAACAGGCCGGGGCCGAGCA
>CAZYIH010000008.1:0-35033 GCA_964646915.1 uncultured Planctomycetaceae bacterium | reverse complement strand
TTGCCCTGGCGGGTCCGTCGTAGGGTGGCCCGCCCTGGGTCCACTGCTGGTCATCGAGGGCCTGGATCGCGACTTGGAGAATACGGAAGGTTTCGTCGAAGCGGTGCTTGAGTGATTCGCCGACGGTGGTCATCGGGGTCTCCCTTCTGATCGGTGACGGCCCGGAAGATACCATTTTCTCCCCCGGCAAACAACGTGCGAAGGGCAGGAGATGCAGCGAACAAAAACGCCGACCCGGAAGAGTCGGCGGTGTTCTCATTGCGGCCGAAAGGAGTCGAACCTTCACTCCCCGAAGGGAACAGGCACCTGAAGCCTGCGCGTCTGCCAATTCCGCCACGGCCGCGGGTTATTCGGCGATCTCGCCGCGAAGCGAGATTCCCCAATGTATCCCCCGGCGATCAGAAGTCAACCCTCTATTCGCGAAAGCTTGAAAAACCGTCCATCACCCCGGCGGCAGCGGGCACACCGCCCGATCGGGAAAAAATCGGGGCCCGGCGAGGGAACCCTTCCCGGCGTGCATACGATGGAATAGGTACCAAGGACTATTCTCTTTTGTAGAAAGGATTACGAGGATGAAGCTCGATACGACTTACATGGGACTCACGCTGAATTCCCCCATCGTCCCCTCTGCCAGCCCGCTCAGCCATGACATCGACAAGATCAAGCAGATGGAGGACTGCGGTGCCGGCGCCGTGGTGCTCTGGTCGATCTTCGAAGAGCAGGTCGTCCACGACGCCGAGGAGATGGAATACCACCTCTCCCACGGCAGGGAGCGCTTTGCCGAGTCGCTGGACTACTTCCCGCCGATGCAGAACTACCGCCTGGGCGTGGATGACTACGTGGACCACATTGCCGAGGCGAAGAAGGCCGTCAAGATGCCCATTATCGCCTCGCTGAACGGCATCAGTGCGGGCGGGTGGATCTCCTACGCCAAGAAGATGGAAGACGCCGGTGCCGACGGGATCGAACTGAACGTCTACTACATCCCCGCCGACCCGAAGCTCACCGCCCCGGACGTCGAATCGGTCTACCTGGCCGTTCTCGAAGCCGTCAAGGACGCCGTGAGCATCCCGGTGGCCATCAAGCTTTCGCCCTACTTCTCCGCGCCCGCCCACACGCTCAAGACGCTCGGGGACCGGGCCGACGCACTGGTGCTGTTCAACCGGTTCTATCAGCCCGACATCGACATCGAGAACCTCTCGGCCAAGCCGGGCCTGCAACTGAGCGACAGCTACGACGGGCGACTTCCGCTGCGATGGATCGCCATCATGTACGGGCAGGTCCAGGCATCGATCGCCGCGACCTCGGGCATTCACACCGGCCGGGACGCCGCGAAGATGATCCTCGCCGGCGCGGACGTGACGATGATGGCATCGGCCTTGCTCAAGAACGGCGTGGATCACATCAAGACCGTCCTCAGCGAGCTGGTTGACGTCGGAAAGGACAAAGGCTACGAGAGCATCGAACAGATGCGCGGCGTCATGAGCCAGCAGAACTGCGCCGAGCCCATCGCTTTTGAACGCGCCAACTACATGAAGGCATTGACCGAATACCGCCTCGTCGGAGCCGGCGAGTAACGCGGACCGATTCGTACCTGAACCTGACGTAGGCTGCTTCCACCTGATGCACTCACGGGCCCGGGACATTCCCCCGGGCCCGTGGTGTTTCCACGGAGTTGCCCGTGCAGGCCGCCCGCGCCTGCGGCGATGGGGCGTTCTGCAGGATCGACCGCCTTGACCACGCCCCTGCCGTGCGGGTAGAAACAATGGTTCACCCCCGGCGAGGGGGCAGGAGAGAGGCATGCGGATCGTCGTACCCATCAAGCAGGTGCCCGAGACCAACGCGGTGAAAATGGACCCCGAGACAGGGACCATGATCCGCGAAGGCGTGGACGCCATCGTCAACCCGCTGGACCTCTATGCCATCGAGGCGGCCCTTCGGCTGCGCGAAGCCCACGGCGGGGAGGTCATCGCGATATCGATGGGTCCGCCCCGCGCCGAGACCGCCCTGCGGGAGGCCATCTCCATGGGCTGCGATGGCGGCGTTCTCGCCTGCGGCCGAGAGTTTGCAGGGTCCGACACGTGGGCGACCAGCTATGCCCTGGCGGCCGTCGTTCGCAAGCTGGGCGAGGTGGACATGGTGCTCTGTGGCGAGCGGGCCACCGACGGCGACACCGGACAGGTGGGCCCGGGGATCGCGGCGTTTCTCGATTGGCCGATCGTGTCGTACGTCAGCGAGTTCTCGGCCGTCGCGGGCAGCACAGCCCGGGTGCATCGACTCGTCGAAGCCGGCCACGAGGTGCTCGACGTCGACCTGCCCGCGGTCATGACGGTCATCAAGGAAATCGGCGATCCGCGCCTGCCCACGCTTCGGGGCAAGCAGCACTCCCGCGCGGTGGACGTGCCCGCCTGGGGCGCCGACGAACTCGGCGTGGACGCCGAGGAGCTGGGGCTGTCCGGCTCGCCCACACAGGTGGTGAAAATCTTCCGCCCGACCGTCGCCCGCCAGTGCGAAACACACGTCGCCGGCGACGATGGTTCCATCCGCGAGTCGGTCCGGAGACTGGCGACCTTTCTCAAGGAGCGTCAGCTGATATGACCGCCGGGACGTACAAGGACGTCTGGATTTTCGCCGAGCAGGAGGCCGGCCGACTGACGCGCATCGGCTACGAGCTACTCACGCGCGGGCGCGAGTTGGCCGACAAACGCGACTGCCGACTGGTGGCGGTCGTTTTCGCCAGGAGCATCGCGGACACCGAACTGAACGGACTCATCGCTCGCGGGGCCGATCGTGTGATCGCGGTCGAGCATCCCTCGCTGGAGCACTTCCTGCCCGAGCCGTGGGGCGCCTGCCTGGCGGCGATCATCCAGCAGCGTCGCCCTGAGATTCTGCTGGCCGGCGCGACCTCGACCGGGCGAACGCTCATGCCCTACGTCGCCATCAAAGTCCACGCCGGACTGACGGCTGACTGTACCGTGCTGGACATTGAAGACGGCACCGGCCACCTGCTCCAGACCCGCCCGGCGATCGGGGGCAACATTCTCGCCACGATCAAGGCGGAGAACCATCGCCCCCAGATGGCCACCGTCCGCCCGCGATCCACCCAGCCGGCGATGCCCCAGCCCGAACGAAGCGGCGACATCGAGCGTATGGAACCACCGGGCCGGTTGCCCGAGTCCCGCGTGCGCCGCGTGGAGTTCATCCCCGCCGACGACCAGCACCCGCTGCAGGATGCCGATCGCGTGGTGGCCGTCGGGCGAGGCGTGAAGAAGGCGGAGAACCTGCCCGTGGTCGAGCAACTCGCCGAAGTGCTCGACGCCGCCCTGGGCGCCACCCGCGACGTGGTGGACCGGGGCTGGCTGAGCTATTCCCACCAGATCGGCCTGAGTGGAAAGACGGTCACCCCGACGCTCTACATCGGCGCGGGCGTCGGCGGGAGCATTCAGCACCTGGCGGGCATGCAGACGGCAGAGACGATCGTCGCGATCAACAGCGATCCCGAAGCGCAGCTGTTCCGGGTGGCCGATTTCGGCATCGTGGGTGACATGCACGAGGTGCTGCCCGCACTGACCGAAGCCCTTCGCGAAGCACGAGACGACCAACCCTCCGAGGACACACCATGAGTCGACAGGTACGATTTCATTTTCAGCTTCCCGGGCGCGAGGCGGGCCTGCTGCAGCGCATCGTCGGAGGCGTCCTCGGGGCGATCCTGGGCGTGGCGTTTCTCATCGTCTCGGTGGTGGTCGCCATCGTCGCCCTCCCGGTCGGTCTGCTGGCGGCGTGGCTGGTGAAGCGCCGCGTCCGCCGAGGCCTGGACGAGTTCCAGCGCCGCGTGAACGAGGTGGCCGGGATGCACCGCGGCGGCCAACCCGCGGGCGAAAACGACGAGTACACCCCCAGCGGCAGAAAGAAAGTCAACGTCCGCGTGGTGGATGAGGACGCCCAACCAGACTCGGAGAAGAATACATGAGCTCTGTTTCCGGGTACACCTACGTGGAGACCTCTGTGTTCGGCAGAGTTTTCGACGAGGAGTTTCGGGATCCAAGGGAGATCGTGACCTATGAAGACGAAAACATTTGATTGCGTCGAAATGAAACGCCGTGGAGCAGAGGCTCTCCAAGAGAAGCTGGCCAGTCTCACTCAGGCCGAGCAACTCGCATGGTGGCAGGAGCGTACGGAGCAACTGCGTGAACTTAAGAAGCAAATGCGTCAGAGAACGACTGACTAGTTCACGAATGAACTCCCGACCTCTTCCCACATACAACCCGGTGACGGCTGAGATTGTCCGCGAGCTGATCGACATCGTCGGCGAGCGGTACGTCATCCATGGCGACACCGACAAGCTCGAACCTTACTCGCACGACGAGGTCCCGGACCCCGAGTATGCCCACATGCCCGAAGCCGTCGTCCGTCCGGACTCGCCGGAGCAGATCGTCGCGATCATGAAGCTGGCCAATCGCGAGCAAATCGCCGTCACGCCGCGAGGCGCCGGCAGCGGGCTCTCAGGCGGAGCGGTTCCTCTGCACGGCGGCATCGTTCTGCTGGTGGATCGGATGAACCGCATCCTCGAAGTGGACGAGGAAAACATGATGGTCGTCGTCGAGCCCGGCGTGGTGACCGCTGAGATCAACGAAGTGCTCGCCGAGAGGGGCCTGTTCTACGCCGGGTACCCGATGAGTCTGGAGACCTGTTACATCGGCGGCAACGTCGCGGAAAATGCCGGCGGCGGCAAGGCCGTCAAATATGGCGTCACCGGGCGATACGTCACCGGCCTGGAGGTGGTCACACCCACCGGCGATCTCGTGCAGCTGGGCGGCAAGCTCATCAAGGACGTCACCGGGTACAACATGATCGGGCTGATGGTTGGCTCGGAGGGCACGCTGGGGATTTTCACGAAGATCACGCTGAAGCTCCTTCCGCTGCCCAAGGCCAACGTGGACCTGCTGGTGCTGTTCGCCTCGGCAGAGGAGGCCATCGGCGCGGTTCCGCGCATCATGACGCGCGGCGGAATCATTCCCACTGCCATCGAGTTCATGGATCGCTCCAGCGTACAGGCGGCGTGCGAGTACCTCAACGAGAGCATTCCCTACCAGCAGGCCGGCGCGATGCTGCTGATTACCGTCGACGGTCCCGACGAGCGGCAGGTGATCCGCGAGTATGAAACGATCGGCGAGCAGTGTCTCGAAGCCGGCGCCATCGAGGTGTACGTCGCCGACAACGCCACCACCTCCGAGCGGGTCTGGAAGGTGCGCCGCAACATCGCCGAGGCCTTCGCGATCATCTCCGTCCATCAGGGCAACGAGGACCTCGTGGTGCCCATGGCGGCGATTCCGAAGCTGGTAGCGGGCATGGAGCGTCTTGCAGGGAAGTACGGCGTGCGCGTTCCCGCGTATGGTCATGCCGGGGACGGCAACCTGCATACGCGCATTGTGAAGAACCCGGACTGGTCCATGGAGCAGTGGGACGAGACGTTCCCGAAGGTGCTCGGCGAACTGTATACGCTTACCGCTGAGCTGGGCGGGCGTATCAGCGGCGAGCACGGCATCGGGCACAAGCGGAAGAAATACATGGAGATGTTCGTCTCGCCGGAGTACCTCGACATGCTCCGCTCACTCAAGCATGCGATGGACCCCAACGGTGTTCTGAATCCGGGCAAGATCTTCGACTGATCGCCCTGTTGTGCGCGCGGGGGACATATTCTCCGATCAGCACATTTTCTCATTTTTCCCATCCTCTCCTCAATTTGTCGCGGGCTGACTCCGATTTCCCGCATAGAGATTTGCTTCGAAGCGACAAATCAGGGTTCCAGTAAACCAGCAAGGAGAATGGGAATGACACCATCCACCACGAAGAGCAAGAGCAAAGCCGGCACGAACAGCAAGACGAAGTCCGGTAGCACGAAGCGGTCGGCGGAGAACCAGCGCAAGCGCATCGCCTCGGCGGTGAAGAACGCCCGCAAGTCCTCCGGCACGAGCAACAAGACCAGCAGCACGAAGCCCAAGAGCAGCGCAGCCAAGTCCAAAAGCTCCTCGACCAAGAGCAAGAGCAGCTCCACCGGCTCCAAGGCCAACAGCGCCACCAAGAGCCGTGCCTCCTCCAAGAGCACCCCGAAGAAGCGCACCGCCGGCAAGAAGACCACCTCCAAGGCCTCCAGCTCGCAGACCAAGAGCCAAAGCCAGAACAAGGAACTGGTCCCCACGCTGATGCTGGAAGAGTACACCCCCAAGACGGCCCCGGCAGCGGGCGTCAAGGATACCACCAAGGGCTCGACGAAGTTCGGTTGGATCGGCAGCGGCCAGTGCGGCGGCCGACTCGTCCGCGCGTTCAGCGAACTGGGCTACGGCAAGGCCATCGCCATCAATACCGCCTACCATGACCTTCAAGAACTCCAGCTGCCCGAGAATCAGAAGATCCTCATGGACATCGGGCGCAAGGGTGCCGGCAAGGACATGGCCCGCGGCCAGCAGGCGGCAGTCCAGTATCGCCAGGACATCATCCACTCGCTCGAGCAGATCTTCTCCGAGAACGTCGACCACGTCATGATCGCCATGGGTGCCGGCGGCGGCACGGGTTCCGGCAGCGCGATCCCGCTGATCGACACGATCCGCTCCTGCGCCAAGCACATCGGCCTGCGGAATCCCGAGCGGCGCATCGGCGTGCTCTGCACCCTGCCCACCGACGGCGAAGCCGCCTCGCCCAAGGTCGGACGCAACGCCTACGAAGTCACCACCGAGCTGTGCCGCATGGCCGCCGATGGTGAGATCAGCCCGCTGATCATCGTGGACAACGAGAAGATCTCCCGGATGTACCCGGGTCTGACGGTCAAGGACTTCTGGCCGACGATCAACACGACCGTCGCCGGTCTGTTCGACATCTTCAATCGGCTCAGCGCCCTGGCCAGCCCCTACGCCAGCTTCGACTCGGTGGACTACCAGTCCATCATGGAAGCCGGCGGCTGCCAGATCATGGGCCTCACGAAGGTCGATTACTTCCAGCGCCGTTACGACATCTCCCAGGCGATGAAGGGCAACCTCGAGAAGACCCTGCTCGCCGGCGGGTTCAACCTCGACACCGCTCGCGTTGCCGGTGCGATCGTCGTCGGTGGAAAGCAGATCATGGCCGAGACGCCCGGTCTGCAGGACAGCGTCAACCACGCGTTCGACATCCTGACCGACATCACCGGCCAGGCCACCGTTCACCGTGGCATCTACGAAGACAGCAAGGACTCCCTGCGAGTCTACACCATGATCGGCGGGCTCGACGCCCCGCAGGAACGCCTGGAAGAACTCCTCCGCGTTTCCTGACCAACCGATCTGCACAGCTACACCAGGCCCCGGTCGTCACTGCGACGGCCGGGGCTTTTTTGTGTGCACCCGCAACGCCTACACGCCGGTCTTGATCTCCACGCGTCGGCCTTTCCGGGACGACTCGATGGCTGCGAAAACCATCGCCAGCGATTTGATGTTGTCGTGGCACTCGGTCTGCGGAACCGTGCCCCTCCGCAGGTACGCCAGCATCTCGCGCAGTGCGCCATGCATACGCAGGTGCTTCACCGACGCCGGGCGAACCTTCAGCGGCTTACAGCCCCGCTGGAACCCGGTCCTGGCGGCAACCACCTCCACCACGGGCAACTCGTCCTGGGCGTAGATCATGCTGCCCCGCTCGCCCTGGAACCGCCAATCGCCGTTCCAACTGGTCTGGCGACCTTCGGCGCACCAGCTTCCGCGATAGCTGAACGTCACACCGTCGGTCATCTCGAAAATGCAACTGGCGGCGACGTCGCCTTCATACCACGAGCCGGGCGGGTTCCACTCGTGGGCGTAGACGGCCACCGGGTCGGCCCCGGTGATGAACCGCATCAGGTCGAAGTGGTGGATGGACATGTCCAGAATCAGCGGGCTGTCCATCTCCGCGCGGAACCCGCCGAAATGGGCGCCCAGGAAGAAGTCGCACGTCGCCGACGACAACGTCCCGATGCGCTGCTTGGTGAGTTGTCGCCTCGCGGTTTCGTGCATCGGATTCCAGCGACGAGACTGGCTGACCATGTACAACCGGTCGGCCTTCTCTGCGGCGCGCACCATTTTCCGCGCCTCGGCCATCGAGTTGGCCATCGGTTTCTCGCCGATCACGTGGCAGCCCGCAGCCAGCGCCTCGCACGTGACCTTGCAGTGGGCTTCGGGCACGGTCAGGTCCACCACGAAGTCCGGCCGACAGCGTTTCAGCGTCGCCCCCAGATCGCTCGACGCCTCGGCATCCAGGCCGTACGTCGCGATTCGCTCCTCGGCGGCTTTGACGTTCAGATCCACCACAGCCGTTACGTCGACCTTCTCGTCGATCAGCGGCGGGAACCACGCCCGCGAGATTCCACCGGCACCGACCACTACAGCACGCTCACCAGCCATCGCTCACTCCTCGCCTCAGGCCGCCGGGAATCGGCAGCGTCACGGCGAGCGTATCAGCCGATGCGAAGAATGCAACCGGCCCATTCCCACCGATGGGATCACTCCGCGCCCCAGAAGGTCAGGTACGGCCCGCCCTGGGCGACGCGCTGCACGTACAGCACCGCCTCCCGGGCGTGGTAGTCGCCCCACATGCTCGACTCGCCGCACGGAATGCTGCTGCCCTCGGGAATGTAATCCCAGCCGTTGGGGCGATGGTAGATCGAATGCAGGATCAGACCCTGGTGGGCGTCGTCGGTGGACAGGTACGGCTCGTCCAGAAGCGTGTTCAGCGCGGTCAGGCCGGCCTGCCAGTAGCGTTTTCCGGCGTCCTGCCGGCCACGGGACATCAGGTATCGCCCCAGACGCATCAGCCCCTGCGAACCGATCGCGGCGGCCGAGCTGTCCACCGGTTCGTGGTCGTTGTACGGATCGGCCGGCCGGTTGAGATAGTCGCCCATGTTCGCCAGGCCCGGGGCGCCGGTGTCCCAGTACGGCACGCCGTCGGTGGGCGTGTGCTCGATGTAAAAATCGCACGCCGCCCGCGCCGTCCTGAGGAACAGGCCCTCCACCGCATCCCTGCCGCCAAAGGGATCGAGCTCTTCGTCGCTGCGTGTGGCGAGGTACTCCAGCTCCTCCGGGTAGCCGGACATCACCCACGAAAGCCCGCGCGTCCAGGTGGTGAATGGCGAGTAGCCCTGCTGGGTGCTCGGGCAGCGATAGTTGCCGTCGTTGATGTTGAAAATGCTCTCGTGCACCACCCGCCCGCGGATGTCGTAACTGTCTCTGCCTTCGCCGAAGTACACGTTGTACCGGCTGGTCGCCCGGGCGTGATCGATCATCCGTCCAAGCAGATTGATCTTCACGTCGTTCTCGCCCTGCAGCACGTGGCCAAGCATGTGACTCACCGCCAGGGCGCGGCAGGAACGGATCGTGTCGGCAAAGAGCGACTGGGGGCCGTTGAAGGAGTAGATGTACCCCCCGCCGTCGGGAAGCGGGGTGAACCGCGCTGCCTGCACCGCTCCGCTGACCTTCAGCGCCAACTCGTAGAAATTCCGCTCCCACGGATCGGCCTCGATGCGACCCTCCAGCAGCAACCGGCGCAGGTTCCCGTACGTCGAGACATTGTTGAATCCGTGATCGTGCACGCCGATGTGCGAAACGTGCGGCGCCATCACCTCCAGCGTGCTGGATCGCCCGAGATCGAGAAAGCTCTCCTCGCCGGTGGCGTCGAACTGGAGAATCTCCCCGCCGAACTGGAAGCCCTGCGTCCACTCGGTCCAGCCGCGCGTGGTATATCGGCCGCCCTCGGTGAACACCGGCGAACCCTGTGACGTGTCGTACTGCTCTCGCATCGCGCGAATCTTCCTGCCCGAAATCTCCCAGAATCTCGCGAGCCTCTCAGCCATCGCGTCCGGGGTGAGTTCCATGTCTATTTCAATCATTCCTCGCCTCTCGATCCGTGAATACAACTCGTTCGGAAACCATTGCCTGCAGTGCATACTAGGCGCGCGGATCGCCTCCGCCCCGCTTGCTTTCGGGCGCCGGCAGTTCTACACTCGCGGAACAAACAAGGAGAGCACCGAATGACCACTGCATACTTCGACTGCTTCGCTGGGGCCGGCGGAGACATGATCTGCGCTTCGCTGCTGGATGCCGGAGCCGACTTCAAAACGCTCCAGACCCAACTGGCCAAGCTGCCGGTGGAGGGATACTCCCTCCGCACCGAGACCGTCACGCGCATGGGATTGACCGGGCGGCGGTTCATCGTCGAAGTCGAGGAGGGCGAACAGCCTCACCGCCACCTCCACCACATCACCGAAATGATTGACGCAGCCGACCTGCCCGCCCGCGCCGCCGACCGCGCCAAGGCCGTCTTCGCCCACCTCGCCCGGGCCGAGGCCAAGGTCCACCAGACGACGATCGAGAAGGTTCACTTCCACGAGGTCGGCGCGGTCGACAGCATCGTGGACATCGTCGGCGCCTGCCTCGCCCTGGAGCAGTTGGGCGTGGACCGCATTCACGTCTCGCCGATCCCCCTCGGCAGCGGAACCATCGAGTGCGACCACGGGACCATGCCCGTCCCCGCTCCGGCGACGGCTGAGCTGCTGGTCGGCGCGAAGACCGTCCCGGGGGCGAACCCCGGCGAGATGACCACGCCGACGGCGGCAGCATTGTTCACCGCCCTTGCCGAGACATTCGGCCCGCCACCGGCCATCGAGGTGTCAGCCATCGGATGGGGCGCCGGCACGCGCGAAGGTCAAAACGTCCCAAACCTGCTGCGCGTTCTGATCGGCAGCGCCGACCAGACAGGGCAGACCGACAGCGTCATCGAGCTGACCGCCAACATCGACGACGTCTCGGGCGAGGTGCTCGGATCGACCATCGAGAAGCTGTTGAGCATCGGCTGCCTCGACGCCTGGGCGAGCCCGGCCACGATGAAGAAATCCCGCCCCGGGTGGGTGCTCTCGGCGTTGGTTCACCCGGCTGAGCGGGCCGCCGCCGAGGCGCTCCTGTTCGAGGAGACCCCCACGTTCGGCATTCGGCGCCGAACCTGCGAGCGGGTAAAGCTCGCCCGTCGCCACGAGACGGTCGAAACGCCCTACGGACCCATCCGCGTGAAAGTCGGCAGCCGGGACGGCAGCGACCTGTCCGCGTCGCCGGAGTTCGAGGATTGTCGGCAGGCGGCCGAGTCGCACCACGTTTCGGTGCGGGAGGTCGTCGCCGCAGCCATCGTCGCCTGGCGGGAGCGTGGCGCGTGAGTATTCTCTGGATCGTGCTTACGGTTCTCTGCGGGCTGATCACGCTGGTCTGGGCCTCGCGCCACCTGCAGATCTCCCGTCAACACCGCTCGACGATGGTGGTGGCAGGGACGCCTGTGCCCGACCGCACCGACTGGCCGGCCGTGAGCGTACTGGTGGCCGCCAAGGACGAGGAAGAGAACATCGCCCGGTGCATCCAGAGCGTGTTGATGCAGGACTACCCGGACTTCGAGCTGATCGTCATCGACGACCGCTCCGACGATTCCACCGCCGAGATCGCCGCCCGCTACGCCGATCAGGACAGCCGGGTGACACTGGTGCGGGTCGAACATCTTCCCGAGGGCTGGGCGGGCAAGAACCACGCGATGCACACGGGCATTCAGCATGCCCGGGGCCGATGGCTGTGCATGATCGACGCCGACTGTACCCAGAAGACCCCGCACACGCTCGCCGCCGCCGTCGCCAAGGCCGACGAGCTCAATGCCGACCTGCTCAGCGTTCTGCCCGAGATGGAGCTCCGCACGTTCTGGGAGAACGTCGTTCAGCCGGTCTGCAGCGGCGTGATGATGATCTGGTGCCACCCCGACAAGGTCAACAACCCCCGCAAGCCTCACGTGTACGCCAACGGGGCGTTCATCCTCATGTCTCGCTCCGCCTACGACCAGGTCGGCGGACATGAGCCCATCCGCGACCGCATCCAGGACGACCTCTGGCTTGCCAGGCTGACCAAGCGCGCCGGGCTGACCCTTCGCGTGGCCCCGGGGGTCGGGCTGTACGGCGTGCGGATGTACACCTCGCTGCGGGCCATCGTCGGCGGGTGGACCCGCATTTTCCTGGGGACGTTCGGCAAGGCGTCCCGCATTGTCGCCTCGATGCTGCTGGTGCTGTTCATGAGCCTCCTGCCTTACGCCGTTGCCGTGGCGGGATGGCTTACCTGGGCGTCGTTCGGCGGGGCGGGAGCACTGACGGCCGCCGTGGCGGGCACGGTGGCGGTGTGCGTTCAGTGGTCGGTCCTGTGGCGGTTCTACGCCCTGCTCGGCGGGCGACGCGGGCTGTTCTGGACGTATCCGCTGGGCTGCCTGATCGCCCTGAAGTGCCTGGGATCCGCCCTGTGGAAGCTCTCCACCGGCGCTACGGTCACCTGGCGGGGAACCCGCTACGATGCCTCGTCGGTCGGCACGCCGGGAGCGAGGGACGAGACCAGCGCGTCGTAGAACGGCTGGGGGTCCGGCTCGAACTCCAGCGTGTGGGCGCCGCTCAGTGTGTGCGTCTGCCCCCGACTGCCGGTGAGCTTCTCAAAGATCCGCCGGGTCCTGTCGTTGTCGATGATCCGGTCGGCCTCCGCCAGCAGCAGCGTCGTGGGCGTGGAGATGGCGTCGGCCGGCGAGTGTTTGAGGCGGTCCTCCAACTTTCGGCTGGCGTAAAGAAAGCGTGCCGTCGCGCGTCGCAGGCTGGCCTTATCGTCGGCGATGTACCGCTGCATCCCGGGGTTTTCTGTAAACAGCTCCGGGTCGCCCAGGGGGATGTCAAATCGGCGCGTCGGGACGCACAGCAAGCTGCCGGCGATGGCGAGTTTCGTGGTCCAGGATACGTCCACCCGCGGTGCGATTCCCGGCGCCACCAGCGTCGCAGCCGACACCGCCGACCTGCCTCCTGTCAGCCAGGCCGACAGCCATTTGCCGCCCCAGCTCACACCCACCGCGGAGAGTGTCTCGGCCCGCGTCTCTTGCAACAACAACTCGGCGAGTTCGGCCAGATCCGTCATCAGCCGATCGGCCGACGGCGCGTCTCCGCGCGGGGCAGTGCTGGTTCCACTGCCCCGGCGCGTCAACAGGTACACGTCCCAGCCTTCGCGCGCCAACGCCTGGGCAGAGCCCACGAACCACCCGGGGTGCGACTGAATCCCGTGCAGATACAGCAGCGGAAGCCCCAGACAACCCTCACAACTTCGCACCCGCCACACGGACGTGGCTGCCCCGTCTGAGAACCGTAACTCTCGGACCTCAAGGGACATGTCGTCGGCTATCGGCCGAGATGCCGGCAGCGGCGGCGTGTCGCATTTTTCGGTTGAAAGAAATTCCGCGTTCATTCGTTAACCCATCCATCCAATCGGTCGATACCGGACGCGGAGGCCTGAGATGAGTCGCATCCCACTTTTGTCCCTCAGCCCGGCCGATGCGCGCCCACCAGCCGGGCCATGGAATCGTATGGCAACGGCGATCCGCGCCCTGCGCGGAGACGCCGCCGCCCGCCGGGCGCGACGCGTGGTGATTCTCATCGTCGCCCTGTGGTTGATCAATCTGGCCGACCTGAGTCTCACTCTCTGGGCCAGAGACATCGGGGGATTCCACGAACTCAACCCCATCGCCAGACCACTGATCGGCTCGACCGGTGCGTTGATCGTCTTCAAATTGTCGCTGGTTTCGACCTCGTCGCTGATCATGCTCACCTACCGTCGCCATCTCTGGACGGAACTGGGCTGTTGGGTGCTGTTCAGCGTGTACACGGGCCTGTCCTTCGTGTGGATGCAGTACTACTCGCACGCCGGCAATTTCATCCCGCCGTTGTAGACGTCCGGGTCGACTCGGCCTGGTCGCCCTGCCCGGGTCTGCGCCAGTCGCCTTCGGCGATCGGTCCGGTGACGCCCGGCGGTTTCTCGCGCTTTTCGCCATGCTCGAACGCCCGGCGGGACAGCAGGATCGGACGACGCTGCCCGACGTTCACCAGCAGCCCCACCGCCGCACAGTTCACCACCAGCGACGATCCGCCGTAGCTGAGCCACGGCAGCGTCATTCCGGTGATCGGCATGAGTCCCATGGTCATACCCACGTTGATCATCAGTTGGCTGAGCAACAGTCCCAGCACGCCCACCGCCAGCAGTCGCCCGAACGGATCGTCGGTCGTCGCGGCGATCTCCAAGCCGAACAGGAAGATCACCCCGTACAACCCGAGCACCACGCAGCAGCCCACGAACCCCCACTCCCCGCCGATGATGCTGAAGATGAAGTCCGTGTGGTCGTCGGGCAGGATTCGATAGAACTGTTCGGCGTATTCCCAGTCGCCCGAGCCGGTCACCTTCCCCCCGCCGAGCACCATTTTGCTCCAGTGCAGCTGGAAGCCCTTGTCCATGGCCACCCGCAGATCGCCCTGCCGCAGCCAGCCGTCGACGCGGTCGAGCTGGTGGGACTTCATCACCGCCAGCGGAACCGCGATCAGGAGCGTTTCATCGTCGCCTTCGCCGAACCGCGCGTAGGACAGAGCCCGACGGGCCTCGGTCACGCGCGGGTCCCAGTCCGGTGAGACGTTCTGCAGTGTCGGCAGAAACACCAGCACCGTGCCCACCGCGACGATGCCCAGCAGGTGTCTCAACTTTGCACCGGCCATGAACAGCATGAAGTACAGCGTCGGCAGGAACAGCAGGCTCGTTCCCAGGTCCGGCTCGACGAAGATCAGGCCCATCGGCAGGAACGTGAGCACGAACGGAACAACCAGCCCCTTCAGCGTGCGGTAGTGGTCGCCGTGGCGAAGATACCACGCCAGCAGAATGATGAACGAGAGCTTGGCGAACTCCGAAGGTTGAACCTTGACGATTTTCAGGTCGATCCAGCGATGCGAGCCGCGGGTTTCCGGCAGGAGCAGCACGCCCACCAGTACCACCAGCGTCGCGGCGAACAGCCCGTAAGCGAGCCGCCCGATGCGTGGATAGGGGATGAACGTCATCACGAAAAACACGGCCAGCCCGATCGCGGCGTACGCCATCTGCAGCTTGGCGCGGTGAAGCTCATTCCCGGCTGCCCGCTCGGAGACGCTGATGGCCATCACGCCGACGACGATCAGTCCGATCATCGCCAGCAGGATCGGCCAGGAGGTGTAACGCAGGTATTGTCGAACCGCTGACTTCACGCCTCACCTGGTCCCGTCGGGAGTGACGTATCCCAGCGCCTGGCAGAGCTCGAACACGTCGCGCGCGACAGGCCCTGCCGTTCGCCCTCCGCCGCTTTGAACATATTCCACCACCACCGCGATGGCGACCTGGGGCTTCCTGTACGGCGCGAACCCCACGAACCATCCCATGTCGCCCTGGTTGACGATGGTATCCCCTCTGCCGTCGTCGTCGGTATCGATCTTCTGGGGTGGCGCGGTGGCGGTTCCCGTCTTCCCGCAGGCGACGAAATCCAGCGGCGCCGGCCCGAACACGCCGTGGGCTGTCCCGCCGCGCTCGTTGATGACCGCCCACATGCCCTCGCGCACCGCGTCTCCGTGGGGCTTGGGAATGGGCATGTTCCGGCGGACCTGCTTGGGCGCGCCTTCCAGGGCGAGCACCGGCGAGAGATACGCCCCGCCGCGGGCCACCGCGGCGATCGCCGAGGCCATCTGCAACGGCGAGGCGGTGAACCCCGCCTGCCCGATCGCCAGGAACCGCCCGTCGGCGGGCTGGGGGCGACGCTTGTAGTGATCGCGGATGAACGTATCGGTCGGCAGCGTGCCGGCCCGTTCCTCGGGCAGGCCCGTCCCGGGCTTCTTGCCGAACCCCAGCCCCTGGAACCAGTACAGCAGCTCCTGTCGGCCGATGCGTTCGGCGATGGTGTAGAAGTACACGTTGCAGCTCTTTTTCAGCGCGCGTCGCAGGTCTACCGGGCCGTGGGCGATGCTGTGATAGCAGCGGAAACTGCCCGGCTCGTAGAGATAGCCGCGACATTGAATGGTGGTTTGCGGGGTGTACTTGCCGGACCCCAACGCCGCCAAGGCTGCGATGGGCTTGACCGTCGAGCCCGGGGGGTAGGCGCGGTACACCGCCCGGTTGATCAATGGCAGGTTGATCCGCGAGTCTGGTGAGTTGTACAGGCGCGACGCCTCCCGGCGGTAGCTGTTGAGGTCATACACGGGGGTCGAGACCATCGCCAGCGTCTCGCCGCTGTTGACGTCCAACACGACGATTGCCCCGTTCCAGGGCTCGGCGAGCAGGCGATCGGTCAGCGCCTGCTGCAGGCGGATATCCAGCGTCAGGTGAACGTCCGATCCGTCGGCGGCCGACACCTTCCGCAGCACATTGCGGCCTTGCATCAGCCGCCGATAGCCGCGCTGCCCGCGGAGGATGGACTCGGCCATCTTCTCCACGCCCGTCTTGCCGATGGTGTCCCAGGCGAGATAGTTGCGTTGCATCCGCTCGACGCGGTCCGGTTCGTCCTCGGCGGTCAGGTTGGCAGCCGACTGCTCGGAAACCGTCACCGGCCCGATCGTTCCAATGATGTGACACCCGTAGGCCCCGTAGGGATACCACCGTTTGTGGCTGGGGCGAACGCTGGCCCCGATGGTGCGATGGAGCTCGGAGCGGGCGTCATTGGCGGCCGACTCGTCGATACCGGGAACCGCCGGATGGGCCTGTCGCTGCTCGCGGATCTCAAAGCCCAGATGTGCCCGCATCGCCTCGATGCGATTGCGGATGGACCCGATCCGATCGCCAAGGTCCTGATCGGCCTGCTCGGCCAGTCGCCTGGCCAGCGCCCAGGTCGCCTCGCTGCGCTGGGCGTACAGGGCGCGGGCTCGCTCATCGTCCACGTGACGGGTCCGGCGGATCAGGCGAATCTGACGGGCGACCCAGTCCGGATCGGAGACGATAAAGCGGTAATCCAGGCAGAAATCGAAGCAAGGCCGATCGATCGCGAGAATCCTGCCGTTGCGGTCGGTGATGCTGCCTCGCCGCGCCGGCAGGAGGTCCTCGCCCTGAAGGGCCTGGGCGGCCTGGAAGCGAAGCTCGTCGCCCCGGACGATCTGGAGGTACGCCAGGCGCGCCGTCACGCCCGCCAGGGCACCGGCGATGACCACCATGAAAATGAGAATGCGTCGTCTGTACATTGCAGGTTCCGGATCCTCAGTATACTCACCAAGGGGGGCATGAATGAAGCCGGATCATACCCGTCGACCTCGCCGGCGAGCCGCCCGGGGTGCGGGCAGGCCGATCAACCCACCGGCGTGACGCAGCGGGATCGACAGAATGAACGCCACCCCCGCCGTCGCAAGCGAAATGCTCAGCATCCGACCCATCGCCCGCGTGAAATCGCCCACGCCGGCCGACATCGGACCAAGCATCATCTGCGCCACGATCCATACGCTATGGGCAATCACGCAGAACACCCCCGCCAGGAACGCCTGGGCAAGCGTATGCTCCGAGAAAAACAACTCCCGCACGCGGAACACCAGCGCCCCGCCCAGGACGTACCCGATGCTCATCGGCCCGACCACCGTCGGGCCCGCAGGCCCGGTGGCCGTGGTGAGGTCCACCATCAAACCCGCCACCCAACACGCCAGCGCCGCACGGGCTCCGCTCTTGGCGCGGAGGGAAGCCAGCATCGCCAGCACGACCAGAAGGTCCGGCCGAACGCCGCCGAACGTCCACAACGGCGCCAGCCCCTGCTGCAGGGCGGCCGTCACGAACAGGGCGATCAGATACGGAATCCAACTCATGCTCACTGCCCTCCCCGCAGCGCTTCGGACCACGGCTTGGAGGGGACCACGACGTAGACCTTCCGCAGCGAGTCCAGCGACGCCCACGGCTTGATGTGCACGGTCACGAAATTGGGGTTCTTGATCTGCTTCTCAACGCGATCGACCGTGCCGATCCGCACGCGGGCGGGCAGATAGTAAAGACTCTCCTGGACGTAAAGCACGTCGCCGGGCTGTACATTGTGGATCTCCGGGACGTCCTCGCAGACCAGCCCCTCCCCCCCGTCGCCGACGGCGCGGACAATCACCAGCGGATGCCCCGCCGTGAGCGTCTGCTTCGAGGCGTTGCCCTCCGAGACCACCGTCACCGTCCGCGGATCGTTGGGGTCCACCACGCGACGGATCACCGCGTTGACCGCGAACGAGCGGTCGGTCACCAGCCGAAGACGAGCGCCGAATGCCCAGGAATCGATCACCTCGCCCACCAGCGCCTGCGACGAGACCGTCGCCAGCTTCGCCCCGACCATCGCCTTGGATCGGTCGGTGAGCACGACGCGTGTGGTCACTTTCGCCCCGTCCGTGACGCCCAGGTTCGAGCCGGCCGAGAGCATCCGCCCCGATCCGTATGGCAGCGAGTCGGTCCCGACGATGCGGGCGGCGACCAGCTCCCAGGGAAACTCCGCCGGCGGAATGGGGCTGAAGAGCTTGCGCTGGCTGAGGTAGAGCGCACGGAGGAGACGGTCCTCCTGGCGACGGCGTTCGGCGAGGGATTCCACCGCGGCGCGGTAGTTCTCCACCTGCGATTCGAGTTCTTTGACTCGCCGGCGGAGCCGACGTGCATCGCCCCCGCTGAGGGGCTGGGCGGTAAGGTCGTCGCCTGTCTCGCCGACCACCGAGACGATGTACATCCCCGCGTCACCGAACGGGGCAAACGCCCAGCCGGTCAGACGCCGGACGTACATCGAGACGGTCGGCCCGAGCAACGCCATCGCCAGCGAGACGCAGATCAGTCCGATCAGCAGTCCCTCTGCCGAGATTTTACGAAGCAGCTTGGCCACGATTCGGTCCCTGGTACGGGGTACGGGACGGGATTCGCCCTGTAGATACTATCGGTTCGGCGACGGATCGGATACCACGTTATCCGCCCCGGACGGGGGCATTGGCATCGGGAGTGTTGGCGTCGACCTCGTCGCGGGGCAGAACGATTGCCACGTCACCGGCCGCCAGTCCGAACCGCCGAGCGGCGCGGGCGTCCAGGTAGAACACCTGCCGCACCCGGCCGTCGACCGTCGCCTGCCCGAGCGTCCACTCGTCGCGTTGGAGAGGCTGGATCCGCCCGACCTGCTCGGAACCCATGATCTGGTTGGCCAACTGGAGGCGCTGCTGCTCGCTGCGCAGCTGCGACAGCTCGCGCATCGCCTCGGACGCCGCCGACCGCTCGCGCTGCCACAGGGCGGCCAGCACGCCGATGATGATGATCAGCAACCCCGCCACCAGGGCGAGATATCGGCCGTCACCGCCGTGTCGCCCGGCGGGCTGTGGTGGAGATTCGTTGGGATCGTCGGTCATGCGTTCGGTCCTTCCGGGCGGTACTGCCGGACGACGGCGTCCACGGCGCGGGCCCGCTGTCTTACTGCACGATCAGCTCGGCGACCGCCCAGGGCTCGCCGCCTTCTTCCAGCGCTCGCAGGCGGATGTAGCGAGCCAGCGTCGGCGTCACCAGCGGGACCACCGTCACGCGGCGGGTTCCCAGGGCGACCATCGCGTGGTTCCAGTTCTCTCCGTCCATGCTCGTGGCGACGGCGACCCGGCGGGGAAAGCCCATCTCGTGACCACTGCCATGTCGCATCACGATCATGTTCAGCAGGCAGGGCTTGGAGAAGTCCACGGTCACTTCCGCCCCGCGGTAGGTTCCGCCGCTGATGGCGACCGTCGCGTCGCGATCGTCGGCCATGTATTCCGGGTGCGAGAGGTCGCCCGTAACCGTCCATGCCCGCGAAGAGGTCACGCGCGACCCGCCCGGCCCGCGGCCTCGGGTAAACTCACTGCCGCAACCCGCCGAGCCCACAGCCAGCCAGACCAGCACACATAGGATGAGACGACGTCGGTTCACATCAGTTCTCCTGCAAGATGAATGACAGTATACCCTTCGGAGCGGGCGAGTGAAACATTTGCCGTTTGCCCCCCTCCCCGGGGCTGATACCATGTGGGAATGGACACGATCCGATCGCTATTCGAAAACTGGCACCCGGTGCATTTCGCCTTGGCGGGGGTGCTTGCGGCGCTGTACGTCGTCTCGTGCATTCGCGTGGCGGTCTCCGCCGGTCGGCGGGGCCGATCGCCGGCGGGATGGTTTCTCATCACGTTTTTCCTGACCGCGATCCCGGCGGCCATCATGTTCCACCGAACCGCTCGACGCGTCCAGGGCGACGAGGGCGACACCGACGTGGACGCCTCGCTGCCCTGCCCGTTCTGCGACGAACTCATCCCGCGCGGCGAGCTGCGTAAGGGCCTGCCCCTGCGGTGCCCCCACTGCGACGCGCTGATCGAAAGGACTCTGCTGCCATGAAGGCTGTCATACTCGCCATCGGCGACGAGCTGGTTTCCGGCCAAACCGTGGACTCCAACAGCGCCTGGCTGTCGCGCGAGCTGGCGTTGCGGGGAATCGCCACGACCCGCCACGAAACCACACCCGACGATCAACCCGCCATCACCGCTGCCATCCAGCGGGCCAGCCACGAGGCGGACTGGGTGCTGGTCACCGGCGGGCTCGGACCGACGGCCGACGACGTTACAAGAGACGCGCTCGCCGAGGCGATGGGCGTGGGTCTTCACGTGGACGAGCAACGCCTCGCGGAGATCCGCGCGTTTTTCGAGCGTCGCGGGCGAACCATGGCCGAGACGAACATCGTGCAGGCCAACGTTCCCGACGGGGCCGACTCGCTCCCCAACGGCGTGGGCACCGCTCCGGGCGCGATGGCGACGCTCCACGACGCCACCGTCGTGCTCATGCCCGGCGTCCCGCACGAAATGCGGGAAATGTTCCGCCAGTCCGTCGCTGGTTGCCTGCCCGACGGCGAAGCCGCTATCGTCCATCGCATTCTGCACACCTTCGGCACGGGCGAATCCGACCTGGGCGGGATGATCTCCGACCTCATGCAACGCGGCAGGAACCCCGCCATCGGAACCACCGCCAAGGCTGGGCGCGTGTCGATCCGCATCGTCGCGCGGGGCGACACCCGCGCCGAGGCCGACGAACTGGCCGGGAAGGACGCCGATGAACTGCACCGCCGCCTGGGCGAGATGATCATCGGCGAGGGCGACGAGACCATGGCCGGCGTGCTGGGCGATCGGCTGCGGGAGGCCGGCGCGACCCTCGCGGTGGCGGAGAGTTGCACCGGCGGCCTGGTGGGCAAGATGATCACCGACGTGCCCGGCGCGAGCGAATACTTCCGCGGCGGGGTGCTGGCGTACGATAACGGCGTGAAGCAGGCGATTTTAGGGGTGAGCGAAGACGTCCTTATCCGGCACGGGGCGGTGAGCGAACCGGTCGCCCGCCGGATGGCCGAGGGCGTGCGCGACGCGATCGGGGCTGACTGGGGCGTGGGCATCACGGGAATTGCCGGGCCCGGCGGCGGCACGGAGGAGAAACCGGTCGGGCTGGTGTTCATCGGCGTAGCCGGCCCGAAGGGTACGGACGTGCATCGCCACGTGTTCCCCGGCGACCGCGAGGTCGTGCGGATTCGCACGGCATTGGGGGCGATGAACTACGTTCGCATGGGCGCAGCGGACGTCGGGTAGGCAGGCGGGGGGGCGGCAGAGACGCGGATGCCGACTCGGCGGCGGGAGGGGTCGCTAGAATTCGTCCTCGTCGGAGTCCATCGTATCCTTCCAGGCTTCGATGTTCTCCAGATAGACGGCCGTCCCGCGGGCAACGCAGGTGAGCGGGTCGTCGGCGACGGCGACTTCCAGCCCGGTCGCGTTGGACAGGACGGTGTCCATCCCCCGCAGCAGCGCCCCGCCCCCGGCGAGTGTGATTCCATTGTCCACCAGGTCGGCGGCGAGTTCGGGCTCGGCCCGTTCGAGCGTGCGAACGACGCAGTCGATGATCGCGCCGATGGGCTCTTTGAGGGCTTCGCGAATTTCCTCCGAGGAGATGACGGTTTTCCGCGGCAGCCCGGAGATCATATCCCGGCCGCGGACTTCCATGCTCATCTCTTCTTCCATCGCGGCGGCGGACCCGATTTCCAGCTTGATGCGTTCGGCGGTCTGCTCGCCGATCATGAGATTGTAGGTTCGCTTCATGTGGGCGGCGATGGCTTCGTCCATATCGTCGCCAGCCACGCGGATGGACTCGCACACCGATATATCCGCCAGGGACATGATGGCGACTTCGGTCGTGCCGCCGCCAATGTCGACTATCATCGAGGCGGTGGGTTCGTTGATGGGCAACCCCGCCCCGATCCCGGCGGCCATGGGCTCTTCCACGAGATACACCCGGCGTGCGCCGGCACGTTCGGCGGAGTTGAGGACCGCGCGTTTTTCGACGGCGGTGATGCCCGAGGGAATGGAGATCACCACGCGGGGCTTGATGAAGCGTCGTCGACGGTGGGCCTTCTTGATGAAGTAGCCCAGCATTTCCTCGGTGATATCGAAATCGGCGATCACGCCGTCTTTCATGGGGCGGATCGCGGTGATGGATCCGGGCGTCTTGCCGAGCATTTCCTTGGCGACCAGTCCCACGGCGCTGCCGCTGCGGAGGTGGAGAACCTTGTTACTGCCACGGCGTACAGCGACCACGGAAGGCTCGTTAAGCACGATACCCTGGCCTCGAATGGACACGAGCGTATTGCAGGTGCCCAGGTCGATGCCCATGTCCAGGGAGAACAGGCCCAAAATGGGATCGAAGATCATGGCCGCGATTTCCTATGTGGCGTCGATGCCAGTAGAAATAGTCCGTTATCTCTTCTTGTCTTGTCGGCTGATCGGAATGTTCCGGTCCAGCCTGTTTTGCTGGGAACGGTCGGGAGCGAACTCCCCTGCCCCGTTCACCGCGGGCATTCCCTGCCCGCTGCACCGCGCCGGGTTCGGCGGGAGGTGACGGCTTGCTATACAGCGACGGCCGACGTCTTGAACGCCGGCCGTCGGTGTGGGTTTCGCTATTCCGCACCCGCAAGCGGGTCGGTAAGTGGTTTGAACAGGTCGCCGAACTCCAACCCGTATCCGCCGTCGGCGACGGGGTTGGTCAGGTTCATCACCACGATCGCGGCTGCTGCGATCAGTGCGATCAGTGCGACCAGTACGAGCACGGTGTAGATGTTCGCCTGCGGTTTGACTTCCACAACCGGGGCGTTCTGTTGCATCTGGGTCATGGTGCCTCCTTATTCCAACGCCGAGGGAGAGGCGACCTTGTCGTCCTGCATCGGCTGGAGTCGCTGATCGGCAACGGTGCCGACGGCGCGATCCACCCGGACCTCCTCGACTCGGAGGTAGGCGACGAAGTTATCACCACGGTAGATCATCAGCTTCATGCCTTCTTTGACGCCCTGGGCCGAGCCGATGTTGATGCTCGCGAGATTGTCGCGAACGCTGGTGACCGTACCCGAGATGTTCGCCGGAGCCGCCACCGTGCCTTCGTCGTCGCCCTTGGCGACGGCCGTCGCGCCGGTGCGCTGCAGTTGGACGATCTTCTCGTTGAGCTCATCGATCTCGCGGTTCTTCTCGGCGACGATCTCTTCCTGCAGGTTCAGCGCCTTCTGCAGACGGGCCACCTGAGACTGTTCCTGCCGCAGCGAGTTGGACAACTGGCGGTTCTGGGCCCGCAGCTTGTCGACTTCCTCCTGAGTGCTCTTCAGCTGGGCGACGATCGAATCGCGATACTCGATTTCCTTGTTGTAGGAGGTCTGCAGCTTCTCCAGCGATTGTTCGACATTGTCGATCTTGCCGGTCAGTTGGGCGACGCGGAGTTCCTTGGCGTCGAGTTGACGCTGGAGACTGGCCTTGTCCCGCTGGAGCTCGGCCTTGCTGGCCGAGGCCGCCTTCTGCATGCGCGTCAGCTGGTCGCGGGCGTTGGTCGCGGCGATCTGATACTGGCGGGCGGTCTGCAGGGCGGCTTTCTTATGCTGGAGTTCCTGCTCGAATGCCATCCGATAGTTCGCCGGGACGGTGGCCTGCGTGATGAAAATGGGCGTGACCAGCAGCGCCACAACAACCAGCAGGACGATGCATACCTTCGTTAGAATGCTCAAGCGACGTCTCCTTACACTCACAGAGCCGATCGGCGGCTCGGGAACTCCAATGACTTTGGCAAACCGTCAAGATAATATGATGATTGCGTTGCCGCGGGGCAATACCGACGCTGATTGTAGGTCCGGGCATATCCAAGTCAAGCAAATTTCCAGCCCGGCAGCATCCGCGTCAGTCCTTCGCGCCGGAGGTCTGCAGCTTCTTGTCCGGGACATCGTCGATGCGACCCTCGTGGACCGCCTCAATCTCCTCGGCGCGTTGCTCCATCTGCTCGCCCAGTCCCGCGGCGGTCTCCGGGCGATACGCCGCCAGCAGCTTCATCACCGACATGGCAGACGCCACACGAACGGCAGGGTCCGGGCTGCTCAAAAGCGGGTGGAGATCGTTGACAGCGACTTCCTGATCGGTCTTGCCCAGCGCCTCGGCGGCCATCTGCTGGAGATCGTAGACCTCGGAGCTTTCCACCTCACGTCGACCGGCCATGGCCTCTTCGAGCATCCTGCGTGGCCCGCGAACGCACTGGCGGATGTACTGCAACCCATCCTTGCTCCCGGCGTTGAGTCGGGCCAGCTCGCCCATCGCCACCGCCCGCACCTGCGGGGGCTGGTTGGACCACGCCATGTCCGAAAGCACCGCCTCCATCTCGCGGGTGCCCACGCGCCCCATCGTGCGGACGGCCGAGACGCGGTTTTCTATGTCCGAGTACTTGCTCGCTTCGAGGAACCGCTGGTAGCGCTGCTCACCGAGAACCGCCAGCGCCTCGATCATCGTCTGCCGGGCCTTGTCGGACTGCTCGTCCTTGACCATGCCCTTCAGCGGGGCCACCGCCGAGGGATGCCCGATGGCGCCCATCGCCCACGCGGCGGCCGCCCTTATTTCCGGCTCGCGGTGGCGCAGCTGGCTCACCAGTCCGCCGGCCAGCTTGCGGGTATATTCGTCGTCGCCCAGTTGCGTCAGCGCGTACACGACGGCCGAGAGAACGCGGTAGTCCGGCTCGCCGACGCCCTTGACGGGCTTGGACATCTCCAGGAGCTTGTCCCGGGCCGGTGCGTAGCGGATCTCGCCAATGGACATCGCCGCGACGAATCGGACGTTGTAGGCAGGGTCATTCAATGCCTGCATCAAAGCCCCGCCGGCGTCCTTTCCCAGCAGGTCGGCTGTGGATTCCAGGGCGTATGCCCGGATGATGGGGTTCTGGTGATCCACCGATCGCAGCAGAACCGTCCGGGCGTCGATCAGTGCCTGGGAGGGGCGAACCTGCAGCGTTTCTTCCTTCTCGTTGCCGTTGACGCATCCGCCGACTTGCAGCGCCGCTGCCACCAGAAGAACCGCACCGATCCCCTTGAATCGCATTGAATTCATGTGACTCCGTTCCTTCGACTTGATCTGCGTTTGCCTCGCACGATGAGCGCGACCATCGCACCCAGCGCCGAGAGGCCCACCACGATGGCGAACCCGTCGCCGGCGACACTATACAGCGTCACCCTTCGGTCAACAAGTACCTGCGGGCCCCGCTGCACCACCCCCCCGCTGTCCTGGCCGTCCAGGAGCAACACGCCGGTGACCATCGCCCATCGGCCATCCTGCGAGAGCACCGAAAGCAGTTCGCCGTCGGAGCTGATCGACGCGCTGACCCCCGTGTTCACCGAGCGGACCACCGGGCAGCGCGTCTCGATGGCGCGAAACACGTAATGCGCCAGATGCTGAGGGTGCTCGGCCGACCCGCTCCACTCGTCGCGACCGGTGGGGAAGGCGAACCAGCCGTCGTTGGAGAGGTTCAGGACGATGTCCGCCCGCTTGTGGCCGTCGGACATCACCATCTCGCGACAGACGCGCCCGAACGTGCCCTCGTAACAGATCGGTGTGGCGGCCGACCATTCGCCGCCCGCCCGCTTGTTTTGACCGACCACGGGAAACAACGTCACCTCTCTGCCGTAGTCCAGTTGACTCATCACATCCGGGACGAACCACCGCAGCGTCCGATGGACCCCCGGCGCGCTTTCCCGGAAGGGAACGTACTCGCCGAACGGGACCAGGTGCATCTTGGAGTACACCCCCTCGGCGGGCAGGTCGTTTCCGTCGAAGAGCACCACGCTGTTGCGGATGCGCCAGCGGTCGATCGGGCGCGGGTAGTCGGGGCGATGATGGATCGTCGAACCACCCGCGAGGATCGGGCATCCCACGCGCCGGGCCAGGTCGGCGATCTGCCCGGCCAAGCTGCGCAGACCTTCCTGCTGCTCGATCAGACCCACTCTGCCGCGTTCGATCTGCTCGGGGGTGACATCTTCCACGCTTTGCCCGCCCAGGGCGGCGACGTCCTCGTCGGAAAGGGCGGCCATGTCCATGGTGAGAAACTCCCGGTTCAGCCCTGCCGGCAGGATCGTCTCCGGCCAGACGACCAGGTCGCAACCCACGGTCGGATCGATCGCGGAGGCCAGCTCGTATCGCGTCGAGCGGTAGTACTGCTCGATCATTTCCATGCGCGAGGTTTCATGCCACAGCGAGATCGGAAACGCCCGCTGCACCACCGCCACCACCGGCCCGGGGCGAACAGCGTCGCGGGTCTCCATGCGACGGTAGAACCCGTACCCCAGCAGCCCCACCAGCAGAGCCCCCGTCACGACGAGTCCGGCGATCAGGCTCCGACGGCTGGGCGCATCGTCGGCTGGGCCCGCGCGTCGCGCCCGCCAGGCGAGCAGTGCGTCGCAGGCCAGGCCGTTGACCATCGCGACGAAGAACGACACGCCGTAGACGCCCGTGACGTCGGCGATCTGGATCAGCACGGTCTGCTGCCATTGGGTATGGGCCAGGAAAAACCACGGGAACCCGCTGATGACATACGCGCGGGCAAACTCCAGGGCGACCCAGAAGATCGGCAGCGTCACCCACGTAGCCCAACCGGCGCGGAAGGCGGCCCGCATCAGCAACGCCGTCACCGGCCAATACACCGCCAGATACAGCACCGCTGCGATGTATCCCACGCCCCAGGGGGTGACCCAACTGAGCCAATGGAGGTTGACCGCCCAGAACAGCACCCCGGTGACCCAGCCGGCCAGGATCACGCCGCGGGTTGAGCGGATGCGCCTCGTGGCCAGGAGGAACGGAACCAGCGAGACGTACGCCAGCGGCCAAAGGTCCATCGGCGGCTGGGCGAGCGTCACAAGTGCCCCGCCCAGCAGCATCAGTCCCAGGGCGGCCAGCCAGTCGCGCCATCGTTGCGGCGAACCCGGCGCGGGCTCGGTGGAGGATGTTCGGGGTTGGTCGGTTCTCGCGCTCACGTGGGTCTCCAGCCGACGGGGGCTGTCTGTCGGTGGAGTAGTCTCCCCGGCCGAGGCGTCGAGGTCAACAGGCTTTGCATTTGCCCCGCGCCCTGCGTAGGATATCGACATGCAAGGCGAGAACGAAATGGACACTGCCAGCCGACATCGGACGATCAGCATCATCATGTTCGCGGTGCTGGTGGCCAGCGTATTGGCTGCCTGGGGACTGACACTCACCAGCGGGCGACTCACGCGCAACGGCGCCAAAGTGATGGCTGCCCTGAAAGAGAAAGGCGCCGACGCCGTCTGGAGCCCCGGCCGCGAGCACTGGACGATCACCACCCAGTCCGGCAAACCGGTCGCCTGGAGCTACTACGCCCACCGCCGCGACGCGGACGGGACCTACCGCGGGATCAAAGTAACGATTCGCCGTATGGAGGGCCGATCCAGCGGACACTGGGCGACCTGGCAGTTGAGCAACCACCTGGGCAGTTCGCTGTACAACGCGGGGCGCGTGAACATCCTGCCCAACAGCATTACGCTCACCAACGACACGACCACGACGTTCAAAGACGGCAGCATCCATCTCAACCAGCGGGTGGAGAAGAGCAGGCTCAAATCCCAGGCCGGCGCGGGCGACAATTACATCCCCGAAGGCTCGTTGCCGCTGGTGATGGCGATGGTCGCCCGTCGGAAGGTGGAGGCGAAATTTGAGATCATCTACGACTATCAGCCTCCCAAGGACGGGGTGATCCAGTTCCATAAGATCGTGATGGACCACCGGGGCCCGTCCGGTCAGATCGAGGGCGGTGAGGAAATCGCCTGGCGGGCCGTGAGCGGTAAGGGCGGCGTGGTCGTGTACACCATCGATTCCGGTGGATTCACGTTGTACCGACAGATAGATGACGAGACCGAGCTGCAGGCCACCCGGCAGGATGTTCTGCGGACGTTCCCCCTCTCGGACGTGATTCTCCGCAGTGTGCTCCATGAGGCCCCGGACCATTGGCCCCAGCCGGAAGTTCCGATGGACCCCAACGAGTTGGTGGAAGACGCCCTGGAATCCGGGTCCTACGGCGGGTAAGCAGCGTCGCTCAATCGCCGACGGGCTGGAGGTTCCGCTGTTCCATCTCACCGGCCCGGCGGATGAGTTCGTCGTCGTCGGGCAGTTGGAGCTTGTCGAGCTTGAAATGCAGATACCGCCGGTCGTGATAAGTCCACGGGGCGATGGCGCTGAAGAAATCCAGCGGCGGAACCTCGTACCACGGGCGGGTGAGGTTCGCGTGGGTCTTGAGTGTTTTGTACCCTTCCTTGCGGATGATGATGTCGTAATCGCCGTACCACGTGAAGGTTCTCTCGACAGGAGACCGGCCGATTTCAACGTCGGAGACCTGCACCACGGCGTCGGCCGGCTCGGTCGTGATGAGCATTTTTCGCTCGACGCAACCGGTCAGCCCGACAGCCACAATCATCCCTGAAACGATGGCTGAGAATTTCATGATTCCGTCTTTTACTTGGCCAAGCCGGGCCTGACAAGCCGAAAATGAGAGCAGCCCCCCGTCGGGCGGGCACAGAACGAGGCGAGTGTATGGCATCCGCGCAAGAGCAAACCAAACGAGGCCACGAAGAACCCTTCGCCACGCAGTTCAGCGTCTTCCTGGTCAATCGCATCGGGCAGCTGGGCGAAATGCTGCGAATGTTCGATGAGGAAAAACTCGTCACCATGGGCATGAGCGTGATCGACTCGACCGACTGGGCCGTGCTGCGCGTGGTGTTCTCCGACCCGGGCAAAGGACGGGTCATCCTCAGACGCGAGGACTACCGCTTCACCGAAAGCAGCGTGCTGCTGGTGGAAATGCCCACCCAGGACACGCTCACCGACGTCTGCAGCCTCCTGATGCGGGCCGAGTTGAGCATCCACTTCGCCTACACCCTCGCCGAGCACAGCCGCGGCAACCCGGTGATGGTCCTGCACGTGGACGACCATACCCTCGCCTGCCACGCCCTGACCCGCCACGGCTACACGCTGCTGGGTGACGAAGACCTCGCCGACCCGATATGACCACCCCCGCTGCGGGCTACTCGCCGCTGCCGTCGCCACCGCGATGCGGGCCTATCAACAGGCCGAACACGCCGCCCACCACGCCGCCGGCGATGTGCGCCCACTGGGCCGTCCGGTCCGGCTGCCGGGAGGCGAGAACCTCGCCGGCCAGGAAGAACCCCGCCACCAGCACGAACGTCAACGGCAGCTCGCCGCGACGCACGTTGCCCAGCGACGCCAGCACGATGAGCATGAACACCACCCCGCTTGCCCCGCGCAGACCGCTCTCGAACAGCAGCACGTTGAGCACCGCCGCAACCAGCGCCGTCACCAGCGTCATCGCCAGGATGTCCCGCGAGCCGTACTTGTCCTCCACGAACGCGCCCAGCAGCAACACGATCGGCAGGTTGCCCAGCAGGTGCTCCCAGTCGCTGTGGCCGAGGGTGTAGGTGACCAGTCTCAGGTAGTTGGGGGCATGGGCCCAGTCGAACCATCCCGGCAGCGTAAACCACCGCCCGGTCAGCCCCGGGACGGCTGTCGTGTCCATCACGTGAACCGCCAGGGCGAGCAGCGAGAACGTCAGCAACACCGGCGCGTTGTAGCGAATGCGTAGTTTCATGGGCGATCTCCGCTTTCTTGGTCGCTGGGCGAGGCGGACCACAAACCCCGGATCCCAAACCGCTGCCGCGCCCGCAGCAGTTCCTCCCGCCGCGCCGGGTCGCGGAAGTCGTCCTCGATGCGATCGGCCCGTGCAGCCAGCAGCCGAGCGTGCTTCCAGGATGTTGAGGCACCGACCGCCGACCCGCTTGCGAGTGCTATCAGGGCGAGGACTGCCTCCAGGTAGAACGGCAGGATCCCCAGGTCCAGATACAGCCACACCGCCCACGCCAGCCCCAGCACACAGAGCAGGACAACGAACAGATACCCGGCGGCGGCCAGGCCGTATTTCGAGGCGGCACTGCGCGCCCGCCGGACCAGCCCCCCGATCATATCAAGGGACGGTGCTTTGCTCGGCGGGAAGGCATCTCCGGTAAACTCCACGAAAACCGCGGCATGCCGGGCGTGGCGCACCAACAGCCGTTCGATGCGGTAACGCGGGTCCTCGGGAAGCACCAGCCGAAAGTGTCGATCTCTCGTTTCGACACGGACCAACCGGTTGCGTCCTTCGCGGTCGGCGGCCGGGGTGATTTCCTGGATCTTTCTGTCCTCCGCGTTCATCGCAATCGAGCGAATATCGTCCCAGCTCACGAAGCGACCGGACCCCTCGGGACCGGTGAGCCCCTCGGGCGTTGCGTACCAGACAAGCGCCGAGACGCGAAGGCAAAGCAGGATGACCGCGACACCAACCAACGTCACGATGGCCGGTATCAGCCAATACCAGGAGCTTTCCGGGTCTCGATCCCACCAGATGGCTCGTATCGCGATCACGACCAACACGGCACCAACCCACACACCGGCGTAGGTTTTCACAGCCCGGACCGCTCTGGGAATCGGACGTTGTGCACTGCAGCTGATCTCGCGCCTCCATCGCCATCGCAGCCGATAGGAAGCCACCCCCGCCTCAACCACAGTCCACCGGAGTGTCTGGGTCGCCGTGTGCACGATCAACTGGTCCCCGTCCACCCCGCAACGAATCGCCGCGACGTCCTGCCAGGGCGCCACCAGTCTGCGAGGCGAGAAAACCCCGGCCCACAAACCCAGCCCGTCGGCCGCCCGCGATTTGCATGCAGCCCGAAATGCCAGCACGAAGCATACAACCGCCGCAGCCAGGAAAACCGCGACCCATAACAACTTCACCCAAGTGGAACTGTTCTTGTTGTACGTGTCCCAGCCGATCAGCCGCGAGAGTCCGACCGTCAACGCGATTCCGCCAACGATGAACAGAATCCACGAGGAAACATTCAGTTGCGATGGAGTCTTCAGATGCAGCCGCTTCCCGATATCGTCCCCATCGGCTGACTTGGCGCCGGTGCTCTCACTTTCGTACCCTGTCATGGTCGCTGAGAATACCCGGCTTGGGAGCGACTGGGCAAGTCGTTTGAGGATAGGGAGAGTCTGTGGCTGAGCGTGACGGCAGAATTCTGACCGAGATGTACGAAGCGATGCTCGCTCACTTCGGCCCGCAGGGATGGTGGCCGGGCGAGGGGGCGCTGGAGATCTGCGTCGGGGCGATTCTCACCCAGAACACCAACTGGGCCAACGTCGAGCGGGCCATCGCAAATCTGCGGGCCAAGGGGGCAATGGACGTCGCGGCGATGCTCGAACTGGGCCAGGCCGACCTGGCGGAGCTGATCAGGCCCGCCGGGTATTTCAACGTCAAGGCGCGTCGCCTGCGAAGCTTTCTGCAGGCGGTGGCCGATGAGTCCGACGGCGATGTCGTGACCTTTCTGACGGGCCCGGCCGAGACGCTGCGAGAGAAGCTGCTGGCGATCCACGGAATCGGGCCCGAGACGGCCGACAGTATGACGCTCTACGCAGCCGGGCTGGCCACATTCGTGGTGGACGCCTACACCATGCGCATCGGGCAGCGTCACGGGCTGTTCCCCGAGCGGACGAAGTACGAGGACGTGCGCGATCTCTTCCAACAGTCGCTGCCGACGGACGTGCCCCTGTGGAACGAATATCACGCCCTGCTGGTGGCCACCGGGAAACACTTCTGCAAGCCCACCCCGCGCTGCGAGGGGTGCCCGTTGGCGTGCTTTCCGCGCCCGGGGCTGAACTGCAAAACCCGAAGCTGATTACGCCGATACGGAATTCTTGGGGAAAACGCAGTATTTCTGAACGGCATTTCCGCAAAAAGACTTGCCTGGTACGCTATATTGTCCGATAATTCATGGATCAAGGAGAATTCATCTCCGACTTTGTCGAAATGCGTACTGCTTACTGATATGTCGCTGCCCTGAAAGGTCCATGCCTGATGGCCCATAGACGAAAGAACGTGCTGCTGCTGGCCAATGAATCGATCGGTATTTGTCGCGGAATTTTACGAGGCGTATTTTCCTACGCTATCCCCGCCAAGCCGTGGGTGCTCCAGGAAGCGTCGGTCAATCTGGACGTCATGAAGCTGGACGCGTACAGATCTGCCGACGGCGCGATCGTTTTCGGGGCGAATCGCCGACTCCTGCACGACCTCCCCAGCAGGGGCATCCCGATCGTCAACGTCTCGGGGCATTGCGAAGACAGCCCCTTCCCGCGTGTCCTGCCGGACAACGACGCGATTGGCAGAGACGCCGCCCGGTTCTTCCTGGGGAAGGGCTATCGAACCTTTGCGATGTGGACCCAGCCCTGGTCGCACTACGCCCGGATGAGGCAGGAAGCGTTCGTCGACGAGATCGGCAAGGACGGCCACAGCGTGAAGATATTTTTCCAGACCGAGGCGCCGGGCAAGTCCGGGCCCCACGTCCGGGACGACGCGATCGCCGAGCTGACCCAGTGGACACGGTTCCAGGACGAACCGGTCGCGCTGTTTGCCGTCACCGACCTGGAGGGCATGCTCGCTTCGCACGCGATGTACTACGCGGGAATCAAGGTGCCCAATGAGGTCGCGATTCTCGGCGTGGACAACGAGGAACTCAAGTGCACCATTGCCTATCCGCCCCTGAGCAGCATCGCGATTCCGGGGCAGAAAATCGGTTACGAGGCGGCGGCCATGCTCGAACGCATGATGAGCGACGCCGATCCCCAGCCGAGGGATCTGCTGCTGCCCCCTGCCGGCGTGATCGAGCGTGAAAGCACGCGCACCCAGGCCGTTCACGATACCGCCGTCGCCGCGGCCATGCAGTATATCCAGGACCACGCCCACGAGCGGATCTCCGTCACCAACGTACTCTCTGCCGTCGACGTCTGCCGCAGCACGCTGGAGAGGAAGTTCCGCGCGGAGCTGAATCGCACGCCGCTGGAGGAGATCCACCGCGCCCACCTGGACCAGGCCAAGCGGATGCTGGTGGAGACCGACCGCACCCTGGCCGAGGTGGCCACCGGGTGCGGCTATCGGGACGCCGCCCATCTGATCATGCACTTCCGCAAGCAGACGGGCAAAACCCCATCGGAATACCGGCGGGCGTTCCTGCTGAAGTAGAACGCTGCCCCCCGCGTCAGTGCACGTTGTGAACGTCGTGCTCCATCACGCGCCAGGGAATATCCTCGCGCCGGGAGATGGAGCGGTCTTTCATGGAACGGTCTTTCCTGGTGTTTTCCGAGCGGGGATGGTTCTCCCGCCGGTCCGGATGGAACACCACGTCGATCAGCGCTCGGTGCATCGGTCCGCTGCCGTTTCTGCCTCGCATATCATCTCTCCCTCGTTTGGTGAGTGGGGGTCGGTCTGCTGTTTCATCTGCAGGTGCTGGCGGCGGAGCCGCTGCCGGACAACCAGGTCCAGCTCGCCGAACGGAATCACGCGATCGCGCCCGCTTTCCTTGGCATGCAGCAGCGCCTGGTCGGCGAAGTACACCAGCATTTCCGGGTCGGTGATTTCCGCGTCCAGCGGATACGTCGCGAACCCGATCGAGATCGTCACGTGGATCGTCTTGCCGTACACCACAAACTGTCGGCCGGACGTCTCCGAGCGGATGCGCTCGGCGAACTGGGCGGCCTGTTCGCGGTCGGCCTTGGGCAGGATCACGCTGAACTCCTCCCCGCCCGTGCGGGCCACCACGTCCGAATCGCGCACGGAGTTCTTCAGGATGACGGCAAGTTCCTTCAGCACGTAGTCGCCGCTGGGATGGCCGTGCGTGTCGTTGACCACCTTGAAATGGTCCACGTCGAGCATCAGCAGGCTGATGGCATGGTCGTATCGCCGCGCGACGCGGAACTCGTGGTGCAGGATCTGCTGGAACGAACGGACGTTCTGCACGTGGGTAAGCGGGTCGGTCGTGGCGAGGTCCACCAGGTGGTTGTAGTCGCTCTGGAGTTTGCTCAGCAGGGCGCGTTCTCGTCGGAGGGCGTCCTGCAGTGCCGATCGGCTGGACGCCAGCTCATCGTGCAGCGCCTTGACGCGCAGCAGCGCCCGGGCCCGGGCGGCAAGTTCGCGTCCGGAGGTCCGTATGCTGATGACGTCGTCGGCCCCGCCGTTGAGGATCTGGCAGCGACTTTCGGCGAGATCCTCCCCTGCCACCACGATCACCGGCAGATACGCCGCCTCGCTGACGCACCGGAGCACCTCGGGCAGGTCGCTGTCGGCCAAACAGTCGGCCGAGAGATGCAGCACCGCCAGGTCCACGCCGTTGTTCTGGACGGTCGTCAACGCCTCCATCTCGTCCACCGCACGGATCGGACACAGCCCGGCCATCGTCAGCTCGGCGCACAGCCTCGCTGCCTCGGACTGGTCGGCGTCCATGAGCAGAACGCGCGGTCTGCCTTCCATAATCTCCTGCCCCATAACGACCTCCGTGGGCTCCTTGCCGGCGAGCGGTTCGAGTCGGCGCATTGCTGCATTCGCCCGAAACCCGGCGCAATGCCCCGCTCCAAAGGAACCCTACGATTCATCCACGCCCCAGGCGATTCCCCCGATGCATTCGTCTCGTCGCGGCAATTGCGGATTTGCGTGCCCCGAGCCCTTCTTTTTCACCTTGACAATTTCAGGATTTTGGCTTATCATAATCGTTAATGGACGGATTCGCAGGCACGGGGCCTGCGGGCAAGTATCCGCCCGAAGGGATGAACAGGGCAGCAAAGGTGCAATCCGACGGATCGGTCTGGAGAGCAGGGAACGGCTCAGGCACACTGCTGACTGGTGGCATCCCGCAGATGTGTAAGCTCAATCGGGGCATCAAGAGACGCCCTACTGCTCACAAGGAGGACTCAACATGATTCGCGGTATCACAAGTTTTGTTGTGCTGGCTGGCGT